>NZ_JPOI01000001.1:336250-672500 GCF_000733845.1 Geobacillus vulcani PSS1
AAAGTGCGCGATGTTCTTTGAGTTCTGACACCGATTGCTTGGCGCGCACGGCCGTTTCTTTCTCATACGAATACCGCCACAACAAGCGGCGTTTTGCCTCCTTCTGCCACCCTCCTTCCACGGGAACGGGTCGGCCTTGTTCGAGGGCAAGAAGCACGGCGCTATTCATCTCCTCTCTTGCCGCCTCTTCGCCGCGCAAATCGGCAGCCGGCACGATGGCGATGCGCCACACAGACGGATGGGAAGCGACCTCTTCAGACGCTTTCGTTCCCGCAAGCGCTTCTCCATCGCGATGACGAATGAGCGCCCGGCCGATCCAATCCAAGTAGGAGCGAGCCGAAGCCCGCACATCGTCAGGGAGAAGCCATCCGCGTTCTGAAACAACGCTTTTCCATTTTTCAATCTCCTTGGCCGCATCGTTGACCGACGCCAGCAAATACAGCTTCTCTTTTGCCCTTGTAAGCGCGACATACAAAATGCGCATCTCCTCAGCGAGCAACTCAAGCCGCTTTTTCGCTTGAATCGCCAACAACGGCAGCGTCGGATAGCTGATGCGCAGCCGTGGGTGGACAAAGCGAGCAGCGAAGCCCAGCTCTTTATCAAGCAAATATGGGTGATGCAAATCACGTGTATGAAACGAACGCGCAAGCCCGGCAAGAAACACGATCGGAAATTCCAATCCTTTGCTGCTGTGAATCGTCATGACGCGCACAACGTCTTCCTGCTCGCCGAGCGGACGAGCTGCTCCTAAATCGTCGCCGCGCTCTTGCAGCCGCTCGATGAAGCGAAGGAAGCGGAACAGCCCACGAAACGACGTCGACTCATACTGTCGTGCGCGGTCGTACAAAGCGCGCAAGTTCGCCTGTCGTTGCCTGCCGGCCGGCAGTGCGCCGACAAAATCATAAAATTGCGTATCGCGGTACAGCTGCCAAATGAGATCTGCTAATGAACGGCGGCGCGCCATCGTGCGCCAGCCGTCAAGACGGTCCAAAAAAGCCGACGCCTTTCGTTGAGCTTTGGCCTCTTCTTCCGTTTCCGCCCGTTTTTGCCGAAACGAACAGAGCGCTTCATAAAACGTGCCTTTTGGATCGGCGAGACGAATCATGGCGAGCTCATTCTCGTCAAAACGAAAGAGCGGCGACCGGAGCACCGCGGCGAGCGGAATGTCTTGGTGCGGGTTATCGATCACTTTTAACAGTGAGAGCATGACGGAAATTTCTGTCGCCTGAAAGTAACCGGATGATAAATCCGCAGCCGCCGGGATGCCTTGCGCCTGCAGCTGCTCGATCATCTGCGGCGCATGCGTCATCGAACGGACAAGGATGACGATGTCACGGTACATGGCGCGCCGCGGCTGCCCGCTTGAACGATCGTATACATAAAACGGCGCAGAAACGATCTCTTTGATTTTTTTCGCCATCAGCCGCGCCTCGAGCTCCGCCGCTTCCTCTTCGTCCTCTTCCGACGCACGCTGCCGGTTGATGATCATGACTTCCGGCGCCGCATCCTCCCCTTCCGGGTAATCGGCTCCGTATTTCAACTGCGCCGCTTCATCGTAAACCATTTCGCCGACGGTTTCCCCCATGAGCTGCGCGAACAGAAAGTTCGTTCCGTCCAACACCTCGCGGCGGCTGCGGAAGTTGCTCGCGAGGTCGATTTTCATTCCCCCTGCTTCTCCGTCGGCGGTGAATCGTTTGTATTTGCCCAAAAACAACATCGGCTCGGCGAGGCGGAACCGGTAAATGGACTGTTTGACGTCCCCGACCATAAACAAATTGCCGGTCCGTTCACTCCCCTTTTTCACCAGTTGCAAAATCGCTTCTTGAACGAGGTTCGTATCTTGGTACTCGTCAACGAGCACTTCATCAAACTGCGCTTGGTATTCCAAGGCGACAGGAGAAGGCTGCCATGCGCCCGTTTTCGGGTCGCGCCGCCGCAAAACATGCAAACAGTAATGCTCCAAGTCGGAAAAATCGACGATGCCTTTTTCCCGTTTCGCTGCTTGGAACATGGCGGCAAAACGCCGGACAAGGTTGGCAATCGTTTCAATGATCGGCTTCATCTCCCGCATATGGCGGAGCCAGACGGATGGATCAAGCGAAAATACATTGTCGCGCAGCCCCTCTATTTTCTTTTTCGCCTGATCGCGCAATGATTTGGCCTCATCGATCAGCCGCTCGTCATAATCCTTGCCGCGGCAAGCCGGAAGCCGCCCAAACGACAGCGTCTTGAGCGCGTGATGCAGCTCGACCCACGGTCCAGAAAGACGCGCTTCCAAATCAGCGATCAGATCTTGATCTTCGCGCAACCGCTCCGCATACGGCCGCGGTCCGCCCGGTTCTTCTGCAAGCTCAAGCGCCCTTTCGATCAGCCGTTTGGCCGCCGCCATCTCCATCGCGGCATGTTGCGCGATATAGCGGGCTGCTGGCAGCGTCTTGATATCTGTTCGTTCGTCGACATCATACATCGCAGTCAAGCCGTCCAGCCATTCGTCCGGCTCGGGATGGGAGCGGGAAAATTCATAAAGGGCGATAATCATCTCCTGCAACTCTGCATCGCTCCGGTCGCCCGTATAGGCATCCACCACAGCGAAAAACCGCTCGTTGTCCGGCTTTCCGTATTCCTCCTCAAGCAGCTCTTCAAGGACATCCTCTTTCAACAGCTCGATTTCCGTTTCATCCGCGATGCGAAACGATGGATCCAAATCGAGCAAATAGTAATGCTTGCGGACAACATCCAAACAAAAGGAATGAAGCGTCGAGATCGCCGCTCGGGGGAGCAGGCTGAGTTGACGCCGCAGATGGAGCGAATGCGGCCGCTTGGCGAGTTCGCGTTCAAGCGCCTCGCCGATTCTTGCTTTCATCTCCGCGGCCGCCGCATTGGTAAAGGTAACGACGAGCAATCGGTCGATATCGACTGCTCCTTCTTCCGCTGTCACTTTTTGAATGATCCGCTCAACAAGAACGGCCGTTTTCCCGGATCCGGCCGCCGCAGCGACAAGAATATCGCGGCCGCCTGCGGCGATCGCCTTCCATTGTTCATCCGTCCATCGGCTCCCAGCCGGCTTCGGACGAATCGTGACGTTCATTTATTCTTCCTTCCCTTCCGCTAGTTTTTCCATCACCGCTTCCTTCGTTTGCGGAGCAAGCTTCCGGTATTCGTTGCCGGAGAGGGCCTCATCAAATTGGCAGACCGGTTTAAATGAGCAAAAATCGCATGCCGTTTTATCTTTCAACTTGTACGGGGCGATCGACACGACGCCGTCGACGATTTGTCCGCCGATGTCGATAAACAAACGGCGGACATGCTGGCGAAGCGTGGCAAAATCGGATGGACTCGCCACCGACGAACGCGAATGGATCGACCCGCTTTTCGTAAGCTGAGCAGGCACAATCAGCGACCATTGTCCGTCTTCCGTTCGGCTGTCCATCAGTCGGATCGCCTCGACATCAGCAAGCAGCAGCCCGCGCATCCGAAACGGTTCAAGCAACTTTTTCGCCATTTCGATTTCGTCATCCACCCATTGCTTCGCTTGAACGATCGGATTGTGGATATGAAAATAAAGCACCCCGGCCGGCAAGGCTGGCTGTCCGACAAGCTGTTCGGCATACGTCAGCACGATGTCCAAGTAGGTGAGCATTTGCAGCGCCAAGCCGTAATATACTTCCGTTAAATCGAGCGTTTTCGCGCTCGATTTGTAATCAATAATGCGAAGAAGCACTCCTTGGCTGCTTTCCGCCTTATCGACGCGGTCGATCCGCCCGATGAGTTCCATCACAGTGCCATCGCGAAGACGAAACCGAAGCGGCGGCAGGTCGCCGTTCGGGCCAAACGAAAGCTCAAGTCCGATCGGAACGAATCCGCTCGCCCGCGCATGCTCACTTAACACATGGGTTGTACGAGCAACAACATGTTTTAATTTTCGTTTCATATATTCATAGCGATGAGAGCTTGAGAGCACTTGCTGCTGGATGAGCGGGGCGATTCGCTCGACCGCTTCGGCCGACAGCCGTTCGCAGTCTGGTCTTGACAGTTCGCGCCAATCAAGATGCTGTTCACGCAACCGATCGGCGATTTGCTTGATGGCGGCATGGAACAATTGCCCAACATCCGGTGCCTCAAGCCGGAAAACGTTTCGCTCTTTCAACCGCAGTCCGTGCGATGCGAAATGGGCATACGGGCATTTTTGAAACTGCTCCATGCGCGAGACGCTCGCCTGAATTTTTTCGCCGTACAGCCGCTGGCTCCACTTTTTTTTGAGCGGCTTTGCTCCGTTTGTATAAAAGAGCGCGGAAACAGCATGCCGCACCTGCTCCTTCCAGTCCCGGTGGCCGATGAACGTGTTATATACATCCCACCAAAGCGGATCGATGCCGTAGTTGCGCTTCCATGCTTGGAGTTGGCTGATTAAATACGTTTGCGTCGCCCGCGGCGCGGTCACGAACGCCTCTGCTTTTTCTGCCGGGGCGTCGAACGGGTCGTTGCCGCACAGATGCACCGGAGCATGCGGAAACAGTTCAGCCAGCTGCCTGATGAGCGGTGAAGGCATCAGCGCCTTCCCTTCGCCATCAGCAAGCGGATACGTGACGTACAGCCGGCGGCTTGGGCAAACGAGCGCCAAGTAAACAAAAAACGGATCGTAAAACAGCTGCTCCCGTCCCCCCGGAGCAAGCGCTGCCCCCATTTCGCGCAGCTGCTCGCGCTCCATTTCGGCCATCAGCCCGTCGTCCTTCACTTTCGCTGGAATAACGCCCTCATTGGCGCCGATTACAAACGCATAGTGCACCCCAATTAAACGCGAGCGATCAAGCTGTGCGACGATCACCTGGTCCATCGCCGGCGGCACGAGGGAGAATTCGAGCCGATCGAGCCCAGCCTCAATAATCTTGGCAAACTCGTTGAGCGACAGCGATTCTGTCCCAAGCATTTCGACATATTGATCAAGCAGATCGATGACAGCGTTCCATGCCTGTTCATGCTGGCGCGCTTCAACGAGGCGGCCGTCTGCTTCTGCTTGCGCGCTCATTTTCTCTAGTTTTTTTGGAATCTGCAATTCTTCCAAAAACAGATATAATGCCATGCAAAACCCTTGTCCGTCCTCTGCCCGGCGCAGACGGCGCTCCAACCGGCGGAGCGGGGCGGCCAGCGCCTCGCGCCATTCATTGAGCTTGTCCTCAAACTGGCGCTCCTCGTCTGTCTGCGGCACGTTCAAACCGTCAAGCGCCTGATAGCGCCGATACGTCCAACGCTCATTGTTTGTCCACTTATCCCCTTTGATTCCGTAAGCAAGCACATAATTTTCAAGCTTGTCGGCCGCCTCGCGCCACATATGCAGATCACCGTCCGCTGGAAAAAGCAAATCCGTTTTCACCGCCCGAAACACCGCTTCATATCGCCAACGCGTCACGACCGTCTCTAAGGCAGCGCGCACGAGTTCAATGAGCGGATGGTGGTGCATCGGCTCTTTTTCATCCATAAAATACGGGATCCCAAAATCAAAAAACACCGTTTTCACCAGATCACGGTACGCCTCCGTCTGGCGGATGATCAGCGCAATGTCGCGATAGCGGGCCCCTTCATCACGGACAAGGCGAATAATTTCGCGTGCGACCGCTTCGATTTCCGCTCGGCGATTGGACGCCTCATAAAGATGGATGGCATCGGTCTCTGCACGATATGGAAGCAACGGGCGGCGATGAAATTGCGCCTCAAGATGTACGAGAGCCCTGTCCTCATGGCGGCGGTTGGCCGAAAGCACGATCGGCTCTTCGATCGCAATATCATTGCTTAGCGCCAGCTCGCACAACTGACGGTATGTTTGCGCCGGCAAATAAAAGAGATGAAGTTCGTCCGGCATTCCGTCGTCATACGGCCGGTCGATCGTCAAACACACGGTGACGCGCCGGCAATGGCGAAGAAGCTGTTCGATGATCATATATTCTTGCGGCGCGAAATGATGAAAGCCATCGATATAAATGTCAGCATCCCGCAAATAACTTGAGCGCGGAATATGTTCAGCCAGCAGACGCAAATAATCTTCCGAATCAAGATAGTGGCCGGCAAGGCCTTTCTCAAGCTCCTCATAAACGAGCGCCACATCGCTCAACTTATCAGCCAGCAAACGGCGCCCCGGCTGGCTTGACCCGTTCTCGAGCGCTTCGGCATGACGGCGGAGTTCATCGGGCGTCAAGCAATATCGCTTACATTCAGCGATCATTTCGTTCAGCTGCTCAATAAAGCCATGTTTGTCCGCCGCGCGCCCAAACAGTTTCAGCTCTTGTCTGCGTTGCTCAATAATTTTGCGGATCATCATCTGCACGCCAACATCATGAATGTGATACCGGGTTATACCGCCTGTTTCCTGCAGCACGCGCCAAGCGAGGCGAGTGAAACTGAACACTTGAGCCCGAATCATCCCGCCCACTCCATCGGTATGTATCAACGCGTATTCACATTGAAACGTCATTTGCTCTGGAACGAGATAGACGATCACCCTTCCTTTTGGATCCTCTTGCAGCTGACGGCGAATTTCTTCGAGGCAGACAGCCGTTTTCCCACTTCCTGACCGCCCGAGCAAAAACCGCAGCGACATTGTATCCACCACCATTCGTTTCCTCTATTTGTTTTATTTTAGCACGTATGTTCGTTTTTAGGAAGAAAAAAACGCCTTCCGGCTGTGGGTTATATGGAGGCAATCTGAAACGTTAACGTTTATTTCTTTTTGTGGAGCGAGCCGACATGTCAGCGACTGTCGGACGGCTGAACAACCTCGCTTCGAAGGATCCCATTTATTGGTCTGCGAAGCTTCACTTCGTTATAGAAGCGGAAGACTTCTTTCGGACAGAGGTTAAAACTGAAAGGCGAACTGTTTAAACGGCCAGTAGCGAAAGTCCACCTTGCCGACAATTTGGTTGATTTTGACAAACCCAAAATGGCGGCTGTCCCAGCTGCTAAGCCGGTTATCGCCAAGAACGAAAATGCAGCCGGGAGGCACCCGTGTTTTCCCAGTCACCTCCTCAAGCGTAAAATCCCCGGTCAGCCTGCCATCAAGCAACTTTTGCTTATACGGGCGCAAATACGGTTCGTCAACTCTTTTTCCGTTGACATACAAGACGTCGTTTTTGTACTCGATCCGATCGCCAGGCAGACCGATGACTCGCTTAACGTAATCTTCCTTTTTGTTGGCGTGAAAAACGACAATGTCAAACCGGCGAATAGGCCCTATGTCGTAGGAAAGTTTATTGACGATCAACAAATTGCCGCTCTCTAGCGTCGGCATCATCGATTTTCCTTCCACCACGTAATTGCTGAACACGAACAACCGGAGCGCGGCGACAATGCAAGCAGCAACAAACCAAAGCCATCGGCGGCCTCGTTTTTCTTTTTCCTTTTGCTTTGTCACTCCCCGCCCTCCTCGCCGCCTTGTTTTTCCGTCAATGAAAATCGCGCTTCCACCCGTTTTCCGGCATACCAAAGCAACAGAACGACTACGGCGATCATCGCCGTGCGCAACGGCTGACGGATGAGCGCCTCTAAGTCATAGCCGATAAAACTGATGGTAAACACCATGATCATCTTTCCTAGCAGCACCGCCAATACAAACTGCTGGCGGCTGATGCGCGACAGCCCAGCAACAATATTGACGAGCGCCGATGGGGTGAACGGAAAGCAATACAACAAAAACAGCGGACCAAATCCGTGTCGCTCAATCCAATGCATAAATTGCCGCACTTTCGGGTGGCGACGGACAAAGTGAAAAAAACGCTTCTGCCCCACTTTCCGCGTCAGCCAAAACACAATGAGCGAGCCAAGTGAAGCGCCTAGCCAAGAGATCAGAAACCCTTTCCATAGTCCGAACGCCGCTGCGTTCGCCATCACGAAGACGAACATGGGCAAAATGGGAAAAAACGACTCAAGCAGCGTCGCTGCGATGCCGGGAAGCACGCCGAAAGAGCGGTATTGTTCGAGCAGGGAAAGGATGCTGTCGAGCGTGAACCATTGTCTGATTGTTTCCATATCCATGTCTATTCCCCATTCAAATGCCGTTTATATCTTTATTTTACACGTCCAGGCGCCTAATTTGAACTCATCTTTAGGAAAATCCATTTTTATCAATTTGTTCAGCTAGCTCTGTTTTTCTTGCTGCATGCGAAATATGTATTGGAGTTTGCGCTCCCTCGCTTCCATCCGCTCGGATAATTTTGTCCGAAGTTGAGCCGTTCGGTATAGCTGGTTGATGAACGATTTGCAGGAAACATCGAGGGATATGCTTTTTCCGTTGCGGAAATAAACGATGGTCCGCTCATATTTGGCAGGCTCATACCGATAGACGTGCATGTGCGAGAGCCAAACGCAGCGGGAGTCACGCGGAGAGGCGGTTGGAAATACGTAAATTTCATTGGCTGGTTCAATGGCGATCGGCGCTTTATGAGTAATGCCAATGACAGCTTTTGTTCCTTCTTTTCTTCCTTGAAAGCTGCTTCCGTAATAATCACAACTATGTTTAATAATGTCAATCGGCGTTTGTTTGATGATATATTCGCCGTCCTCTTCAATGACTTTCGCATACACATCGCTGTTTAAAAAGTAGGGGAGAATCGCCATCGTATAACGGCTTACGATGAATTGCTCCAATACAATGAATTCATTGACTTTCATCCGTTCATCTCCTCTCTTAATCAACTCGCTCACTACTCCTATCATACCATCAGCAGTTATATTTTTCTATATTTTGCAAAAAATCTAATGAAAAAACCCATGACAATCGTCATGGGCGTTCTAGGAGTTTTCGAACGTTTGGCCGATTTCTTTGGATGCTAAATATTCATTCGCTTGTTCCAACGCGGTATGCTCGCCGACCGAGTCGCCAGCATACGTCTCTTCATTCATCGACCATTGCTCAAAATGAAGATCCGTGCTGACACGAAACTCGGCGGGCATCAGCTCCGGCAGGTTGCTTTTGTTTTTTTCCATCCCATCGCCTCCCTACGCCTATAGGATGCTCCATCTTTTTCCTTTTATACACAAAAAAAGCCCGGTCAAGCCGGGCTTTCGTCTTCGTTTGCGATCGGTTTGCATTACGCTGTCGTAAACTGTTCCTCTTCGGTCGATCCTTTCAAAGCGACGGTTGACGATTGGCCGCCAGAGATCACTTGGGCGACTTCGTCGAAATAGCCCGTGCCGACTTCGCGCTGATGGCGCGTCGCCGTATAGCCATACTTCTCGGCGGCAAACTCCGCTTGCTGCAGCTCGGCGTACGCCGCCATGCCGCGCTCTTTGTAGCCGCGCGCCAGTTCGAACATGCTGTAGTTGAGCGCATGGAAACCGGCCAATGTCACGAATTGGAATTTGTATCCCATTTTGCCGAGCTCTTGCTGGAATTTGGCGATCGTTTCGTCGTCCAATTTTTTCTTCCAGTTGAACGACGGCGAGCAGTTGTACGCCAGCAGCTTGCCGGGGAATTTCTCATGGATGGCTTCGGCAAATCGGCGCGCCTCATCCAAATTCGGCTCGCTCGTCTCGCACCAAATGAGGTCGGCATATGGCGCATAGGCAAGCCCGCGGGCGATCGCTTGATCTAAACCAGCTCTTGTGCGATAAAACCCTTCTGGAGTCCGTTCCCCAGTGATAAACGCTTGATCGCGCGGATCGATGTCGCTTGTGATCAAATCAGCAGCGTTCGCGTCAGTTCGTGCGATGAGCACCGTCGGAACCCCCATGACATCGGCGGCCAACCGCGCCGCGATCAAGTTGCGAATCGCCGTTTGCGTCGGCAAAAGCACTTTGCCGCCTAAATGGCCGCATTTTTTCTCCGACGACAGCTGGTCTTCAAAATGGACGCCGGCTGCTCCGGCCTCAATCATCGCCTTCATGAGCTCAAAAACGTTCAGTTGGCCGCCGAATCCCGCCTCGGCATCGGCCACGATTGGTACAAAGTAGTCCACGTCCCCGCTTCCTTCTAAGTATTGAATTTGATCCGCGCGCTGCAACGCTTGATTGATTCGCTTGACGACATGCGGGACACTGTTGGACGGATACAGGCTTTGGTCCGGATACATCTGTCCGGCGAGGTTGGCGTCGGCCGCCACTTGCCAACCGCTTAGATAAATCGCCTTCAAGCCTGCTTTCACTTGTTGCACCGCCTGATTTCCAGTCAGCGCGCCAAGAGCCGCGACGTAATCTTCTGTATGAAGCAGCTTCCATAATTTTTCCGCCCCACGTCGAGCGAGCGTATACTCGATGTCAAGCGAGCCGCGCAGTTTAATGACATCCTCCGCGCTGTACGGACGGACGATTCCTTTCCAGCGCTCCTCGTTTTTCCAGGTTTCTTCTAATTGTCGGACACGTTCAGCAAATGACGCCATTTTTCCTTCCCCCATCTCTCTATTGTTATATTACATTATTTTATTTACGATTTTATTATATAACAGAGAAACAAAAGTGCAAGCATTTTTTTGAAACTTTTTTCAATTAGGAAAATGGTCTTATATTGTTCATCAATACCGCGATTTTTTCCTCATCTCGATTTCATGTCGATGAGGTATACGAGGCGATTATGGAGGAATTGTCATAACCAAGCAGCAGGTTTGCATACCTGTCGCAAAAGGAAAAGGGGGCTAACCCAAAACGCACTCGCGTTTTGGATCAGCCTCAGGTTCATGCAAAGAAAGAATACAGGCTGAGCGCCGCAACCGCCGCGAGCACGACGATCATGACGTTGGCCCCCAACCAGGCCGTGATGACGGCCGCCGCAAAGCCGACAACGCCGAACAACAAATCCTCTTGGATGAAAAATACATCCGGAATAATGAGCGCCCCAAGCACCGCATACGGCACGTTTTTCAGCACTCCTTGCCAAAACGGCGGCAGACCGACGCGGCCGAGCAACACAAACGGCAACAAGCGCGGCAAATACGTCACGATTCCCATGCCGATGATCATCCATACGATCGTGCTATTCACCGCCGTTTCCCCCTTCCTTCGTCAGCCATTGAACGATGACCGACGACAACAAGGTAGCCAACACGATCGACCAGCCTTTCGACAAGTGAAGAGCAAACGTGCCGATCGAATTGAATAAAGCCGACAGCCCCGCCAGCCAGACGATTTTCCGCTGTTTTTTCAACGCTGGAACAAGCAGGCCGATAAACATGGCATACAAGGCAATGGACATGCTTTCTTGCAAACTTTCCGGCAAACCGGACCCAGCGGCATAACCGATGCCCGAGTTGACGATCCAACTGCCATACGCCATGGCAATGAGCCCGAACATATACGAGGCGTCGATCGTTCCTTCTTTCATCGCCGCCACCGAAAACGTCTCATCGGTAATGCCAAAGGCGTACAACGCTTTTTTCCAAAGCGCGTCCGGCTCAGCCTTTTCATTAAGGGACGCCGACATTAAAAAATGACGAATGTTTAAGATGAATGTCGTCAGCACGATTTCAAACACCCCGGTGCCAGCGGCAAGCAGACTTAACGCGATATATTGCGAGGCGCCAGCGAAGACGACGATGCTCATGAGCACGGTCTCGGCGAACGTCAGTCCGGTTGTTTTGGCGAGCAGCCCAAACGCCAGCGCGATCGGCATATAGCCGATGGCGATCGCTACTCCTGCTTGCACCCCTTGGCGAAACGGCGCCATTTTGCCGGCTGCCCATGTCGTTTCCATCCATTCATCCCCTCCATTTGACTAGATTGATAACTTTATTGTCTAAAAATTCGTCTCATTTCGCAACCCGAACGTCCATCCATTGTTTCCGCTCACGCCAAACACGAGATCAACGCCGAAAGAGACGAATCTATGATATAATCAAACTGATTCATGATTGATGGCAACAGAAAAGATTCATGGGAAACGTGTTGCCCTCCACTCGGACATGAAAATCACGGCTTACCGATGCGGGATTTTTGCAAAAAAGGAGTGCACGTCCATGTCAGTGAAACGGTATGTATTGACCGATCGCGGCATTCTCCGTTATGAACAAGTAACGTACCCGATGGAAGAGCGCGGCTTGCAATTCGGCGATGGCGTCTACGAAGTCGTCCGTTTATATAACGGGATATACGTTTGGCTTCGCGAGCATCTTGATCGGCTGTACCGTTCAGCGGCCGCCATTCGCCTATCCGTTCCGTTTGGCTGCGAAGAGCTCATCGAACAGCTTGAGGAGCTTCGCCGCCTCAACGATGTGCAGGAAGATGCGATTTTGTATTTGCAGGTGACGCGCGGCAGTTTCCCACGCCATCATGCGTTCCCAGCCGAAAACCGGCCGAATTTGTACGCCTACATCCAGCCGATGGCGCGGAAAACCGAGGAAATGACACATGGGGTGCGCGCGATTTTGACGAAAGATGTCCGCTGGGAATACTGTTACATTAAAAGCTTGAACTTATTGCCCAACGTATTGGCCAAACAAGAAGCGGTTGAGCGCGGGGCATTTGAAGCGATTTTCCATCGCGACGGCATCGTGACCGAAGGCAGCTCATCAAACATTTTCCTTGTCAAAAATGAAACAGTGTACACCCATCCAGCCACTGAGCGAATTTTAAACGGCATTGTCCGCACGAAAGTGAAGCAGTTTTGCGCTGAGCTCGGCATCCCATTTGTCGAAGAGGCGTTTTCCACCACCGACCTTGCCAAGGCGGACGAACTGTTTTTAACGAGCACGACGTCAGCCATCACCCCGATCATCCAAGTCGACGAAACGGTAATCGGGAACGGAATTTCAGGAACGGTGACAAAGGCGTTGCAAGCCGCCTATCGGCAAGCAACGAAAACGACTTGATCAGTTTTTCCAACAAACAGAGGGAGTCCCAAAAGGATCGGGACACCCTCTTTCATCACTGTATATACGCATCGGCTTCTTGTTTCACACTGTATGTTGTGTCTGTCTTGAAGATAGACAACCGTTTGGGTCAGCCCCTCGCCTCGTTTACGAGCTGAGCACGGCGCGATCGCTCGCGAATTGGCTGCCGCGGATGCGTTGGAATGCCTCAAGCAACCGCTCGACCGTCAGCTCCTCTTTCTCCTTTCCTTCTGCAGCAAAAATGATTTGCCCGCCATCCATCATGATCAACCGATTGCCAAGGCGAATCGCCTGCTCCATGTTATGTGTGACCATGAGCGTCGTCAGGCGGTGCTCCTCCACAATTTGCTTCGTCAGCTCGGTCACAAGCTCCGCCCGCGCCGGATCAAGGGCGGCGGTATGTTCATCGAGCAACAGCACATCCGGTTTTGTAAACGTCGCCATCAACAAGGAAAGCGCCTGCCGCTCCCCGCCGGAAAGAAGGCCGACTTTGGCTGTGAGCCGGTCCTCCAATCCTAAATGGAGCGTGCTTAGCGTTTCCCGAAACCATTCGCGCTTTTGCTTTGTAACACCGAAGCGCAGTGTGCGCCGCTTCGTCCGATTGTAGGCGAGCGCCAAATTTTCCTCAATCGTCATATGCGGAGCCGTGCCGGCCATCGGGTCTTGAAAGACGCGGCCGATGTATCGGGCGCGCGCGTGTTCCTTGAGCGCCGTGACATTGCGGCCGTTGATCCACACTTCGCCGACATCTGGGGACAATCGTCCGGAAATGATGTTCATCAGCGTCGACTTTCCCGCGCCGTTGCTGCCGATGACGGTGACGAAATCGCCGGGAGCCAACGTCAGATCAATGCCGCGCAAGGCGATTTTCTCGTCAGCCGTTCCTTCGTTAAACACTTTTGTAATTCGTTTCAACTCCAGCAACGGTCTCCCCCCTCTCAAGCTCCTTGGTCCTCCGCTTTCTCCGCTGCCGTTCTTTTTGCGCCGCCAACAGATTGGGCACGATGAGCGCCATCATCACAATGAGCGCGGTAATCAATTTCACATCGCCCGTCTCCAAAAACTCGACGCGCAACGCAAGCGCCAAAATGAGGCGATAGACGATGGCGCCGCCGATGACCGCCCATGTTGCGCGTGTGACCGAACGGGCCCCAAACAGCGCCTCGCCGATGATGACGGAAGCGAGCCCAATGACGATCATCCCGATTCCCATCCCGACGTCGCTGAATCCGCCATACTGGGCGACGAGCGCTCCGGAAAGCGCCACGAGTGCGTTCGACAGTCCAAGGCCGAACACGATCAACCAATCGGTGTTGGCGGAAAAGCTCGCCACCATCGGCTTGTTGTCTCCGGTCGCCCGCAAAGCGATCCCCACCTCCGTTTTCAACAGCCAATCCACCAGCCATTTGACCGCCAGCGCCACGACCGTCATGGATACAAGCACCGCCCATGTCCGCGGCGCAAAGCCAGTGAAGGAAATGAGCTGATTGAGCGCCGCATCCAACCCAGCTTGCTTCCAGATGGCAGTGATTTTGGTGATGACCGTTTCCTGCTGCAAGAGCGGCACGTTTGATTTGCCCATAATGCGCAAATTGATCGAATACAAAGCGATCATCATTAAAATGCCGGATAACAGTGGATTGATTTTCCCTTTCGTATGCAAAAGCCCAGTCAACACCCCAGCGGCAAATCCGGCCAACAGCGCCGCGGCTGAGGCGGCAAACGGGTTGGCCCCATTGACAATGAGCACAGCGGCGACGGACGCGCCAGTGACAAAGCTGCCGTCAACAGTCAAATCGGGAAAATCTAAAATGCGAAACGATAAATAGACGCCGAGCGCCATGACCGCGTAAATCAATCCTGCTTCAACAGCGCTAAACATGGCTGTCCACACGAACTTCACCCACCTTTTGAAGACGAGAGGGGTGTCCCAAAGCAACGGAACACCCTTTTAGATCATCGTTATATGTGCGCAAGACATATTCGCAAAACAATACATCGCATCATCCTTGAGAAAAACGATCTTCTCGATCAACCCTGTTTATTCAATGTATTCCGCTAGGGAATCCCATTCGGGATTGAGCTCGATGCCCATTTCTTTGGCGGCCTTTTTGTTGATGACAAGCTTCAATTTTTGTGGATATTGCACTGGCAAATCGGCTGGCTTTTTGCCGTCTTGCAAAATTTGCGCCGCCATTTCCCCAGCTTCGTAGCCGATGTCATAGTAGTCAAACCCGTACGCCGCAAAACCGCCTCGCTTGACGGAATCGAGTTCGCCGACAAAAAGCGGAATGTCGTGCTCATTCGCCACTTGAATGACGGACTCAAGCGCCGAGACGACGGTGTTGTCGGTGATGATGTACAGGCAATCGACTTTGCCGACGAGCGATTCGGTCGCCTGTTTCACTTCTGCCGACGTCGACACGGACACCGGGACAATTTGCAAATCTGTTCCTTGCATCGCCTTTTTCACCTGCTCGATTTGAGCGACGGAGTTTTGTTCGCCGGCGTTGTAGACCATGCCGACGCGGTTGCCTTTGATATATTTGTCAATAAACTGCACCGTTTTCGGAATGGCCTCCGGATGCGTATCGGTCGTTCCCGTCACATTGCCGCCCGGCTTTTCCATCGATTGGACAAGCTGCGCGCCGACTGGGTCGGTCACCGACGTGAACACGATCGGAATGTCTTTTGTCGCATTGAGCGCCGCCTGCGCGCTTGGCGTTGAATTGGCAAAAATCAAGTCGACGCCATCTGAAACAAAATTGTTGGCGATCGTTTGGTTGTTGCTTTGGTCGCCTTGGGCGATTTGCACGTCATACTCAACGGACAGCCCTTTGTCTTTTAACGCTTGCTGGAATCCTTTGCGCGCCGCATCGAGCGATGGATGCTCAACAATTTGCGTCACGCCGATTTTGTACGTCTTTTCTTTCTCACTCTTCCCATTGCTTCCTTGGCTGCTTCCCGTCTCTTTCGCGCCGCTGCAACCGCTAAGCAGCAAAAAGCTGGCCGCACACACTGCGGCGAACCGCCGAATCGATTGACCCACGATCCCATCCCCCTATGTAGTGAAATTTAGTCCTTTTAAACTTTTATGCATTAAATTATATAAATTTCTCTTCTTATTTTCAATATACTATTCAAAAAAAGAAAAAAGTGCTGAAAATTCAGCACTATCAAGCATACGAAGAAGCGAACCGTTCTTTTAACGCTCTCCGCAAAATTTTTCCTGTGGCGTTTTTCGGCAGTTCGTCCAAAAAGTCAATCGCGCTCGGCACTTTATATTTCGCCAATCGCCCACGGCAGTAAGCGATCAGCTCTGCTTCCGTCAACTCTGGATTTTTCGAGACAACATACGCCCGCACCGCTTCGCCGTAGTCCGGGTCCGGCACGCCGATCACGGCGGCTTCCACGACATCTGGATGGCTGTACAGCACTTCTTCGACTTCGCGCGGATACACGTTGTAGCCGCCGACGATAATCATCTCTTTCTTTCGGTCGACGATATAGAAATAGCCGTCCTCGTCCATGCGCGCCAAATCACCGGTGTGCAGCCAGCCGTCGCGCAAGGCAGCCGCCGTTTCTTCCGGCATTTTGTAATACCCTTTCATAACGTTTGGCCCGCGGACAACGAGCTCTCCGACTTCGCCGACGGGCACTTCCTCGCCGTACTCGTTGACGACCTTATTTTCAACATTTTTAATGTTCGTTCCGATCGAACCAGGCTTGCGCGGCCGATCAAGAGGATTGAAACAGGTGACAGGGGACGCCTCCGAAAGCCCATATCCTTCTGAAATGATGACGTTGAACTTTTTCTCAAAGTTTTCAAGCAAAGCGACCGGCATTGAAGCGCCTCCTGAGATGCAAAGGCGAAGCGTCCGCAAATCGTCCGCGCTTCCACCTTCATACTGATAAAGGAAATTGTACATCGTCGGCACGCCGGCAAAAATCGTCGCCTTTTCCTCTCGGGCTAGCTGAAACAACTTTGCTGGGCTGAACTTTGGCATAATGAGCACCGTTCCGCCGTTCATTAGCGGGGCGTTGAGCGCCACAGTCAAGCAAAACACATGAAACATCGGCAACGCAGCGATGACGCGGTCATTTTCATTGATGCCTAAATAATCGGCCGTATCTTGGGCATTGCTGTATATGTTTTTATGAGTGAGCATCGCTCCTTTTGGCTTGCCGGTCGTCCCCGATGTGTACAAAATGACGGCAACATCATCATCATCCAGTTCAGGGCCGGTAAAATCCGGGCTGCCGTCCGCTAACACTTCTGCAAACGATTTCATTCCTTCCGACAGGGAAATGGCTTTTTCCTTCCCTTCCGGTGTTTCACAAACGATCACGTGCTCAAGCAGCGGAAGCCGCTTCTTCGTCTTCGCAAACAACGGGGCGAGCAGGTCGAGGCCGATCACCGCTTTGACATCGCCGTTATGCAAAATATAAAAAATTTCTTCAGGCGTGTAAATGGGATTGATGGGAATGACGGTCGCCCCAAGCCGCAGCGCCCCGTACAAACCGATGACGAACTGCGGCGAGTTGCCAAGCAGCAAGGCGACATGGTCGCCCCGGCGAATGCCAAGTTGCGCCAGCCCGTCGGCAAAACGGGAAGCCGCTTCGTTCAATTGTTCGTACGTGCACCGCTCCTTCATGAAGACATACGCTTCCTTCTCCGGCAACTGTGTGGCGATTTGCGCCAATCGCGTCGTGACGTTCATATGTGCTCCTCCCCCAAAATGAATGAATGACCATTCATTTTATAAGTAAAAAAATTCGAACTATATCCATTATAAAAAAAAGAACAGCAAAGGACAAGAGAAAGCGTTTCCTTTGCTGTTCCTTTCCTGAATGCTGCTCTATTGCGCCCACGTCAATCCGGTGCGGGCGAGGCGGATGACGCCGCGGAACGTCCGGCCAGCCTCCTCAACCAGCTGCTCGTGCCGGCCAACGTGCGGCAAATGCGTCAACCATAATTCTCCGACACGTGCTCCCACCGCAATGGCCGCCGCCTCCTCGCTCGTCATATGCCCGGCCGGCGCTGCGTTTTGTCCGGCGTAAAAGTTGCACTCGCAAATGAGCAAGTCGGCTCCTTTAGCAAACGGAAGAAACTCCGGTATATAGCTTGAATCGGCCGTATACACAACCGTCTTGCCGCCGGCAGTAATGCGCATGGCGTAGCATGGCACGGGATGGACCGTTTTCATAAAGGTGAGCGAAAACGGCCCGACAGCCAGCTCTTTGTCCGGATCATAGGCGATCCCCTCGGTGATGCCGCTATGCGTCAAGCGGGCAAACGCCGTCTCGTCTTCCGCATGGCCGTAAATCGGCAAAACCGGCAAGTCGGCTCCTAAATTTTTTTGAATGAGACGCGCGTATTGGAGCGGGCCGATATCAGCGATATGATCGTAATGGTAATGGGAAATGATGACGGCATCCAAATTTTCAACAGCCGTGTAATTTTGCAGCTTGGCTAGTGCTCCGCTCCCACAGTCAACGAGCAGACGAAACCCGTCATGCTCTAACAAATAGGCAGAAGTCGCTTCATTCGCCGCAGGGAATCCTCCCCAATAGCCGATGACCGTCAATTTCATGTTCCGTTCTCTCCTTCCATTCGTTTTGTCTTCATCATACACGACCACACCCATTTTTTCATCTTTGTTGATTTTTGTTTTAAAACACATATTGACATTTTTCTTTGTGTTATAATACAATAAACTTACCAAGACAACGGAGGGGATTGGAATGTTGATCAAAGTGTTAGAATTTTTCAGAAACTTACCGCCTAAAAAATGCACGCACTGCGGCAAAGAGATCGATGAGCAACATGAATGCTACGGCAACACATGCTCTGACTGCCTTGGCACCGCTTACCGCCAATAGGTAAGCGGGGCATCTCTTGCGTCACGACGTCAGCTGCCCCGCTGGCGTGAAGGCTGTTCCCAATGCAACCTGCCTTTTTTCTTAGCTGTCTCCAACAAGGAGGCATTTTTTTTGCCCCGTCTTATGGCTGTCCTTTCTTTTTTAAACCTAATCCAAGCCAAACAGTCCAGATGCTTCTCCTCTCATCCGATGCAGTGAGAATTTCTTTTAAACGAAACGCTTCGCGTTGTTCCTTAATACGTCTTTCCAAATAAAAAGGTGTCCCATCGTTTTAGGAACACCTTCTTCAAACTTTATTGCGCTTGTGCGGTCTGTTCCATTTGGGCCGATGCTGTATAACGGCGGCGATACAACAGGCGGAAATACAAGAGAGTCGCAAAAGCAAAAGCTGCCGCTGTAACTATTAAGATCGCCGCTTCCTTCCACATGACCGAGAAATCTCCGCTTGAAATGACCGCTCGCAGCCCACGGATGGCATGTGTCATCGGCAACCACGGATGGATTGACTGCAATGCACTCGGAACGAGCTCGATCGGGTACGTGCCGGCGCTTCCAATTAGCTGGGCAATCAATAGCAAAATGGCAAGAAATCGCCCCGGGTTGTCAAACACGGTGACAAGGAATTGAACGATCATCATAAACGTCATGCTGATGATCCAAGTGAACAGCAGAAAACGTCCGACGCTTTCTACATGCAAATCAAGCCCATACAACAGCCATGCGTCGGCCAAGAGCGTTTGCGCCGCTGCAGCCAAAACGAGCACGCCCCATTTGCCGAAAAACCAGGCAGCGCCCGACGACGGACGTTCAGCCGGCTCGCGCAGCGGAAAGACGATCGTCAGCAGCAAGGCGCCGACAAATAATCCAAGGGATAAGAAATACGGAGCAAATCCGGTTCCATAATTGGGCACGTGATGAAGCGGCTCTTTTTCTTTTTTCACAGGGTCGGCAATCATCTGATAGACATGTTCATTTGCGTGAACATTTGCCGCGTCTTTGGCGCCTTGATCCAAACGATGTGAGAGCTCGCCTGACCCTTTCTCGAGTTTCGCCAACCCCGATGATAATGACTGGCTTCCGTCAAGGAGACGGCCCAATCCTTGGTGAAGGGATGACGCGCCTGTTGATAATTGTTCGGCGCCATCGGTCAGCTTGCTTGCCCCTCCCGCCAATTGATGAGTCCCAGAGACGAGCCGTTCAGAGCCTTTTGCCAGCTTATTCATCCCCTCTGACAATTGCCCACTTCCTTGAGCAAGAGTCTGAGCCCCTTGGTAAGCGCGATCAAGCTGGCTGGTTAATTGGCTTGTTCCATCCGCTAAACGTTGTTGAGCATGTATCAGTTGATCAGCTCCTGCCGCGAGCTGTTGTTGCCCATCGGTAAGCTTATCGAACGCCGTCTGAACAGCTTGTTGACCACTCGCGAGGACTGATGCCCCATTGGCGAGCTGAGACGCACCGTCTCGCAGCTGTCCGGCAGATTCGGATAACTTTCCGATGCCGGCCGCCACCGTTTGGCTTCCTTCCAAAATGGGTTGCAACTGTTCTTCTAATGACTTCAGCACCGCTTTTTGCATCGGATCATTTGATTTTTCTTCAAGAGCCTGCAAGGCAGCATCATATCTCTGCAGACCTTCGCTCACCTTCGTTGCCCCCGTTGCCGCTTCTCCTGCTTTTTGCTGCCAAACTTCCATTCCTTGAGACAATTGTTTGGCCCCGTCTCGAAGTTGGCTTGCTCCCTCCCTTAACTGTGGAAGGCGCGATTGCAATGTTTTCATGCCATTTAACGACTCATGAAGTCCTGCAGCGAGGCGTTCTGCGCCAGCCTGCGCCTGTTGTTGCCCGTCGGTCAAACGTCGGCCTCCGTCGGCAAGTTTTCCTAGGCCATCCCGCAATGTTGTTATGCCGTCTTGAACTCGCCCGGCTCCATCAGCAGCTGATTTTAAGCCATTTTCAAACACAATGGACTGCTCGGAGAGTTCTGTTACATATTTGGCTAGTTGGGCAGAACCGTCTTTTACCTGATTGGCTCCCGCCTCAAGGCGGGCGCTTCCTTGATTGGCCGCACTCACTCCATTTTTTAATTTTTTACTCCCTGTTTCCGCCGATGCAATTCCATCGTGCAGCCGTGTTGCTCCATCACTCGCTTCCTGCAATCCCTTCCCAGCCTCTTTCATTTTCGACAATAAGGCTTCCGCATACGCTTTTGTTACATGTTTGGCAATCTCTTCTTTAATAGCAGCAATAGCCGAATCGCCAATTTTTCCGACGAGATAGTTTGCCCCTTCGTTTGGAATATACATGAGGCGAAGCGGCTTCGGCGCTTCATGTTGCACCGTCGTCGCATTGGCGGAAAAATCGCTGGGAATGATGATGGCCATGTAATACTCTCCATTTTTCAAACCTTGAAGAGCTTGTTTTCGGCCGACGAAATGCCATGCAAATGAATGTTTTTCCTTCAGCCGCTTGACGACATCATCGCCAAGATGCATCGGTTCGCCGTCAAGCTTAGCTCCTTGGTCTTCATTGACGACAGCGACCGGCAGGCGGTCCAAATGACCGTACGGATCCCAAAACGCCCATAAAAATGACCCGCTGTACAGAAGAGGAATGAGCAGAACAGCAAGGATCGGGATCAACACTTTCGGCCGGAGCACGATGGCCCGCAACTCTTTTCGCAGCATATGGCGCTCCCTCCTTTGAACATATGACCAAATTGTCCATATGGTCAATTTCCAACAAAAAAGAGGATCATCTACCTCGACAACCCTTGCAAAAAATAAAGCGTAAACAATTCCGCAATTTGTTCTTTTGTCAACGGTTCATGATCTTTTTCCCAATCGACGATCAAGGCGATGTACGTCTTGAGCATCAAAAACGCCATAATTTCCGAATTGCACGGACGAATCTCCCCTTTTTCCACCGCCGCATCAATTTTTTGCCGAATGAACTCGACCATCGCCCGATCCAGTTTAGCAAGCACGTCTTGCACCGCCGCCGTACCGATATTGCGCACTTCTTGAAGCAACTTCGCCGTCAGCTGATGGCGTTGACGGACTTCTAAAATGCGGTACAAAGCGCGATGGACGTTTTCGGAAAACGGCAGCGATGAATCCATCGCCATCTCTGCCTCGGCCTTGATTTCCGCAATCAGTCCAGAGACGATTTCATCGAGCAGTTCCTCTTTGCTTTTAAAAAACGTGTAGATCGTCCCTTTGCCGACATTGGCGAGCTTGGCGATCTGTTCCATCGTCGTCGCCTTGTAGCCAAACTCAGCAAACGATTGGGCCGCCGCTTCAATGATTTGCCGTTTGCGGTCACTTGCCATACTCCTCATCCTTCAAACTGACTAAATGAACAATTTGGTCAATCCGTATTCATTATACTATCAAACAACATAGATGTAAAGGGCCGTCGCATTAGGGGAGGGAATTTTTTCCTGACCCCCGTCCTTTCCAAGCAAATGGGTAGAAGCGCCGTTCAAGCCTCTCCCTCATTCTTTTCACATCCCTTTTGCGGCGGAAACCACTTCCACGAACCAAAAGAGACAAACAAGCCATCCGCTGCTTTTCACTTCAAACGGCGGGCGGCCGCACCGACGTCCAAATGTGAGCGGCAAACGGACCAGGGCGTTGAAAAACCGTCGATTAACGGACGCTGCTGTACAGATCGGACGTCTGTTGCACTGGTGCTTGCTGCAAATACAGAAGCACGTCACGCACCGCTTTTTCGCCTTGGTCAATGCAATCCGGCAAGCCAAGCCCTTCGTACGAGCTGCCAGCTAGAAACACTCCAGGCAGCTCAGAAGCCATCTGCCGCTTAATGTGCGCCAGCCGCTCGCGGTGCCCGACCGTGTATTGCGGCATCGCTCGCTTCCAGCGCGAGATGACAGCGAACTCGGGGGGGCCGGCAATGTTCATCACTTTATTTAAATCATCCAATACGATGCGGACGATCTCATCATCAGGTTGGTCGACAATCTCCTCATCGCCCGGGCGCCCGACGTAGCCGCGCAAGAGCGCCTTCCCAGGCGGCGCGGTGTGCGGCCATTTTTTATGCGTCCATGTGCACGCCGTCATCGTGTAATCGCTGCGGCGCGAAACGACAAACCCGGTGCCGTCCATGTCCTGGCGGATCGCCTCTGCCGGGAATGCGAGCGCCACCGTCGCCACCGACGTCAACGGCACTGAACGGAACGGGGCAAAAAACGGATAATCGGCAAACAGATCTGGGACAATATGGTGCGGTGTTGTGACGATGACGCTGTCCGCTTCCCACGTTTCCCCTGTGCTTAGCCGCAGTCGATACATCGAATTCACGCGGACGATGCGCTCAACGCGCACTCCTTTGATGACGCTGCCCGGCTCCAGTCGTCTTTCCATTTCATCAACGAGCGACTGCAAGCCCGTTTTTAACGTCTGGAATGCCCCTTTTCGCTCTTTTTGCTCTTTCGGCATCGTTCGTCTCGCTCCACGGACAAGGCTTCCGTATTTCTGCTCGAGCTGAAAAAACTGCGGGAATGTCGCCATTAAACTCATCTCATCGATGTCGCCAGCATAAATGCCGGAAAGAAGCGGCTCGATGAGATTGTCCACCACTTCATCACCGAGACGGCGGCGGAAGAAGCGGCCGAGAGGCATATCACCATCGACTTTCACCGGCGGCAGCACGAAGTCAAGCGCCGCCCGCAGCTTTCCGATCGGGGAAAACAGTCCGGTCGTTAAAAACGGGGCGAGGCGCGTCGGAATGCCCATCACCGCTCCACCTGGAATTGGATAGAGTTTGCCGTTGACCAAAATGTACGATGTTCCGATCGCGTTATGAACAATCGCATGTTCAAGGCCGACTTCCTTCACAAGGCGAAATGCGCTCGTTTTCCGCGCCAAAAACGAGTCGGGGCCGCGTTCAATGACAAAGCCGTCGCGGACGACCGTCTGCACTTTTCCACCGAGCCGGTGCGTCGCCTCAACAAGTTTGCATGTAAGTGGGAGGCGTTGCTCTCGAACCGCTTTTTGCAAGTAGTAAGCGGCCGTCAAGCCAGTCATGCCGCCGCCGATGATGACGACCGTCCGTTGCCCTTCATTCATGTCGATCGCCTTCTTCCGCCCACCGCTTTAACACAACCGACGCCAATGCATCAATAAATAATGGATTCGTGTTGGGCATCTCCAGTCGGTAATAACGGGCGCCGATCTCTTCGGTCACTTGCTTGCATTCAATGTCGTTATCGTACAGCACTTCCAAATGATCGGCGACAAAACCGACGGGTGCATAAACGAACGACGTATAGCCGCGCTCTTGATGAAGCTGGCGCGTCAAGTCTTGTACATCCGGCCCAAGCCATGGCTCCGGCGTCTGACCGGCGCTTTGCCAGCCGACGGCATAGTGAGCGACGCCGGCTTGCTCAGCGATTCGTTTCGCTGTATCTTCGAGCTGTGTTGGGTACGGGTCACCGGCTTGAATAATTTTTTCCGGCAAACTATGTGCGGATACGATCAGAACCGCTCGCTCCCGCTCATGTTCCGGCATGGCGGCAAAAGTCGCTCGCACTTGTTCCCCCCAATATTGCAAAAACTTCGGCTCATCATACCATTGATCAATCGTGTAAATGACCGGCCCACCGAGCTTTTCCGCTGCCGCTTTCGCCCGCTCATTGTACGAGCGAATGCTGAATGTGGAATAATGAGGGGCTAGGACGATCCCGACGGCTTCATGGATGCCGTCATCATGCATGCGCTCAACCGCCTCTTCAATGAACGGCTCAATATGTTTCAACCCTAAATACGCACGAAACTCCACTTCGTCCTGCATTTCGTTTAGCCGCTCCTCGAGCCTTTTCGCCTGCTCTTCCGTAATTTTCGCAAGCGGCGACAATCCACCGATCGCCCGGTAGCGCGCTTTTAAATCCTCGATTTGTTCTTGCGGCGGCTTGCGCCCATGGCGAATGTGTGTATAATACCGTTCAATATCATCTTCCCGGTACGGCGTTCCGTATGCCATCACGAGCAATCCCACCGTTTTTTTCACCATTGTGCCACCCCCTCATTTAGTTCATTGACGTATATTCATGGATAAAAGCGGTCAGACGCTTCAGCGTCGCCGGCTGAACATCCGGAAAAATGCCGTGGCCTAAGTTGAAGATGTAGCCCGGCCGTTCCATCCCTTCATCCAAAATGCGCTTCACCCGTTCTTCGATCACGTCCCACGGCGCAAGAAGCACCGCCGGATCCAAGTTGCCTTGAATCGCTTTCGCAATGCCTTGACGGCGCGCTTCGCGAATCGACAGCCGCCAGTCAAGGCCGATGACATCAAGCGGCAAATCGTTCCACTCATGCACCAAGTGACCGGCGCCGACGCCAAACATAATGAGCGGAGCCCCTTCTTCCCGCAAAGCGGCAAAAATGCGCACCATCGCCGGCTTGATAAACGTCCGATAATCGTCAGCATTGACGGCGCCAACCCAAGAATCAAAAATTTGCACGGCGCTTGCCCCTGCCCGAATTTGCGCCCGCACATAACGGATGGTCATCTCAGCGAGCTTGTCCATTAAAGCGAACCACGCTTTCGGTTCAGCATACATGAACGCTTTCGTCTTATGATAATTTTTCGATGGACCGCCTTCAATCATGTAGCTCGCCAACGTAAACGGCGCCCCGGCAAACCCGATGAGCGGCACATCCAACTGTTCATTGACAAGGAGACGAATCGTTTCAAACACATACGGCACATCATGTTCTGGATCAATCTCCCCAAGCCGCTCGACATCTTGAAGCGAGCGAATTGGATTCGCGATCACCGGCCCGACGCCGCCCTGAATCTCAACGTCCACGCCAATGGCCGGCAGCGGCGTCATAATGTCTTTATATAAAATGGCGGCATCGACGCCATATTGCTCAACTGGAAGTCTCGTGACGTACGCGCAAAGCTCCGGTTGATGCGTAATGTCAAACAGCGAATATTTTTCTTTCAGCGCCCGATACTCCGGCTGCGACCGTCCGGCTTGCCGCATATACCAAACCGGCACGTACGGCGTTTGTTCGCCGCGGCAGGCGCGCAAAAATGTATCGTTGATCTGTCTTGCCATCTCCATCCGCCTTTCTATCCTCACAATCCCGTCAACGATTTCGCCTTTTCTTGCCTTCAAACATTGCCTATCTCCTTTTCACTATACAGCTTTCCGTCGCCAATGTATAGAGAAGAAGGCGAACTGTCAAAAAATCGACCGATTTTTCAGCTCATGCCCATTATAGCAAAAAAGCTGCCCCGGCCGCACGGGACAGCTTTCTGTTCAGATGAGAAACATGGCGACAACGGTCGTAACCACCAAACCGACAGCAACAGGGATGAGGTTGCGGCGCGCCAGCTCAAACGGGTCAACCCCGCAGATCGCTGCCGCTGGAATAAGCGCCCACGGAACGAGTGTGCCGCCGCCAACCCAAATGGCAGCGATTTGGCCGAGCGCCGTCAACGTCGCCGCTCCGCCGCCAATCGCTACAGAAAACAAATGAGCAACCGAACCGGCGAGCGAGATGCCGGAAAATCCGGAACCGTCAAGACCAGTAATGGCCCCGACGATCGTGAGTGTAACCGCCCCCACCTCATTGTTCAGCGGCACCGCATGAGCCAAGGCAACCCCTAAATCGTTGACGATGCCTTGCGATGCCTGCGGCAAATAGTCGCCGATGATTTTCACAAATCCCGCATCGCCAAGATAGAAAAACGCGGCGATCGGAATAACAGGTCCGAACACTTTAAACCCGAACTGAAACCCTTCAATAAAGTAATTGGTCACTTCCGCAAAACTTTCTTGCCGATGGGCGAGAACAGAGATGAGAATCAAAATGAAAATCGCCGTCCCACCGACCAAGGCGGTCGCTTCCCCGCCTTGCAATCGCAAATAAAACATCGCGATGACATCAAAGGCGAACAAAATCGGAATCAACAGCGCGAGCCATTTTTTCGTTTGCCCCGTCAGTAAATGGCCTGTTTTCTCCAGCGTCGAATCGACCGTTGCAGCCATTTCCGCCTCTCCGCTTGCAAGTCGCCCTCGCTTCATGTCACGACGCAGCAAGTAAAACGCGGTGACCGTTGTGACGGCCCCCATTACAAAAACAAGCGGCACGCTGGCAGCGATGACATCGCCGACCGGCAGCCCGGCGGCATCGGCCGTTAATTTCGGCGCCCCTTGGATGATAAAATCGCCGGAAAGCGCGATGCCATGCCCGAACAAGTTCATCGCCATCGCCGCTCCCAACGCCGGCAGACCGACGCGGACCGTTGCCGGCAACAGAACTGCCCCCATGAGAGCAACAGCTGGGGACGGCCAGAAAAACCAAGAAATGATCATCATCAAAATTCCGATCGTCCAATACGCCCAAGCTGGCGTACGAATGAAACGGACAAACGGCGAAACCATGACATCATTGATGCCGGTGGCCGACAACACTTTGCTCATCGCCACAATAATGGAGATGACTAAAATCGTCGGCAATAGCTCCGTAATGGCGTAAATAAAGCTGTTAAACACTCCGCTCACCGCTGCGCTCAACGAATGGGTAGCAACCGCCGCCAACAAAAAGATGCCGACAATGCAAATGAGTGATGTATCTTTGCGGGCGACCATAAACCCAATAATGAGCACAATGAACAGCAAGTAAATCCAGTGCAGCGCTACAAGCTCTACACCCATGAACCATTCCCCTTTCTTCCCAACTTCGAGTCCGACCCTACGGACATGCGCCCAGGCCGGCGTACTACAGCATATGAAGCGGGAAAAAAGGTGTGAAAGCTCGCATCGTCTCACGCCAAAAGAAAAAAGCAGGCGAAATCGTCGCTAGCGTCCGGCCTTCTGCCCATGCCGCAAGCGCACGTACCGCCCTGCCGACCAAAGCCCCCATATGTTTCCGCCAAACCAAGTGGCGAGCCAAAGAAGACCTGGGGAAACAGCCAACAGCACGAGATGGAATACCGTGTTCTGCCCAATCAGCAGAATGGAGAGCAACCGAACGGCCGCAGCATCGGATTGCTCCTGCGGCAACGGGTACAGCTGCGGCCATAGCGAATAGCGATGATGGGAAGGCAGCGCGGCCAGTTGAACAGCGGTCGCATAAAGAAACAGAAAGGCGATCGCCGCCCGCCCGTATTCGTGATCAACTACAGTGAGCAGAACGCTTCCGAGCGCGGTGAGGCGGACATACAGGCCAATATACCCACCCACGCGCAAAAACGTGCGGGCATACAAATGAAAAAACACATGCCGCTTGTCGTACGGAATCAAAGCGAGCAGCGGATCGAGCCAGCGCCGACGCTTCGCCGCCTCCCGCCATTCCGAAACGTCGGTAAACAAGTTGGCCAGCCGATAAAACGCCGTTGCCGCTCGCTGTTCTTCGGCGATGATCCGTTCCCATTTCCACGTTTTCCCTCTCACCAGCCGTGACAAATAGATGGAAAGAGCCGCCATGAGCCCGACGACAACGACAAACAACGGCCATGGCGCCGCTGCCAGCGCCAAATAAACGAACACCGCCGCTAAGCTGAAGCGCGCGAATGCGCTAAAGCGATGAAAAGACGGATCAGCAATATAGCTCCCTTTCCAAGCGACCCATAAGCTCCATCCTTTGAAGCAGAATAGACCAAGCAAAAAAAGCGGCCATGACACCGGGGAAAAGCGAGCATGCAGTGGACCAGCCAACAACAAAAGCAAAGAAAGGCCGTACGCCTGCCATAACCATGAGACGAAAAACGCCCGCTGAATATACGGCCCCAGCCGTTCTTCCATCGGCAATAAAAACACCGTATCCGCCTCGCGGAACAACGTGCGCACCGACCCAGCGGCCTCCGCCCAACCGAACACAACAGCGGCAATAGCCGGATACGGAAACGAGTGGGGAAGCCCGGCCGCCCAGCGCTCGTACATGACCGCTAGACCACCAAGCACGACGAGCGAGCCGACGAGCAAATGGTCATTGAACATATAGCGCAAGTAGCGAATCCGTTTTCGCCATTCCGCTTGGAAACGCTGTTGCCAAAGGCGGCGTGCGTCAATCATGACGCATCATCCCTTGTCAAAGCAATATACAGTTCATCAAGCGACGCCCCCCGCAGCCCGAACTGGCGGCGAAGGTCATCGAGCGTTCCTTTTGCCCTGACACGGCCGTTGTGCAAAATCACAAACGAATCGCAATAGCGCTCTGCCGTCGCCAAAATGTGCGTCGACAACAAAATGCCCGCTCCCTTCGCTTTCTGTTCATTCATTCGCTCAAGCAGGGCGTGAATGGCAAGCGGATCGAGGCCGAGAAACGGCTCATCGATGATATAAAGCGGCGGTTCAAGCAAAAAGGCGCATACAATCATGACTTTTTGCTTCATTCCTTTCGAAAAATGAGCCGGAAACGAGGAAAGCCGCCGCTCCAAGCGAAACTCACGAAGCAACGGCGGAAGGCGGCGTTCATACTCCGCTTCGCTTAATCCGTACGCCATCGCCGCTAGACGCAAATGTTCCTCAAGCGTCAATTCTTCATACAACACCGGTGTTTCCGGGATATAAGCAAACTGCCTCCGATACGTTTCCGGTCCGTCCGCAAGCCGATGGCCGTTGATGGAAATCGTGCCGCGGCGCGGTTCCATCAAACCGATAATATGTTTGATCGTCGTGCTTTTGCCTGCTCCATTTAGGCCGATCAAGGCGACCATTTCGCCGCGATCGACCGCAAACGTCACGTCTTCAAGCACGTTTTGCGCCGTGTAGCCTCCGGATAGATCCTTCACCTGCAAAAGCGTCATCGTCTGCTCCCTTTCCGTTTGGGCGTTTATCCCCATTGTACCAAACCATAGCCTCGCTTACCAAAAAAAGATCACGCCGTTCTTTTGCATAAACTCACTCAAGCCGGGCATGATAAATAGCGAAGAGGGGATGAGGGATCAAAAAGTCGATGGACGATCCATCTGAAATGGGGTGTTCGTCAAAGACACCGTTGTGAGCCGCAAAACGTTGTAAACGTTCCTAGGGAGCGACCATCACATTCGTTGCTGGGAAGCAACGAGCCTTTCCAAAGGGGATGGTCACGTTGAACAAAGGAAGCGCTCACGCCGAAACGACTTTTGCTGCAAATGGGGTGTTCATCAAACGCACATTTGCTTGAGTCATCCTCTCCCCTTTTCACCAACCGGGATGGATCCTGCGTTGCGGGATTACATCCCGGTTTTTTTATGGTAAAATGGAGAAAACGGGAAGGAAAGGGTGACCACAGTGAGCGATTGCATTTTTTGCAAAATCATTAACAGCGAATTGCCCGCGGCGAAAGTGTACGAAGACGACCATGTGCTCGCATTTTTGGACATCAGCCAAGTGACAAAAGGGCATACGCTTGTCATCCCGAAAGTACATACGGAAAACATTTTCACCCTCACACCGGAAGCGGCCGGCCAACTGTTTCGCGTAGTGCCGATGATCGCCAATGCGCTCAAGCGAGCATTTTCTCCGGTCGGGCTCAACTTATTGAACAACAACGGCGAGCAAGCGGGGCAGACGGTGTTCCATTGCCATCTTCACCTCATTCCTCGCTACGGCAAAGGGGATGGGTTTGGCGCAGTCTGGAAGTCGCATGCGAGCGACTATACGACCGCTGACCTGCAGGCGATCGCTGCCACAATCCGCGAACGGCTCGGGTGATCTCCAACAGCAGGAAGGACAAACCCACAAATAAAAAACGGAAGCAGGGATGTCCCGCTTCCGTTTTTACTGTTTTCCTTGCTCCCCGATCACATCTTGCAAATCTTTGTCTTTGATCTCAACACCGGCGCCTTTCACCAGTTTGTCCACTTTTGACTGCATCGTCGCAGGATCAAGCTTGTTCCGTTTGACTTCAAATGCAATTTCGTCTTTCATTTCGTTGAACGATTTTTTCTTTTCTTTGTCCGTCACTTTAATAATATGGTAGCCGTAATCCGTTTTCACCGGATCGCTCACTTCGCCGACTTTCAGCTTATAGGCGGCTTCTTCAAACTCCTTGACCATTTTCCCAGGGCCAAACCAGCCTAAATCGCCGCCGTTGGACGCCGAGCCCGGATCTTGGGAATATTCTTTAGCCAACTTGGCGAAATCCTCGCCTTTATCAAGCTTCGCCTTTACTTCTTTTGCTGTTTTTTCATCTTTGACCAAAATATGGCTGGCGCGAATTTTCGGCTTGTAGTTGTCATAATACTCCTTCAGTTCTTTCTCCGTCACTTTTATGTCTTCAACAGCCGCTTTCGTCCGCAGCAAATCGAGCTTGACCATTTCGCGGATCATTTTTTCTCCGTTCTGCTGCACGGCCAAATCATATTGCGTTCCATACGCTTCCTTGATCCGTTCGATTTCGCGGTCGATCTCTTCATCGGTTACCTTGTATTTTTTGCTCAACACTTTTTCGTCGATCAAATCACGAAGGACGGACTTGCCGACGCGCTCTTTCATCTCATTGTAAAATTCGTCTTTCGTAATATTGCCGTTTTTCGTTTCCACAATCACTTCGGAACCGTCGTTATTGCAGGCCGACAAAACCATGAGCGAAACGACGGCAGCGGCCATCATCCATTTTTTCATTCGTTTCACAACTCCTACATCTTTTTTCGATTGAACATTCCCGCGCTTTCAAGCGGCGCAGATCGAATGGCGCCCACGGAACAACATGTTCGCCTCTTCAACCACGACAATAACTATACCATATTTCCAGAGAAAAAAAAACCTCTTTCCGTTTTAGTCATCCGCCCATAACATGCACGCTTGCCATACATATGATGAGGATGAAGCGCTCGACAGGCTTCTTCTTGCCGAAAGGGGGTGTTACAATGAGCGCACCTTACTCCGGAGGCTTTGCGTTGATTGTTGTGCTGTTCATTTTGTTGATCATCGTCGGCTGCGCCTGCGTCATTTACTAAACGAAAGCGGGTGCTCCCTCAAAAAGGGAGCACCCTTTTTGCCGCCTTCCTTAAAGAAAACGGCATTGGAGCTTTCTGCGCCAGCACCGCCGCACCCACCAAAAACATCATGTAAACAACACTTCAAAGTAAGAAGAGATTAATAAAATCGTAATAAGGACATTGATCGTGCGAAAAACCGCCGGCTGCTGCTCTTCGGGGATGTCACGCTGCGCGCAAAGTGAGTGTGTGAGCTGGTTGATAAAAAATAAGACCGTAACCGCCAGGAGGATGAAATAAAACACCAAAGCTGTTCCCCTCCTCTTCGATCTTCGCCAAACGCCGCCCATGGCTTTAACTTTACATCGTTCACGTCTGGAAATCAATCATTTTTCGTTTTCCGGACCCAAACCGATTTTTCTATTGGTGAATGCGCACAAATTCGGTAAAATATACGTAAAAACGGTCACATTTTCGTCACCAAAAGGAGAACGATATATGGAATCGTTGGAAAAGCGAGTGGCCAAACTGGAATTTCACCAGTCCCTGTTGATGGAAATGATCGACGAAACGAAAAAACCATTTTATTCCCTTATCATCCGCGCTGATTTGACCAAAGAAGAAGTCGACGCCCTCCTGGCGTTTTGCCAAGAGCTTGCCGACCAATACGAACAGCAAAAAGCGGAAGGGTTGACGATTTTCACTCCCCTGCTCGTGCAGTTTGCTGGAATGCTTCATCCGAACCTTCCGCTGGAACAGACAATTGACGCTCTTTTGGCCCAACAAATGTTTGTCCCGCTGATGACCGAGCTGAAAACGCTCATTCGCACCATCAGTTAGCCTGGCTGGCCAATTCTTTCTCATGCTCTTCCGTTTTCGGCTTTCGCTTGACAAGTTTGCCGTCCTGCTCGATAAAATCTTCTTTAATGTTTTCAAACGCCCGCTCGAAAATTTCCATGAAATCATCGCCATAAATGTTGCGGACGATGCACATCATTTCTAAAATTTCTGGAAACTTCCCGTACAACTCGCGCAACGGCAACGCCCCATTGAAAACGGCATTTTTCGTCGGGTCATACGTCTCCATCAGCTTCATCAACACTTCTTCGCCTTTTTCCGTCAACTCAATGTACGTATTGCGCTTGTCATCCTGTTTTTTGGAAAACGAAAGCAATCCTTTTTCTTCTAATTTTTTTGAGAAGTTGAACGCCGTCGATACGTGCATCACGCCAAACTTGGCGATTTCCGAAATCGAGGCTCCCTTGAAATGATAGGCGATCCATAAAATGTGATGTTCGTTAATGTTCAAGTCAAACGGCTTGATCCACCGTTGCCAATCTTTTTCAATCGATTTCCATAACGCTTTGCTCAACTGGGCAATTCGTTGGCTGAATAACATCGCCTCTTTGATGGAATAATGCTGTTCTGTCGCTTTCATTGTTCCACCCACTCTTCCCTCACCGTATTTTTTACTCTCCATTATATCAATAAAACAAAAAGGAATAAAGACAAAAGTATTTATTTTTATGATTTTTTTTGCATATTCATAGTAGTAAACATAAGGCGCTTGGCGCATACAGGAGGAGAATGCCATGGTGTATATACAATGGCTGCTTATCGTCTTCGGATTCTTATTTTTCTGTCTTTTTATAAACGCATTTGTTACCTTATGGAAAGCGCGGGCGTACCCACCGAAAGCATTGCTGAAAGAACGGACTTTGCGCTATATTGGAATAGCGTCCATTTGCTTGCTCACCGCTTGGCTTCTCAGCTATGTCTAATATATCAGAAATGAATGGAATGCGAGGAATTTTTTTCTTATCCCCTCTCTTTGATAGCAAAAAACCCGACCAGCAATGATCGGGTTTTTCGCCGTCTACACGTGCGCTGTAACGTTCATCCGTCGGAAAATCGATGATGCGATCGGATAGATGATGGCCATCGCCACTGCGTTCAACGCCGCTGTCGGCAGCACGATGGTGACAAACAGCGCCGAAAACGTCGCTCCGCCTGGCAACCCGACAAACAAGAGCGCTGCTGCCAAAAACACTGCGCCGGAAATCGCTGTGCCGACGGCTGCCAACACCGCGGCCCCGATGACCGTTTGGCTATATGTTTTCATCAAAGCCGCTAAGGCAAACACAACAAGGGCGGTGATGATTTTATCGATCATATTCGGCAGCTGCCCACCCGGAAACGTCGTCGTCATGGCTGAGATCAAACCGGTGACGACACCGACAAGGCCGACCGCTTTGACGTTTGGAAAAAGCAAAATCGCCAAAAACATCATCGCCAGCATCATATCCGGCTTCATTCCGAAAAACAATCCCGGAATAACCGCATGCAACACGGCTCCGATTCCGACTAACAGCGCCATCGATACTAATGCTCTCACATTCATGCTCATCTCTCCTCTTCTCTCCTCATCTATATGCTCAAGAATTTTTTTATCATTATATCACTTTGCAGTGTAAAAGTGAAGAAGAAATTTTCAGGCAAAACGGCGGCGGAACTCGTTCATAAATGACGCAAGCGCTTCGCACGCCTCAAGCGGCACCGCGTTGTAAATCGACGCCCGGCAACCGCCGATCGATCGGTGCCCGCCAAGCCCGACAAACCCACGTTCTTTCGCCTCGGTGAGGAACGTTTTCGTCAGCTCCGCATTGGGAAGCGTAAAGGTGACGTTCATAAGCGAACGGCTTCCCTTTTCGGCGTGCGGTTTGTAAAAGCCGCCGCTTTCATCAATCGCCTCATACAGCACGGCCGCCTTTTGCCGGTTGCGCTCTTCCATCGCCGCCACACCGCCTTGCTCTTCGACCCATTCGAGCACGAGCGACAGCATGTAAATCGCAAACGTCGGCGGCGTGTTGTAAAGCGAATTGCTCTTCTGGTGCGTCCGGTAATCGAGCATCGTCGGCAGCCCGTCCGGGATGCGTTCAAGCAAGTCATTGCGGAGAATGACGACCGTGACTCCTGATGGGCCGAGGTTTTTTTGCGCCCCGGCGTAAATGAGGGCAAACTGGCTGACGTCAAACGGGCGGCTTAAAATATCGCTCGACATATCCGCGACCAAGTCAACCGGTGTGTTCGGGAACGCCTGCCATTGGGTGCCGAAGATCGTGTTGTTTGACGTGATATGGACGTAGGCGGCGTTTTTCGGCCATTGGACGTCGTCAAGCGACGGAATGTATGTGTAGTTCGCTTCTTTGCTCGAAGCGACGACCGTTGTCAAACCGATTTTTTGCGCTTCCTTCAGCGCTTTTTCCGACCACGCCCCCGTCAGCACATAACAGCCGATTTTCCCTTCCGTCAGGAGGTTCATCGGCACCATCGAAAACTGCAAGCTCGCCCCGCCTTGCAAAAATAAAATGTCATAGCCGTCCGGCACGTTGAGAAGCCGCTTGAGCCGCTCTTTCGCCGCATTGTGCACAGCCTCGTATTCTTTGCTCCGATGGCTTAATTCCATGACCGACATGCCGGTGTTTTGAAAATTAAGCAGCTCTTTTTGCGCCCGCTCAAGCACCGGAAGCGGCAGCGCTGACGGGCCGGCGTTGAAGTTGTATGCGCGTTTCATCGTCATCCCTCACTTTGCCTCCTGGTAGTCCATGATATTATTATCCTAACACGATTCGAAAAAAAAGAAAGGGAATTTTTCGAAAAAAGCGCTTTCAAACGAAATCTTCCAAAAAAGAAAGCCCCTGCTATTGCAAGGACTTGGCCTGTTTCCGCCGTTCCCGTTCCTGGCGGATGCGTTCCATGTAAACTTCGCCTTCTTTTTCAATGAACGCCTCGTCAATTTCCCGCTCGCGCGCCGCCGTTTTTACGGTCATATAGCCGCTGAAAATAATGCCGGCAACGACCAAATACACCCACCAAGGCAAACTGAGCATCGCCATTCCCCCTTGTATGCTTGTCTTAGTACACTATACGCGCAAAAAGGGGGCAGTATGCATGGAGAAAGAGGCGGGAATGCCGCCTCTTTCTCAGGGACAACGCTTATGCATCGTTTCGTTTTGGCTTCTTTTCCACCTTCGCCTTCTTCCATTGACGGCGCAACTCTCTCAACTCTTCTTTCGCCTGTTCGTATTGGGTCTTCGGGACGATTTCAATGACCGGTTCGATCATGATCCATCCCTCCTTTTCCGCCCCTACTCTTTACTACCCGCGTTTTTTGGCTTTGAAACAGACAAAAACGCTGGTTTGTAAAACGAGCGGTTGTCAAGGGCAAAAACGCGTTCCGTAAACTCGCCCGGCTTCACCTTCTCGAGCGCGCGGTCGATCATCGTAATTTTCGCATCCAAATTGTCAATGTAATGAAGCACCTCAGCTTCTTTGACGAGCGGCGGCTTCGGGCTGCCCCACTCCGCCTTGCCGTGATGCGCGAGCACAAGATGCTGCAAAATGACGACTTCTTCACCTTGGATGCCGAGCTGCTCCGCTGCCTTGCTGATCTCGCTCACCATGATCGAAATGTGTCCGAGCAAATTTCCTTCAAGCGTATACGCCGCCGATACCGGGCCGGACAACTCGATTACTTTGCCAAGGTCATGCAAAATGACGCCGGCATAAAGCAAATCTTTATTGAGCGAAGGATACAGGCGAACGAGCGCCTTGGCGAGTTCAAGCATCGACACAACATGGTACGCTAGTCCGGAGATGAATTCATGATGGTTTTTCGTCGCCGCTGGGTACTCAAAAAACTCCTTTTCATATTTTTTTAACAAATGACGGGTAATGCGCTGAATGTTTGGATTTTCCATGGCAAATATGTATTCCATCACTTTCGCCTTCATTTCCTCACGGCTAATCGGAGCCGTCTCCAAAAAGTCATCGACGCGCACAGCATCGCCTGAATGAGCGGGACGGATCGAACGGATGCGCAGCTGCAGTTTTCCCCGGTAGTTATGAATATCCCCTGCCACTTTGACAATGCACTCCGGCACATAGCGCTGCTCATCGTCCGGAGAGACGTCCCATAACTTTGCTTCAATGTCGCCGCTTTTATCTTGCAAAATCAAAGTTAAAAACGGCTTGCCGTTGCTGGCAATGCCTTTCGTCGCCGATTTAATGAGAAGAAACAAGTCAACTTGTTCCCCGACTTCATAGTGAATGATCCCTTTTGCCACTTCGTTCTCCTCCGTTTCTCCGTACGTACCTTCTAGTATATCATAACGGGTAGAGGGCAAAAAGAAAGCCTTGCCGAAACGGCAAGGAAACATTGGTCCAAGCGTCCTGCCATGCTGTTCATTTTTTTGTTAACTGAACAGCCTGTCTCATATCCTTAAAAATGTTCATTCGTCCATACATCAGCACGCCGCCTCGATACACTTTGGCGCCAAAGTAGATCAGCAAGGCAATCGTCGCCGCTAAAAGCGCGAGGCTGAGCGCCACTTCCCATCCCGGCACGGAAACGAGGCCGATGCGCAAAAACATGAGCATCGGAGCGAAAAAGGGGACAAACGAGGCGCCGGTCACAAACGCCGACTCTGGCACATTCAAGCCAAACATCGCGATCATAAACGCAGCGACAACCAACATCATGACCGGCGTAATCGCCGGCTGCACATCTTCAACCCGGCTGACGAGCGAACCGAGCACGGCAAATAACACCGCGTACAAGAGGTAACCGAGCAAGAAAAAAACGAGTGCGTACACAAATAGCGATGCCGGCACGTGGTCAAATCCGAGAAAACGCCACACTTCCCGCCCACTCGTTTTCAACGCGGCGAAAGCGACGGCAAAAAAAACGAAGAATTGCGTCAAGCTGACCAAAGCAACGCCGATGATTTTGCCAAACAACTGTTGAACCGGGGAAACACTCGAAACTAAAATTTCCATCACACGCGACGATTTTTCCGTCGCCACCTCCGTCGCGATCATTCCTCCATACATCAAAACAAACATATACATCGCGAAAAGAAGGACATAAACAAGAGCGCGTGCTTGATTCAACTCCTCTTCCGTCTTCGCGTTTTTTTCCAATGCCACCTTCTGGAACGGAACTGGTTTGTAAAGCTCAGCCATTTGTTCATCCGTCAGGCCGAGCTTAGCGGCTGAAAGCGCCGTTTTCAACTGGCTCAGCGCTCGTTCCAGCTCCTCCGGTGTCTGATTGTCCACAATCGTATTGGCATAATACACCGCTTCCGGCAATCCTTCCGCATCCATGGACAAGACGAGCAATCCGTCCCATTTGCCTTCTTTGACGGCTTCTTTCGCTTCGTTTTCCATATCAGTAATTTTCGTCAACGCAATTTGGTCATGGCTTACCTGCTTCTCAAGCGGACCATACAACGATCCCGTGCGATCAATGACCGCGACATGAGTCATTTCATCACCGCTGAAAAACTCGATGATCGACTGAATATTGGCCAGCCCGATGATCAACAGGCAAGTGATGGCGGTGGTCACAAGAAATGCTTTCGCCCTCAGCTTCGTTCCATACGTATGCCCCAACACAAGGAAAAACTTATTCATACGCCGCACCTACTTTTTCAATAAAGATATCATTCAGAGACGGTTCCTCCAAGGCAAACAGGCGAACCGCGACTTTTCCTGCTATATGGCCGAGTATCGCTTGTGCCGTCTCCTCATTGGCAATTTGCAGCCGCACCCCTTCCGCCGTCCGCTTCCACTGCAAAATGCCAGGAAACCGCGCCAATTCTTCAAACGGCCCATCTCCTTGAATGACAAGGATTTGTTTGCCAAACGAACGTTTCAGTTCACGGAGCGCTCCAGCCACCACCGCGCGGCCGCGGCGCAAAATGCAGACATGCTCGCACAACTCTTCCACATGTTCCATGCGATGACTCGAGAAGACAATGGTCGTGCCGTTCCGTTTTAAATCGAGCACCGCTTCTTTCAACAGCTCAACGTTCACTGGATCAAGGCCGCTGAATGGCTCATCCAAGATTAACAGCTTCGGTCGATGAAGCACAGCAGCGATAAATTGGATTTTTTGTTGGTTGCCTTTCGAAAGCTCCTCCACTCGCTTGTTGGCATAATCGCGGATATGGAAGCGCTCAAGCCAGCGGTCGATTTCCGGAAGAATATCCGTCTTCTTCATTCCACGCAACCGTCCTAAATACAAAAGCTGCTCTTGCACTTTCAGCTTCGGGTACAACCCGCGCTCTTCCGGCAAATAGCCGATCAGATGGCTTTTTGAGTAATCAATCGGTTCGCCTTGCCAACGGATCACCCCTTCCGTCGGGAGCAGAAGGCCTAAAATCATGCGAAAGGTCGTCGTTTTGCCCGCACCGTTCGCCCCGAGCAATCCGAACATCTCCCCTTCTGGAACCGTCAACGTCAAATGGTCGACGGCCGTCGCCTGACCAAACCGTTTCGTCACCTCAATGATCTCTAAACTCATCCACATTCCCCCAAAGTAAAACAAATTTTCCACTCACACTATTAAAACGTGCAGTCTCAAAAAAAGTTTCAGACAGAGGCAGGAATTTGCCGATCCGATCTCTAATGAAAGAGAAATGAATGATGATTCAGCGAAAGGAGAGGATCACATGCCGACATATACGTTAACCGCTTTTGAACGCGACGGGGAAAAATTGCTCGATGAAACGTTTGAAGCGGCCAATGATGAAGAAGCGAAAAAAATTGGTGAACAAAAGCTGCGCGAGCGCGGCTGTTGGGACAAAACACACCGCTGCGTCAATGCCAGCGGCAAGCTCATTTTATTTCACCGCTAATCCAAACACCCCGGGGTTGTTCCCGGGGTGTTGCCATTCAACCAAATATTTCCTTTAACATATTGATTTTTTCTTCCGTATATTCAGCGAAATGCTCATTGTACACTTTCGGCTCTTTCGGGTTCGCCTGGCGAGTGATTTTCCGCGTTTTCGGATCAACGAATTTGCTTGACGCCCCGCAGCCAAGGCCGATGATCGACTGCTGCTCTTCCATGATCATAATGTTGTATATGCTCTCTTGCCCTGGCAGCGCGTAGCCGACGTTTTCAAGGTTGCCGAGAATGTTTTTTTGTCGATACAAATAGTAAGGGACATAACCGTGTTCCTTTGTCCATTCTTGGGCCGCCTTCATCATCGCCTGCACTTCCTCGCGGCTGGCGACTTTGTACTTTTGTTTGTTCTTTGTCATTTCCGACGCCCGCTTAAACGACAGCGTATGGATGGTGAGCGATTCCGGCATGAGCCGCTCCGTCTCGGCGAGCGTATGCGTAAATTCCGCCAGCCCCTCGCCGGGCAGTCCAATGATTAAATCCATATTAATGTTGTTCATCCCCATTTGCCTTGCTAAATGAAACTTGTTGATCGTCTCTTCGACCGTATGATGGCGGCCGATCGCTTTTAATGTTTCCTGAATGTAGGACTGCGGGTTGATGCTGATGCGGTCGATCCGCCATTTTTTCAACACGTCAAGTTTCTCTGGTGTAATCGTATCCGGACGCCCGGCTTCGACCGTGATTTCGCGGACGCGATCGACATCTGGAAAGACGTCATACATATGGGCGTACAGCCGATCCATCTCGTCGGCCGTAATGCTCGTCGGCGTCCCGCCGCCGTAGTAAATCGTTGTGATGCGGATGCCGCGCTCGCGCAAAAAGCGGCCGACTGCCTCCATTTCATAATGGAGGCCAGCCAAAAAGGCGTCAACCGACCCTTGGCGGCCGTTGATGGCGTACGCCGGAAATGTGCAATAGGCGCATTTCGTTGGGCAAAATGGAATGCCGATATAGATGCTCACTTCATGGGCCAAATCGTATAAATCCGGAACGACCGCGAGCTGACGATCCACGATCGCTTGCATTAATTCGATTTTTTCGTTTGTCACTAAATACTCTTCAGCCAGCTTCCGGTGCGCCTCTTCTTTCGAAAGGCCTGAGCGCAAAAGCTGATGAAGCAGCTTGACCGGACGGACGCCGGTCAGCACGCCCCACGGCTGAATGAGGCCGGTAAATCGCTCCAACAGCGTCAAATAGACATGCAAAACGGCGTTTTTCAGCTGCTTTTCGTACATTTTCCCGTCAGCGCCCGCCGGCGCGCTTCGTTCATGGCTCGCCTCTTCGACGCGCCCGGACGTCTTGTCGAGAAGCGTCCCAAAAACAGCGATGCACCCGTTTTCTTTAACGGAAAACATAGCGGCCATATCAGCCTCGGGAAGCGGCTCCAACGACAGCTCCGGCGCTTCGAAAAACAGCTCAGTCATCACTTCGAGCGGGCGCTGAAATCGTTCCGGATGCGGCAGTCCTTGAATTTCGATCCGCACGTTCATCACCTTTTCTTTCAAACTTCTTTCAGTGTACTGAACGGCTGTTTCCTTCGTCAAGCGGAAGAATGCACCTTTCGTCGACTTTACGGAAATGCCTCCAGCCCCACCAACCAAATAAAAAAGCCGGGCATTCGCTCCCGGCCTCATTTTGAAACAGTCAACTCCCATCGACGGCTCACCGTTTTGTTTTTAGTTTTTGCAAAAACTCGATTCGCTGTTGTTTGCGAAAATGCTCTTTTACCATATAAGCAACGCCGAGCTGTTCATTCGAACGCGTCACCCAATCGGCCGCCCGCTTTACCTCGAGCGGCGCATTGCCCATGGCAACGCCAAGCCCAGCCGCTTCAATCGCCGGCAAGTCATCAAGCCCATCGCCAATCACCACCGTTTCTTTCAACGATACGCCGATATGTTGAGCAAGCCGGCGCAATCCAGCAAGTTTGGACACTCCTTGGGGGACAACTTCCATTTTTCCGTTTGACTGCATAATCATATCAATGCCGGGAATCGCTTTGCCCAGCAGGACCGCGGCTTCATCCCGTTCGGCATCGCTGGCAAAATACACATCTATTTTCGGAACGGCAATCGGTTCGTCCATCAACACGTCGCCAAGCGAGTCGACAAATTGGGTCGGATAGAAAAACGGATCGCTTGAGGAGAGAACCGTCTGCACAACAAGGTTTTTTTTCACTTTCTTCCGATTGCCGAGCGAATACCGCTCATGCATGAGACGGATGTTGCAGTTGAAGTTCTCCAAAATTTGCACAATGTTAAACGTTCTTTCTTCAGGAATCGCGGCGTCAAACAGCCGATCATCAAGCGTTCGGGCAATCATCGCTCCTTGGAATGCAATGAGCATTCCATCAAGCCGCAGTGCTTTCGCCACTTTGCGGGCGGAAAGTAAATTGCGGCCCGTGATTAACGTAACATAAACGCCTTTTTTCTTGACGTAGTCGACCGCCTCTTTCGTTTCGCGCGGCAGGCGGCCGTTGTTTTTTAAAATCGTTCCGTCAATGTTGAGCGCCAACAGCTTATACACGGCTGTCTCCCCCTTTTGTCCGTCTCAACCTCTCTTGCCGCCGCAAGCTTGCTGGCGGCTTTGCATTCCTTATCATTTTCATGACTATGATGAGACAGACAAAAAAAGAACACCCGACCGGGTGTTTTTCCTATCTTCTTTCCATGAATGAACGGTGCAACTCCTCAAGCGGCTTCATGGCGATTTGCTGAACCTCGGCGATGGTCATGCTCATCCGCTGCTCAAGCGCCATCAGGCGGGCGAGTTTCTCATGTTGCTGGGCGAGCGCCATCGCCTTTTGCGCCTGATCGATTTCATCCGGCGAAATGGCCGCTCCGCGCATCTGTTTTTCATGGAGCCGGAGCTGGATGTCGCGGACATCAGCGAACATCCGATAAGCGGTTTCATCCCGTCGGACGTCCTCGTACGCCCGTTTCAGCTGCTGAAACGGCTCGCTTGCCCGAATCGCCTGCTCGAGCTGCCTAGCGAGCGCATGAAGGGTTTCAGACATAAAAAGTGCCTCCTATACAAATATCATTCACGTTCTAACGTATGCACCACCCGGCGGAGATATTACAGCCATAAGCTGATGAGCCCTTGGACAGCGCCGATCAGTCCGCCAAGCAAGGCGCCCAAATACGTAATCATCTTTAGTTCACGGCGGGCGATCGATAAAATGATCGCTTCCAACCGTCGCAACGAAAATGACTCTACTTGTTCACGGACGATATCTTCAAGCTCAAGCTGCGCCACGATTGCCTCAATCTTGCCGCTAAGCAGGCGGCTGACTGCTTCCGCCGCCTGCGGGATGAGACGACCAAACAAGGGCTGTTCGTATGGGGCGAGCAGTTCGGCAAGCGGACGGTTCAGCCATCCGCCGCTTTGCACCAAGCGGCGGACAGCGGACCGCACCGCCTCATCGATGCGCCGGCGACCGATCATCTCTTCCACGGTGGCGAGCGGACAGTCTAACCATTTGTTCCACTCCGTCCAAAGGAGGCGGGAGAGCGCCTCTCTTGTGGCAGCATGGCGTAAAACTTTATCGAGCTCCGCCTGCACTTTGTCGACGAAATTGACATTGCCAAGCAACATTTGCAACATATTTCCAACCATCCCGCGCTCTTGGAAAAAGCGCTGAATCATGCCGGAAAGCTGTCGTTTTCCTTCCTCTGTCCGAAAATAGTCCAACGCCCGGTCAGCCAAATAGCCAGCCAAACTCTCGATGCGCACTTCCATCGTTTGTTTCAACTCCGCCGGCAATACATCGCGGATCGGCCGCAAACGCCACGTTTCGCTCCACCGCTCATACACCCGCTCGGCTTGCGCAGCCGCCAATGCCTCCAACCGCTCAGCCGGAGAGCGGACACCAAAGCGTTCAAGCAACTCGACCAGCGTTTCACGACGCGCCAGCCACTGCCGAAGCCGCTCCTCTCCCCAATCGGCCATATGCGCCGTAAAGGATGGATCCATGAGTTTGCGCCGCAATCCTTCCGGCGTCACCAAATGCTCAACGACCGTTTTCCCGAGCTGTTCGGCAAGCTCCCGCCGCCGCTTTGGAATCAATCCCGGCGTAAACGGCAATCGTTTTCCAAACACGTACATCGGCTCATATGGGCGAAACAGCATCACGATGGCGATAAAGTTCGTCACCCCGCCGATGAGCGCCCCGACCGCCACCATAAACAGCAAATAAACGAATGTTTCCATCCTCTTCTCCTTCCGTCTCCGCCGCTGTCACCAAACGGCGTGCGTCATCATACGATGGCGATATAAACGTTTGCCTAATTGTTCATTATAGATCTTGCCTGACGAATGCGCAAATGAGGGACTGCGATGAGCAAACAACGAACGATGGCCGTGCTGACGGAAATCCATGAAACAAGGGAACGGGCTGCCTTTGGATCCATCCATCATTTTTGTGAGGAATTGGCAGAATATGCTAGAAAGCGTGGTCTCTTTTTTTACGTGTCTTCGCCGCCGCTTTACTTAGAGGGAGTCGGCTATCAGTGGACCGGAAGCGGATGGGACAAAGGAGACGTGCCTCCAGCCGATGTTGTTTACAATCGCCTTCACTCGCGCAAGTTCGAACGCTCCCCTTTGTTTGCTGAGCTGCTCGCGCGACTGGCTGAGGAAAACGGAGTAATGTTCAACCATCGCTTTTTGCATAAATGGGAAGTACATTGCCATTTTGAGCGGCACGAGTACTTGCACCCGTACTTGCCGAAAACGGCGCTCTGGAGCGGTCCAAATACGCTTGAGGCGTTTCTTGACGCTTTCCCATCCGTCTTTCTCAAGCCGATCTATGGCAGCCAAGGGCGAGGGATTTTCTGCCTCCAACATTCGGACGACGGAATTTGTCTTCGCCATTCCACTTCTGCTTCAATGGCCGTATATCGTTCGCTAGACGCTTTCGTCTCCGCTTTGCGGCAACAAATCCGAACGCCGATGATCATCCAACAAGGGCTTGAGCTTCGCACCCTCGACGGCCGACCGGTCGATTTTCGCCTGCTTTGTCATCGCGTCCGCCACAATGATTGGCGCGTCACTTCCGCCGTCGCCCGCGTAGCGCCGCCCGACCAGTTTGTCGCTAACCTTGCCCGCGGCGGAGAACTGATGGCGGTTAATGATGTCTTGCGAACGTGGTATCCGAGAGCTGACGCGTTCCAGCAAAAACAGCTTTTGAAAGAAATCGCACTGGAATCCGCCGCCGTTCTCGCCTCGGAAGCGGAAGGACTGTATGGAGAGTTTGGTGTTGATCTTGCCATTGACATCCATGGCCAGCCGTGGATCATCGAGGTGAATACGAAGCCGTCGAAACAGACGGATATGACCGCTTCCTACCAATCAGTCCGCCCGTCGGCGAAGGCGATCATCGACTATAGTTTGACATTGATGGAAGAAAAGGAGTGAACCGTTTTGCTTTCACTCGGTTTTGTCACCCTTGAGGAACAGCAAGACTACACGTATTGCACTGAGGTAGCGAAACGCGCCGGACGCTACGGTATTTCCGTCTGCCGCTTTTCACCGCTTGACATCGATCCACAGACGGAAAACGTCCGCGGCTTTCTCTTTCAAGAGGAAACGAACGAATGGACAAACGCCGTCTTTGCCATTCCGCCATTTTTATATGACCGCTGCTTTTACGGCAATGATGAACGGTCCAAAAAAGCAAAACCGATTATGAGCTGGTTGAAGCAGCGACCTGACCTCACGTTTTTAGGCTATGGCCTGCCGGGCAAATGGGACGTATATGAAGCACTCTCCTCACACCCGCTCTTGTCCGCATACGTGCCGCCGACTGTCCGTCTTGAGCGCGCCGGTGATGTGCTTGCGCTTCTCCGCCGCGAACAAGCCGCCATCGCCAAGCCGGTGCACGGCTCCGGGGGACGCGGTATTTGCATCTTTCAAAAGAAAGGGAAGGCGCTGTCCGTCCAAGACAGCCACGGTCAAGAACAGGCCGTCATTGCCCGCCGAAGCGAGCTGGAACAGCTCCTCGCCTCTTGGATCCGCCGCGGCGAGTATGTTCTGCAGCCATTGCTTCAGCTATCGACCCCGGATGGTGAACCGTTTGACTTCCGCATTCTTTTGCAAAAGGATGAAAACGGACGCTGGGTGGAACGAGTGCGGGCCGTGCGAGTCGGCCGACCGGGGGCATGGGTGGCCAACGTCCGTGCCGGGGCGGACATTCGTCCTTTTGCCGAGTGGCTCGATCGCCTTTCCTCTTCAAAACGCCTCTTCGTGCTCGATGGTGTTGAGACGATCATCCGCACACTGCCAGCTTATGTAGATCGCACGTTCGGTCCTTTGTTCGAAATCGGTTTGGATCTTGGCGCGACCGACAACGGGGCGGTGTGGATTTTGGATGTCAATTCCAAGCCAGGGAGAAAAGTGGCGCATCTTCTCTCCACAGAGCAACAAAACGAACTGTACGAAGCGCCGCTTCGATATTGCCTGTTTTTAGCCAGAGGAGTGAAAAGTCAATGACCTACACGCTGATCATTGACGAACAACAAACGAATACGGTGATCCTTCCCGCCACGATCCAAGCATCTGGGCAAACATCGGCCGCGTTCGGCAGCCTTGTCGCCCCATGCCGGGTCATTTCTTCCCCTCGCCTCACCGACCGTGTGATTGTGGCACATGACGTCGCTCGATGCTTGTCGATCCCGTTTGCCGCTGATGTCCATGTCTTTTTGACCGATGAGGTCGTTCACTTCGGTCCGCTTGTCGGCATTTTGACCGCCGGATTCACAAAGTCGTCCCACCGACCGGTTGGCAGCCGGAGCTTCTTTTTCGCCAAGCTGCTGGCGCAAGAAAAGCAAGTCGGCGGATTTGCCTTTTTGTTTGGCGCGCCCCATATTGATTGGGAAAACGGCATGACGAACGGCTATTTTTACACAGAGCGCGGTTGGGAACGCCATACGGTGCCGCTGCCAAATGTTGTTTACAATCGTCTACCGAATCGACGCATTGAAAAAGAAGAAACGTTTCAGACGATGACAAAGAGGCTGCAAACCATCTACGGCATCCCGATCTTTAACGAGTGTTTTTTCAACAAATGGGACATTTACCGCCGGCTCGCCGCCCATCCGAAGGCGCAGTCGTATTTGCCGGCGACGTCCGCCCACGTGACACAACACACCATTGAGCAGTTTCTTGCCCGCTACCGTGAAGCGTACATCAAGCCGGCCGATGGCAGCCTCGGCCGCGGCATTTATCATTTAGCGAAAAAAAACAATGCCTATGAATGTCGGTTTCGCGACGAGAGTGGAGAAATACAAACAGCGCTGTTTCCGACCTCCATGGCGGCGTGGCATCATTTGCTCGCCCATGCGCCGCTTCACCGCTATGTCATCCAACAAGCGATTCCACTTCTTGCCGTCAACGGCCGACCGGCTGATTTCCGCGTTCACGTTAACAAAAACGAACACGGCATATGGCAAGTGAGCGCCATCGCCGCCAAAATCGCTGGAAAACAAAGCATCACGACCCATATGAACAGCGGAGGCATCGTCAAAACGCTGGAAGAAATTTTCCCGGATGCCGCCGAGCGCGAAATCATGCTCGTCCGTCTTTCCGACGCCGCCCTTACGCTCAGCCGTTCCCTTGATGAAGCATCAGAAACGTTGATCGGCGAAATCGGTTTTGATCTTGGCGTTGACCAACAGGGAAGGATTTGGATGTTTGAAGCCAATTCGAAACCTGGACGGTCGATTTTTAAGCATCCAAAATTAAAGGACGCAGACGAACGAACAGCGCGGCTGCCGCTCGCTTACGCCGTCCACCTCAGCAAAACAGCCATCACCGAACCCGGGGCGCTTTGGCCATGCTGACGATCGGCTACCATCCCGACACCAGCGAGTGGGTGTGCAACAGTCCGGGCGGCCCTTATCGGTTCGGCTGCGGTTGGGTGGCTCCCGCCGCTTCCCTTCCCGATCTTGTCTTTCCCGTCCGCGAGCAAGACGGACGGGTGGGGCCGCTCGTCGGCGTGCTGGTCAGCGCCTCGTCCCTTTCCGCTTTGTTGGCTGGGAAAAAGCCGTGGCTTGAAACCGTCATCCGCTCCATCCACGCCGCCGGCGGCATCTCCGTCGTCAGCGCGGCCGCCGGCATTAGAGAGAAAAGGATCTGCGGATATGTATTCGTTCCAACGCTTCATCGTCTCATCGAAGCGGTCGCTCCACTGCCTGATGTCGTCTACAATCGAGTCAAAAGCCGCACAGAAGAAGAAAGCGAGCTGTTTCAAACGGCGGCTGCCCAGTTGAGCGCCCATGGCGTTCCACTTGTCAACCGCTCTTTTTTCCGCAAATCGGACGTTTACGACGCGCTGCGGTCCGACCGCCGGCTTTGGCCGCATCTATTGCCGACGTCGCCTGTCCAAACAGTGACCGATATTCGCGCTTGGCTCCGCCAATACAGCTGTATTTATTTGAAACGAGATGACGGTTCCAGAGGAATGGGGCTGTTTCGTCTCACCGCCTTGTCGGAGACGAAGGCCATTTGCGAATATCCGGGCGGCCAAAAACGGCTCTGCTCGCTCGATGCGCTCGCATCCCTCATTGAGTCTGGCCGCTACATCGCCCAAGCATTGGCTGAAACGGACGAGTGGAACGGACGCCGCTACGATTTGCGCGTGCTCGCCCATTGGCAAAACGGCCGCCATACGATCACCGGCATCGGCGTTCGTTCGGCCGACGTCGAGTCGGTGACGACCCATGTGTTTCACGGCGGGACCATCCTGCCGTACAAAGAGGTCAAGGAACGCATCGATGAGGCGGCGCTCGATCGGCTTATTGCCTTGAGCGGCGCGCGCCTTGGCGAACGATTTGGCTTTGTCGGTGAGTTTTCCGTCGACATCGGTGTCGGAAGCGAGCGGCAACTTTACATCTATGAAATCAACGCCAAGCCGATGGTGTTTGACGAGCCGGAGATTGAGGCACGGCGGCTCGAGAGGCTCAATCAGCTGTTTGCTGAGCTCGCTCATCGTGCGCCATAGCTAGAAACTGGCCACTGTAACGGAGCGCCTGGCGGAACACAGCATCTGCCGCTTGTTTGGCGGCTCCATTTAGGCTTTGGCAGACGTTCTGGCATAACATCGCTTTTTCCCACTCAGCCGCCGCCATGGCTTGCAAGAGCTCAAAACGAGATGTGCCTGCTTTGCTTTGCTCTCTTTCCACTCGACCGTCAGCGTTAGCCCCAGCGGCTAAATAATACACGTACTGCCAAAGTTTACGCTGCCGCTCGGCTTCAGCCAAGTAGACCGCCCATGTTTCATCCGTTTCCATCCCAGCGAGCTGACGGGCTTTGTCTTCCGCCGCGGCGGTCGTTTCGAGCAATCTTTTGATCAGCATGATCATCTCTTGCCACCCCTTCTTCCCGCTTGTCCTCTTTCATCCATATGAATGGAATGGATAGTGTATGCCTCTTTTGGGCAAACTTTAGGAAAAACGACGAGAGGAAGGAGCGAGATGATGGAACGAAATGAAGCCGAGCGCCGGGATTCGTTGTACGAAGGGCGTGATGAATACTATATGGACATCGACCGCATGATCAACGAAGGAATGGCTGGAGGTGCCGTGTACGGCCACGGCGACGACGTCAACATTGAGGAAGCACGCGATCTTGTCAAAGAAGAGCCGCCGTACGAAGCCGGCCAGTAAACGGAGCCGATTTTCCCTCCTCGGGAAAGTCGGTCTTTTGTTCTATGGAGCCTCTCGGCCGATGCGCTGGAAGGCTGGTGAAAAACGGTTGTTTCTTTTGAACGATGGGGGAGCGTGTGAAAGGCGATCCTGATGCGACAGGGCTTTTCTATTTGAGAAACGAAGGCTGATAAGCGGCCTGCTTCCTTAAATCACCGGCCTTCTAGGCAGAGATCGTTCGAAACGACCGCTGTTGACCACGCCGCCCGTTCATCCCGCGGTTGGGCCGCTTTCCTCCATTGTCTTTCTTTCCATTCGCGAGGATTTGGTATAATGAAAACAACGCTGATTCCTTTTCGGCGTGACATCCATCCTTGACGAAAAGGGGTGCGCCGCAATGCTAAAAGAGCTCGAATCGCTTTATGAAGGGGACATCATCATTAACGGTCAGCCGGAACACCCCGAAGATTACGAATGGTTTTATACCGACGATGGTGATGAGATCGGCATCGCCAAACATCGATTGACAGAACAGGAGCGGCGATTGCTGTCGCTTTTTTTCACCCCCGCCGAGCGCCGGCGCGAACCGGAAAGCGAAGAGGAGCGGGCATGGAAACGATGGATGGCAACCGGCGATCCAGCCGCGCTCGCTCGGCTCGCTGCTCCGTATTGCCGGTTCATTCATTTTACGGCCAGCCGGCCGATCGCCAACAAAGAAGAGTTCACTGACGCTGTTCGCGGCTTGTTTTCCTCCCCAGTCACCATCGTCTGGGAGCAAGATCGGCGCGGGCTGATCGTCGAAGCGAAACAAAAGCAGACGACGGATCCTCCTTCGTTAGCGGACATGGCTGAGGCGCTCGCCGCTGATTTTTATACTGCCATTCATTTATTGATCGGCCCGATCCGCCCCGTCGATGAACGGCTATATGAATCATTTCTCCTTGAAAAAGAGTGTTTTTCCGCCGCTCGGCGCTTTTGGCCGAAACGAACGGTGTACGAATGGGAAGACGTCATTCCGCTTCCGCTCTTTGAAGAAGGGGCAGTCAGTGAGAAAGCCCACCGGACCCTCTCGTTTCTTGACGAATTCGACGAGGAGGAAGTGCGGGCGATGGAGACGTTTTTGCAATGCAACTTAAACGTCTCGATGGCGGCGAAAAAGCTGTATATGCACCGCAACAGTTTGCAATATCGAATCGATAAATGGACGGAGCAAACCGGAGTCGACATCAAACGGTTCAAAGGGGCGGCAGCCGTCTATTTGGCCATCTTGCACCGGCGCCATTCGTAATCCCCCCGCTTTTTTGTCATGTCGCCGAAAATCGGCGGCATTTTTTGTGCATCTCGTCCATTTACGAATGTTGCCATTTTTCTATACACTAATGACAAGAAAACGATTTCGGCGATAAGGAGGATGGTTATGGCAGAACTCATTCTTGATCATATTTACAAAATTTACGACAACAATGTGGTCGCCGTCAAAGACTTCAATTTACATATTCAAGACAAAGAGTTTATCGTCTTCGTGGGCCCGTCCGGCTGCGGCAAATCTACAACGTTGCGGATGATCGCCGGCCTTGAGGAAATTTCCAAAGGTGATCTTTACATCGACGGCAAACGAATGAACGATGTGCCGCCGAAAGACCGCGACATCGCCATGGTGTTCCAAAACTACGCTCTGTATCCCCATATGAGCGTCTATGACAACATGGCGTTCGGTTTAAAACTGCGCAAATTCCCGAAAGCGGAAATTGAAAAACGCGTCCGCGAGGCGGCGCGCATTCTCGGGCTGGAGCAATATTTGGACCGCAAGCCGAAAGCGCTCTCCGGCGGGCAGCGGCAGCGCGTGGCATTAGGACGAGCCATCGTCCGCGATGCAAAAGTGTTTTTAATGGACGAGCCGCTCTCGAACTTGGATGCGAAATTGCGGGTGCAAATGCGCTCGGAGATCGCGAAGCTCCATCAGCGCTTGGAAACGACGACGATTTACGTCACCCACGACCAAACGGAAGCGATGACAATGGCCACCCGTCTTGTCGTCATGAAAGACGGCGTCATCCAGCAAGTCGGAACGCCGCGCGAGGTATACGAAAAACCGGAAAACATTTTTGTCGGCGGCTTTATCGGTTCACCGGCCATGAACTTCCTCCGCGGAACGTTGCAAGACGGCAAGTTTGTCGTTGGCCAAACATCGTTTGGCGTTCCCGAAGGAAAAATGAAAGTGTTGCGTGAGCAAGGGTATGTCGGCAAGGAAGTGATTTTAGGCATTCGTCCGGAAGACATTCACGACGAACCGCTCTTCCTTGAAGCATCGCCGGCGACGAAAGTTACCGCTCTCGTCGAAGTCGCCGAGTTGCTCGGCGCTGAATCGATGATCTATTTTAGCATCGACGGCCAAGAATTGATCGCTCGCATCGATGCCCGCACGGAAATCAAGCCGGGCCATCGGATTGACCTAGCGCTTGATATGAACAAAGCGCACTTCTTTGACGTTGAAACGGAGCGGCGCATCCGGGCGGCGGATGAAAAGTAACCCCCCATTGTTGTTCATATAGATTCATTCGAAGGCGTTCCGAAACAAATGGAGCGCCTTTCCTTTCCACTCCATCAACAGCCTTATTCCTTGATAAAACGCACTTCCTCCTCATGGCAAGACGGACAGTAAAACAAATGAACACATTCATGATTCGTATACGTTCGCAAATAGCCGTCGACAAGTTTCATGACATCCGCATCCATATACGGGCTGTAGTCATCGAAATAATCCGTCACTTTTCCTTTATCCTCCATTGGTTGCCGACAGTAGCTGCAATACACCGTCACCCGGCGCAACCCGTTGCACAGCGGGCATACATTCATGCTGCTTCCTCCTCTAAGCTGTTCCTTATCTTTACATATTCCCTAATGGTGACAGGAGTAAAACGTTAAAAATTTCCACATTATCACCATGAATAACAGGCAAAAAACGTCCCAAACTATGAGTACCGCCAGCGAAATCACCCATCCGTTCCGTTGCGACGGGGACGCTGGCGAAGCCAAAAGCGGGTGGGCCGGTGGGTTCAGCCAAGCTTGGCACACGCCTTGTAGCGTGAAGTGTTAGTGCAAATCCAACCACCCCAACCATCAAAAATTTTTAAGAGGAGATGATCAACGATGGCACGCAACAATAACAACAACCAACTGTTAGTCGCTGGTGCTCAACAAGCCATTGATCAAATGAAGTACGAAATCGCCCAAGAATTTGGGGTGAACCTCGGCGCTGACACGACTTCTCGCGCGAACGGTTCGGTCGGTGGCGAAATTACGAAACGTCTTGTCGCCATGGCTCAGCAACAACTTGGCGGCCAATTCGGCAACGCTCAATAACCGTCTTACGAACAACTTTATATAGATGGCAAACGCCCCGGGCAGTCAGCCCGGGGCGCTTTCATATGGGAACGGGGAGCGCATCAGACGCCTCCCGCCTGCTCGGCAAGCGGTTGGCTCAATGAGACAAGCACTTTGCGAATGCGCCGATTGTCGACTTGGCGGACGGTGAACGTCAGCGGTCCATATTGCAGCGTTTCGCCGACGGCTGGAATGCGCTCAAACATCTCAAAAATCCAGCCGCCCAACGTATGCGATTCACTCTTTGGCACGTCGATGTTCATCACTTCGCAAAACTCATCCAACGGCAGTTCGGCGCTGAACTCGAAGCTGTGCTCGTCGATTTGGCGCACCGTTTTCACCGCCTCATCATGCTCATCCCATATTTCGCCGACAATTTGCTCGAGAATATCTTCGAGCGTAATCAAACCGGCGGTGCCGCCAAACTCGTCGACGACGATCGCCATATGCACTTTGCTTTTTTGCAGCTCCGGCAGAAGATCGGACACTTTCATGGACTCGACAACGAACAACGGCTGGCGCAACAAATCGCGGATGCGCACCTCCCGCTTTTGCACAAGCTCGCTGAAAAAGTCGCTTTCCGACAAAATGCCGATTACGTTGTCAATATCCCCTTCATAGACCGGGATGCGGGAATATTTCTCTTCCAAAAACACGTCGCGAATCTCTTCAATCGGCTGGTTCACTTCCACCGCCACCATATCAGCGCGCGGGGTGAAAATTTCTCCGACCAAAATTTCATCAAAATCGAGCGAACGTTGGATCAATTCTTTTTCTTTGTTGTCAATGACCCCTTCTTCTTCACTCAGCTCAACCATCACTTTAATATCTTCCTCTGTCACAGCCGGCACGGCCACCCCATTGGCGAACCGCCTGGTGATTCGATCTTTTATGGCTTGGAGCGACGCCGTAACCGGCGTCATCAACTTCATCAGCCCATAGGCAAGGCCGGCGTATCGGATGGCGAGCTGCTCCGCATGCTCTTTCGCCATCGATTTTGGCAAAATTTCACCGAAGATGACAAATAACCCTGTCATCACCGCCAATGTGGCAAACAAACCCATCTGTTCCCCAAGCAACGAAACGGCGATGTCCGTAAAGAGCACGACCGCTACGACGCTGGTAAGGCGGGTGGTTACAGCAAGCGCCAACAACACGCGGTCAAGCTGACCGATCACCGCCTGGAGGCGCTTATTGTGCAGATGCTCTTCCGCGTAATGCCGCAACCGTGTCTTGCTTGCCGAGGAAAACGCGGCTTCCGCTGAAGCGAACAGCGCATTCGCGAGCAGGGAGAGGAAAAACCACCCGAACAACCTTAACGGCCACTCTTCCAACGAATCTTCACACTCCTATGGATGGTGACTATGTTATTCATATCCATTTTTCCGCCGAATCATGCTTTTGACACTCCACACGGCTAAAGCCGCGGGATTCTTGGGAGCACTCCCGCACCCGGGAGTTCTGCCTTACGGCGCCAAGCGATCCCCGTGTGTCCCACGGTTGAGCCGGCTTAAGCGAACAACATACGCAATCCTTCGTAGAGAATGTTTCTTGCAACATTGACATCCCGCTCATGAGTCTCGCTGCACACCGGGCGCGTCCACTGCCGGACAGACAGGTCTTTCATCCCGGTGTTTCGGTGTCCACAGCAGGAACAAAGCTGGCTGGACGGGAAAACAGACGACACAATCACCACCTGCGACCGTACCACTTCGCTTTGTACTCCAACTGCCTCTGGAATTCCGACCAACCGGCGTAGGCGATGCTTCCCGCCAGCCGGTGGTTCTTTTGCATGTTTCGCACCTGCAGATTCTCCAGGGCCGATCACTTGGTTTTCGCGAATCAGCCGGGAGGACAGCTTGTGCAGCAAGTCCAGCCAGGCGCTTTTCACCTTCTCATGAAGCCAGGCCGCTTTTAGCCGGGCCTTCTTCCGGTTCTTCCCACGCGGCTCCCAGCGGGAAAGAATCTGTTGCCAGCGTTTCAGTTTCTTTTTCTTGTTTTCGCAGATGCCGGGGATTCGGGATCATTTCCCCGGTGCTGAGCACGACGATATTCTTGTCCCATACCATGATTGTATCAGTTTGATGAAGAAACGGCAACGCGCTTCATCCCCCTAAAGAGCGGGCTTTCGCGCGGGATTTCTGTAAAAACCACACTTGCCGCGCTAAGCAGAAACAAAGCGATGCGGCCGGCAGCAGCCGTTTTCGCTCTTCCTATCTTAAATATAACAAATTTTTCGCCAACTGACTATAGCTGGGGAGTTGTCCTTCCATATAAATCCAGACAACCAAAAAGAAAAATGCGCCGGATGAACGGAGGCGCATCATGATTCAAGCCAACAGGAACCAATCAAATACAAAAGAACAAGCAATGAGGCAATGTTGAAGGTCACCGACCACTCGGCCATTCGTCTTCCCCTCCCTTTTCTTCCCCTCTTTCATTGTACCCTATTGACGGCGGGAAAAGCAGGAGGAGAAGGGGGGGTTTTGACCGTTTGCTGAACAAAACAAGGACGTCCTCCCATCAACAAACGCGCTCATTTCCTGTCTTTTCAACCTAAATAGCGGTAATAGATCGCCTTTGCCTCCTGCACATCTTTCGTGCCGTGCACAAGCGCACGGCCATCATGAAAGACGACCAACCGTTTTTCGCCGAGCGAAACGGAGACAAGATACGGGTTCGCTTCCGCTTGAAGCCCTTGGCGGCGAAACAGCTCCGCCACTTCATTCAAGTCGTACTCGCGTCGGGCAGGCGGACGGATTTGCACAGAATCGCGCCCGCACAAGACGGCCGTCTTCGTCCGTTGTTCATACGAAAGAAACGGATAAGATGGATGACGTCCGCACGTCGGGCAATCATCCTTTTTCACTCCGTCAAGGCGAATGGCGGCATATTCGTTCGTCCAAAGGTCAAACGAAACAAGCTTGCCGCGGAGCGCCGACCAATCCCCCACTAACATTTTTAACGCCTCAGCCATCTGATAGCTGACAACCATTTGCACCGCTGGGCTGATAATGCCGGCCGTATCGCACGTCAATCCCCCTTGCGGCACCGTTTCAAGCAAGCAATACAAACAAGGCGTGCGGTTCGGAATGAAGGCGCAGCTTAAACCGTAACTGCCGACACAAGCGCCATAAATCCACGGAATGTTGTACTTGTAGGCAACGTCATTGATGACAAGGCGCGTATCAAAATTGTCTGTCGCATCGATCCATAAGTCAGGGCGTTGCTTGACAGCGATCGTTTCCAATTCTTCCGGGCCGGCGTCGCCGACAATGGCCTCGATCTCAACTTCGCTGTTGATTTGTTCAAGACGCCGTTTGGCGGCGATCGCCTTTGGCAGACGCTCCTTCGCATCCGCTTCGCTGTACAGCTGCTGGCGCTGCAAGTTGCTCCATTCGACGTAATCGCGGTCGATGATTGTCAATTTGCCGATGCCAGCGCGCACAAGCGCTTCGGCATTGCCTGTGCCGAGCGCTCCGGCGCCGATCAGCACGACATGTTTTTCTCGTATTTTCTTCTGCCCTTCTTTGCCAATCGGCGCAAATAGTTGCTGCCGGGAATATCGTTCGTTCAAACAACACTCATTCCTTCCATCGGGCTGCTCGCTGACGCGTACCGTTTTTTCGGGATGCGTCCGGCTTCATAGCCGAGCCGGCCCGCTTCTACCGCCAGCTTCATCGCTTTTGCCATTTTCACTGGATCGGCCGCACCGGAAACAGCGGTGTTCAAAAGCACCCCATCCGCACCAAGCTCCATCGCCAGCGCCGCGTCCGCCGGTCCGCCGATGCCGGCGTCGACAATGACCGGCACGTTCGCCTGCTCAATGATAAAGCTCAAATTGAGCGGATTGATGATGCCTTGTCCGGACCCGATCGGCGAGGCGCCCGGCATGATCGCATGGCAGCCAAGCTCCTCTAGCCGCTTCGCCAGCACGACATCATCGGATGTGTACGGCAACACGATAAATCCTTCCTCAAGCAGCATTTCCGCCGCTTTCAACGTCTCGATCGGGTCTGGAAGGAGCGTTTTGTCGCAGCCGATCACTTCTACTTTTATCATATCACACAATCCGGATGCCTTGGCGAGCCGGGCGATGCGCACCGCCTCTTCCGCCGTTTTCGCCCCGGCGGTGTTCGGCAAAAGCTTATATTTGCTTAAATCAAGCTGCTCTAAAAAGTTCGGCTGCTCCGGAGAAAAGATGTTCATCCGCCGGACGGCGAACGTTAAAATTTCCGCCCCTGATGCTTCCACCGCTTCTTTTTGCACGTCCAAGCTCGGATATTTGCCCGTGCCGAGCAACAGCCGCGAAGAGAATTCATATGGACCAATTTTCAACATCTCAACCGCCTCCTACAAAATGAACGATTTCCACACGATCGCCATCGCGCAGCGCCGTCGTCCCATACTCATGTTTTTGGATGATGCGGACATTGACTTCGACGATGCAAAGCTTATTCTCAAGCCGGAAATGGGCAAGCAAATCGCCCACCGTTTTCACCTCGTCGGGCACGGCGATCGTCTCCCCATTAATCACTAACGTCATTCCACCCCCACCTTTCCGATATGGCGTGTCAACGAAAATGGAGCAAGGTCAAACGCCGTTTTTTTCCGCTCCACTAAGTCGGCGACAAGCAGACCGGTCAACGGGCTGAGCAAAATGCCGTTCCGGTAATGGCCAGCAGCGACAAATAAGCCGCGCCGCTCCGGATGCTCACCTAGATAAGGCAAACCGTCTTCGGTCTGCGGCCGAATGCCGCTCCATGCCGTTACCCACTCCGCCTGTTCAATGTTTGGAACAAGGTGGGCGGCGCGATGCAACAAACTCATCACCCCGCCGACCGATACGCGCCGGTCAAACGTGTTGGGCGTGGACGTCGCTCCGATGAGCAGCCGGTTTCCCGATTTTGGAACGATATAGCAGCCGTTTTTCGCAAATACCGTCGTTTGCAACAGCGGAACCGGAGTGCGCACCATGACGCACTCCCCTTTGACCGGATAAACGGAAAGCGAAAGCCCGACCCGCGCGCCAAGCCGCGCCGCCCAAGCTCCGGAAGCGATGACGACCGCCTCGGCGGAAAACGTTCCGCTTATTGTGTCTAACACATGACCGCTGCTGTCAGAACGAATGTCGAACACTTCCGTATACTCGTACAGACAAGCGCCGGCGGAGGCGGCGGCATAGGCGAGAGCGGCGGCGAAATCCGAAGCGCTCACTTGCCCATCGCCGGGAATGTACATCGCACCGGCAAGCGCTTCCGTCGCAAGACGCGGCTCGATGTCAAGCGCCTCCCCTTTCGTGAGCCACTGCACCGGTTCGCCTATGCTCCGCCAAAATGCATAATGGCGATAAAGATCGTCCGCTTCCTCCTCCGTTGTCGCTAGTTTGATCATTCCTTTTTCGACAAGGCCGATATCAATGCCGGTTCTCTCCTTCAGCTCTTCAGCCAAGGACGGCATGAGCGCCCGGCTTTGCAAGGCAAGCGGCACGAGCGGGCTCGGCGCCGAAAACTCCGATTGCGCCCCGAGCATGCCAGCCGCTGCGCTTGATGCCCCGCTTCCCATCGTTCCTTTTTCGAAAATGGCGACGCGGTGCCGCCGTTTGGCGAGTTCAAAGCCGATGGCCGCCCCAATCACTCCGCCGCCGATGATGGCGACGTCATACCGACGCGTCATCCCCTATCCCCTCCCTTTCACTATGTCTGCCAGCCGTTTGGCCTCAGCAACGGGGTCGGCGGCGAAAAAAACAGCCGACAATACCGCCACCCCGGCTGCGCCCGCTTCCAGCACCCGACGAGCGTTGCCGGCGTGAATGCCGCCGATGGCGATGACTGGAATGGACACGGCGGCCACGATTTCCGCAAGCGAGTCCAGACCGCGCGGTGGCAAACCGGGCTTGCTGTCCGTCGGAAAAATATGACCATACAAACAAAAGTGAGCGCCATCCTGTTCGGCTTGTTTCGCCTCCTCCGACCCGTGCACCGAGCAACCAACAGTCAAGTCCGGAAACGAGCGGCGGACGGCGCGCACCGGCAGGCTGTGATAAGCAAGCTGCACACCTTTGACACCGTAGACAGCGGCGACATCAACCCGGTCATTGACGATGATTTTTTGCGGCGGCACCCCGACGCGAAGCAGTGCCGCGACAAACGCCGCCGCTTCGCGCGCTGTCTTTTCCTTTTCACGAATATGAATGAAATCGGCGTACGGATGAACATGGGCGCAAATCGCCGCGAACTCGTCAGCTGTCTGCCGTCCCGTCGAAATGAAATGAAGAATCCCCATCGCCATCCCTTTCCCTCTATCGGACATCGCTGATCGGGATATATGGATAATGCATGCCGGCATAATAAGCCACCAACATCAAGGCGGCGAACAGGGCGACAAACAGGACATCATATTTGCCAAACCCCATTTCATAGTAAAACGTGCGCCGTCCATCCCCGGAAAATCGCTTTGCCTCCATCGCGACCGCAATGCGCTGGGCGCGGCGGATGCTTTGCGACAACAGCGGAACGGCGTAGCGCTTGATTTTGCCAAGGCCGCCCTTGTTCGGCACGCCGCGCACGGTCAAGGCGTAGCGGACTGTTTGAAACTCTTCGAGCATCATCGGCAACAACCGAACCGCCGCTAAAAAGCTGTATGCATACTTTGGTTTCAACTTTAGCTGCTGCATGAGCGAATAAAACAGATGCACCGGGCGAGTCGTCAGCGAAAAAATCAGCCCGAGAAGCCCAAGCGCCAAAGCGCGAACCCCAATGTGCACCCCGCGCCAAAAACTTTCCGCCGTAATATGGATGAGCCCCCAGCGAAACCATGTCGTCGTTCCTTCACCAAACATCATCATCGATGAGGCCGTCGAAACAAAGACAAGAAAAAACGGCAAAAACAACCAAAACAGCACGCCCGCCGGATAGCCGGTGCCAAAGCAAAACAAAGCAAACAAAGCGAGCGAAACATTGATGAGCACGTTCGGATTGTGAATGAACAACACGGCAAAAAAAAGCACAACAAGCACAATGAGCTTTAAGCTCGGGTTCGTCTCATGAAGCCATGTCTTGCGGCAGCGAACCTCCCATTTCATCGCCCTGATCCACCTTCCGCCAACACGGGCTCTCGGATGCCAAGCCGTTCGTCCCGAACGAGCGCCCCATCTTCAATCACCCACCGTCTCGTCGCAAAGCGGCGGACGATTTGTTCATCATGTGTGACCATCATGATCGCCGCCCCTTGTTCACGGTATGCTTCAAGCATTTCGAGCAACGCGAACGTATTTTTTGCATCTTGCCCAAATGTCGGCTCATCAAGCAAAAAGAGGCGCTGGCCGGCGACGATCGACGCTGCGACGCTCAACCGCCGTTTTTGCCCAATCGACAGCTGATACGGGTGTTGGTCTTGTTGTCCAACAAGGTCAAATTCACGCAACAGACGGTCGACGATTCCCTCAATTTCCTCTTTCGGCCGCCCCTCAAGCCGAAGCGAGTAGGCGAGTTCATCACGAACCGAATGGGTGACAAATTGCCACTCCGGGTTTTGAAAAACAAAGGCGATATGGCGATAAAGCGGCCGCTTCTCTTTCACGTCCTCCCCCAACAGCGCATACTCGCCGTCTGTAAAGATGAGCTGCATGAGCGCGTGCAGCAGCGTGCTTTTGCCAGCGCCGTTTTTTCCCGTGATGGCAATCCATTCGCCGGCGTACACCGCTGCTTCAGGAACATAGATTTTCGCCTCCCGGCCGCGGAACCCGCGAAAACAGCTGAGGCGAAGAAGCTCCTCGCCTTGATGGCGAGCTTGCCGCCTTGCCGTCCGGTCATAGTCATCCCAGACGCCTGGATACCAAATCCCTTCAGCGGCAATGACGTCTTTATAATCGGAAAACACCGCCTTCGCCTCGCCGTCGGCGATGATGCGCCCATCGCGGTCAAACAACACGATCCGATCCACAAAGTCGAGCACATGTTCAATTTTATGCTCGACGATGATGATCGTTTTGCCGCGGCCCACCTGCTTCACCGTTTGCCATACCGCCTTCGTCCCTTCTTCATCGAGCAGCGCCGTCGGCTCATCCAAAAACAAGACATCCGGCTCAAGCGCCAGCACCGAAGCGAGCGCCAACCGCTGCTTCATCCCGCCGGAAAGCGTATGAATATCCGTATGCGGGGTGATCTCCAAACCGACCTGGTCCAGCAGGGCGCGGATGCGGGCGGGCATCTCGCGGCGCGGCACGCCCTGATTTTCAAGGGCAAAGGCGATTTCCTCGTCCGCATACGGCATGCAAAATTGCGCATCGGGGTCTTGAAAGACATAGCCCCACCGCTCCGGCCTCTCAAGGCGCTCCGCTTTCATTGGCACATCGATCGAGTGGGGAATGATGCCGGCCATCACTTGCAATAATGTCGACTTTCCGCATCCCGACGGACCGAGGAGAAGCACTTTCTCTCCCTCGGCAATCGAAAGCGACAAATCGCGAAACAGCAGTCTGTCGCACCCGGGAAATTTCAGGCGAAGCCGGTCAACCGCAATTGCTTGTTTCATCGCCATTCGCCGCCTTACCGGTTCAACGCATCGTAATCATCTTTTGAAGCCGACCGCCACATTTGCGTCACTCCGGTTTTTTCGAGCGCTTTTGCCAATGAAACAGCAAACACACCGGAGATGAGGATGGCGCCAATAAAACGCGCCAGCAAAAAGAGCGCCATATTCCATGGAGCAAGCGCCTCAATATAGCCTTTGTAAAAGTCCATGATGAGCGAGCCGACCGTCGCCCCGACCGCACCGAGCGAGACAACGAACGCATCAAAGCGCCGATAGCGGAAGGCGGCAAAGACAAGCTCGGCCAACAGCCCTTGTACAACCCCGTAAATGAGCACTTCAAGCCCCCATTGCGATCCCATGATCAGCTCGCCGGACGAAGCGGCAATCTCCGCGAGCAACGCCACCCCTGGTTTGCGGATCAACAAATAGGCAAGCGAAGAAGCGATAAACCACATGCCGTAAATGAGTTGATCGAGATGAAACCCTACTGCTCCCACCGCGCTATATAGTGGGCCCCATAATTTGTAAATCACGCCAAAAACAATCGCAATGACGATCGTCGTTAAAATATCCGCCAATTTTAACCCTTTTGCCTTCGCTTCCATCCTGTTCTCCTCCTTGTCTCACGTCAACGGCTTACCGCCAATTCAACCGACGGCCACTGCTCAAGCCGGTACGCCATCTCCCAAAACTCGTACTCATATTCACTGCTGATGAGGAAATGCCGCTTCATCCGATGGCGATCCTCTTCGGTGACCGCGTCAGCGATGGCGTCAAGCCGCGCGATTTGCTCTTCTACAAGTGAGCGGAACCAGTCGGAACTGTAGGTGCTGATCCATTTTTCATAAATCGGATCATTCGGGCGGCACGTTTTCAAACGCTCGCCAATTTCGTAATACAGCCAGTAGCATGGCAAAATGGCGGCGATGACATCACCGAGATGCCCTTCATACGCAGCACGGTACATGTGCGACGTATAGGCGTACGCCGTCGGCGCCGGAATGAACGCCGCCCTCTCTTCCTCCGTAATGCCTAGCAGCTTGGCGAACGTTTCATGCAGCGACAGCTCGGCTTCGCACGTGCTTTGTGCATGGTGCGCCATCCGGGCCGTTGTCGCCAAATCCGGCGATTTCGCCGCTCCGATCGCCTGCACGCGGGCAAAATGGCGCAAATAATAGGCATCTTGCATCACGTAATAGCGAAATTTCTCGCGCTCCAGCGTCCCCTGGCCAAGCTCCTGAACGAACGGATGGCGAAAACTCGCCTGCCAGATTGGATCGGCCGCCTGGCGCAATTGTTTGGCAAATGACATTCGTCCTCCCCCTTTTTGGCAAAATAAAAACGCCGCTTCCTTTGCCCTTGGGCGTAAAGAAAGCGGCGTGGGCATGCGACGACGTTGGCAAGGCAAAGCCTAGCCTTACTGTGCTGCTCCTCCACTTCCCTACGCTGGCATTACCCAGATCAGGTGCTAAGGGTCTCAAAGGCACACTTTGATCTCAGCCTTTCTAAAGGCCCCCCTAGTGGATGATGATGGTGCAATTTTCAGTTTTCTTTACCACTTATCATACCACGACGGCGGCGGTTGTCAATCTTTTTTTCGCCGACGTTGCGCCGCACGTTTCAATCCGCTATGATAAAAACGCAGCAATTGACGATTGGATGGGAGTGGAAACGATGGCGAAAGTGATCCTAAAACGGAAACGGAAAAAACGACTTGAGCAAGGGCACCCATGGATTTTTCAAAGTGAAGTCGACCGCATCGAAGGCGATGTAGCGCCGGGCGACTTCGTTGACATTTACAATCATCAAGGGTATTGGCTGGCGAAAGGATATATCAACCCTGCTTCGCAAATCATCGTCCGCGTCTTGACACAAAACCCAAACGATGAACTCGATGAGCGCTTTTTCATCGACCGCATCCGTCAGGCGTGGGCGTACCGTGAACGGATGATTCCCGGCGTTCGCTCCTGCCGCGCCGTCTATGGCGAGGCCGACTTTTTGCCCGGATTGATCGTCGACAAATATGAAGATGTGCTGGTTGTGCAAATTTTGGCGCTCGGCATGGAAAAACGGAAAGACTGGATCTTGCGCGGCTTGCTTGACGTGTTTGCCCCAAGGGCCATTTATTTGCGCAACGATGTATCTGTTCGGGAGCTTGAGGGTCTCAAACAAGAAAAAGGCTTTTGGTACGGGGAATCGGAAACTGAAATCGAAATTGAGGAAAACGGCGTGAAATACATCGTCGATATTGAGAACGGGCAAAAAACGGGCTTTTTCTTCGACCAACGGCAAAACCGCGCTGCCCTTCGTCCGCTCATCGGTCCGGAGACGACGGTGCTCGACTGCTTCACCCATACCGGCTCCTTTATGCTGAACGCTTGTCTGTATGGAGCAAAACATGCTACTGCCGTCGATATTTCTGAACATGCCATCGAGACCGCGAAACGGAACGCTGCGTTAAACGGATTCACGAACGTTGAATTTGTCGTCGCCAACGCCTTCGACTATTTGCGCGAGTCGGTGCGCGCTGGCAAACAGTGGGATGTCGTCATCATCGACCCGCCGGCGTTCGCGAAATCGGCCCATGCCGTCCCGAAGGCGCTGCGCGGCTATAAAGACATTAACTTAAACGGTTTGAAGCTTGTCAAAGACGGCGGCTTTTTCGTCACATCAAGCTGCTCGTACCACGTCCGCCCGCACCTATTTCAAGAGATGATTGCTGATGCGGCATTTGACGCGAAAAAAGTGCTTCGTCAAGTATATTGGAACGGCGCCGGCTACGACCACCCGAAACTCCTTGCCGCGGAAGAAGGCGACTACTTAAAATTCGCCATTTACGAAGTGTATTCCCGGCGGTGACGAGCCGCGCTCAAAGGCCGTTTCGATGCGCCTCTGGGCAGAAAAAACGCCTAGGGGCTATCCCTAAGCGTTTTTTCGTTCCCTGGGGCGAAGCGATTGTTTTTTGTGCAAAACCGACAAATAGACAAGCATCGAAAGGAGCACCGAACCGCTAGCAGCTAAATAAATGCTCGGATAACCGAACCAATGGCTGATTTGCCCAAACACCATCGCCCCGACGCCGACCCCTAAATCAAAAAATGAGAAAAATGTCGCGTTCGCCATTCCCTTGCGGTGGGCAGGAGCCCGCTCGACCGACCACGCCTGCAGCCCCGGCTGCACCATGCCAAAGCCGAAACCGTACAGCACCGCCGCCAAAAGCAACGCCCATTCTCCCGGCAGCCAAGCGAGAAGAAGCATCGCCAACAAAATCAGCCCCGCGCCAGGGAGAAAAACGGCCCGATGCCCTTTTCGGTCATACAACTGGCCAGCGAACGTTCGCGTCACCATCAAGGCAAGCGCATAAAGCAAAAAGTACAGCTGCAGGCCACCGATCTGTTTTTGCGCCGTATACAAAGGCAAGAACGAGGCGATGCCGCCGAACGTCACCGTCAAGAAAAACAACAATACCGACGGAGTCAAGGCACTTTTTTCGTACAAATCCCATTTATTCATTCCTTTGCCATGCACGGCTTCCGCTTTTTTATACGTAATCGCGGCGGCAAACAGCACCGAAGCCACTCCAAGCGCTGCACAAATGGCAAACAGATGGCTAAACGAAATCATGGCGGCAAGCACAAGTCCAAGGGACGGACCAAACGCCAAGGCGATATTCCCAGACAGCCCGTAATAGCCCATCCCTTCCCCGCGTCGGCTCGCTGGAATGATGTCCGTCGCCACCGTTCCGGATGCGGTTGTCGAAAACCCCCAGCCGATTCCTTGGACGATCCGCATCAAAAAGAGAAGGAAAATGCTTGAGATCAAGCTGTAGGAGCCGACAGAAATGACGAAAATGAGAAGCCCTAATAAAAACACAAACCGGCGCCCTTTCGTCTCAAGCGCATGGCCGGCGAACGGACGGACGATGAGCGCCGAAAACGTAAACACGCCGACGACAACGCCAATCAGCTGATCGTTGCCGCCCAAATGCTCGACAAACAGCGGAATGGTCGGCAGCGTCATTTGAAACCCAAGAAACACAAAAAAATTAGCCAAACAAATCAAAACGAAATCTTTCGTCCATATTTTTTCTTTTTGTTCTGCAATAAGCGGCTGCTGCTCCGCTCCCATACCGATCCCCCTTGCGAACTATGTATTTCGTGTCCCTTAATATTTGTTAGTATAACATAATCATATGCCGCCATTTAAGCAAAATGCTATTTCATTGTTCTCCCGGCAGGATGACGACAAAACGGCCGCCCAGCCGACAGGGTTCCCGGTGTTGTTTGCGCAGCATCATCCTTCCATTGTGCGTAAGAAAAAAGCCGCCGAAGAATCGGCAGCCTTTACCATCCTTTTCGTTTGCGCAACGACGTAATTTGCGCGGTATGATGTTTCCCATGCCATGCATACAACGCGGTCAATACATACAGAGGCATCTCACCAACCGCCCCTTCCGGCCGAACGGTTCGGTGAAAATCTGCTTCCGTCATCGATTCAAGCAACGCCGTCCATCGCGCATGCAGCCCGTCAAGCATTAAAAGCGACGGTTCAATGGGCAACGAGCGGGCATCAACTGTTTTCGCCCATTCGCTTTCTGCAAACGACTTCACCGTCGGGCCGTCTTCCGTCATCCCCCATTTCGTGCGCAAAAACGCATTCATGCTTGCATCAGCCAAATGATGGACGACTTGGGCGACCGTCCAGCCGCCGGCGCGGTACGGCGTGTTCAGCTGTTCATCGTTCAAGCCGGAAACAGCGGTTCTTAAGGCGTTCGGCAACTCGCGCACAGCGGCGATCCATTCTTGCACTTCCTCGGAGCGAAACCGCTCCGGCGCTTGAAACGTTCCGATCGGGTAGCGAATCGGATCGACCGTTGCCATGTTGATCATCTCCCTTCCGTATTCATTCATTCCACACGGAAAGGCCAATTCCTTCTTATTCTTTCCAGATGTATACGCGCGCCTCGTACGGCTTCAACTTAAAGCGCGTTGCGTTTTGATGCGGACGAACCGGGTAGTTCGAGAGCGCCAAATCGCTTGACTGAAGGCGGAAGCCGTCATAGTGGTAAAACGAAGGTCGATCGGATACATTGACAATGACAAGCGCCCGATCGCAGCCGAGCGTTCTTGTGTACGCATAAATGGATGGGTGGTTTTCCAAAAGCAGATCGTACGTTCCGTAAATAAACAGCTCGTTCGCTTTCCGAAGCTGAATCATTTTCCGATAAAACGACCACACCGAGTTCGGGTCGCGCCGTTCGGCCTCGACATTGATCGTACGATAATTTTCGTTCACTTTGATCCATGGCGTACCTGTCGTGAATCCAGCGTTCGGGGCATCAGACCATTGCATCGGGGTGCGCGAGTTGTCGCGCCCGGTTTTCCAAATGATCTTCATCACTTCCTCATGCGTCCGGCCGTTCGCCCGTTCGAGCTCATACAGACGCAAGGCAGCGACATCGCGGTAGTCGCGAATGTCGGAAAATTGCACGTTCGTCATCCCGATCTCCTGCCCTTGGTAAATGAACGGCGTCCCTTGCATGAAAAAGTAGAGCGCCCCGAGCGCCTTCGCGCTTTCCGCCCAATACTCGCGGTCGTTTCCCCATGTCGACACCGATCGAGGCAAGTCGTGGTTTTCCAAAAAGAGCGCGTTCCACCCACGGTTTTCCAATCCTTTTTGCCATTTCGTCAACGTCCGCTTCAACCGGCGGACATCGATCGAACCATCCGCTCGCCTTTTCCATAGCCCTAAATGCTCGAACTGAAAAATCATATGAAATACGCCGTTTTCTTCTCCGACCCATTGTTCGGCCTCATCAACCGTTACTCCATTCGCCTCGCCGACCGTCACAATGTCATACCGCGCAAACGTTTGCTCTTTCAACTCTCGCAAATACTCCATAATCCCCGGCTGGTTCATATGGGCGGCAAACGACGGCACATACTTCAACCCTTTCGGATTCGGAAGATCAGGAAGGCCTGGCTTTTTCTTAATATGGGAAATCGCGTCGATGCGGAATCCATCGATGCCTTTATCCAGCCACCAGTTGACCATCTCGTACAACGCCTGGCGCACTTCGTGGTTTTCCCAGTTCAAATCGGGCTGTTTCACATCAAAAATATGCAAATAGTACTGCCCTGTCTGCTCGTCATACTGCCATGCCGAGCCGCCAAAAATGCTTTCCCAGTTGTTCGGCTCGCGCCCATCCTTGCCGTCGCGCCAAATGTACCAGTCGCGCTTTGGATTGTCCCGCGATGAACGCGATTCAATAAACCACGGATGCTCATCACTCGTATGGTTGATGACCAAATCCAAAATGATTTTCAACCCGCGCCGATGCGCTTCAGCAAGCAATTCATCGAAGTCGTCCATCGTTCCAAACTCGTCCATAATGGCATAATAGTCGCTGATGTCATATCCATTATCGGCGTTCGGCGATCGGTAAATCGGACAAATCCAAACGATGTCAACCCCTAGTTCTACCAAATAATCCAATTTTTCTCTGATGCCACGAAGATCGCCAATGCCGTCGCCATTCGCGTCCATGAAACTACGCGGATAAATTTGGTAGGCGACGCCCTCTTTCCACCACGCTTTTTTCACCGCAGTTCCTCCTCTGTGCACACGTTTTCACTATTAACTGTACACTATATTGGTGCGGCAAACAACTTCTCTTTTTCTCAAAAAAACAGCCGTCTGGCGGAGCTGCACGCTCCTGCCAAACGGCTGGGATGGATCAACTTGTTGCGCGGCCCGCTTCATAAATTTTTAAATTGTGATACACCGCCTCAAGCAGCGGAGCCTTGATGCCCCACCGCTTCGCCAACGTCAACAAATACCCCTGCAGATGGTCGGCTTCGATGAGTTGCCCTTTTTCCATATCACGCTGCATGGACGATTTCATCGTCGGGGCGATTTGCTCCAGCTGAGCACGCTGCCGTTCAGCCATTTCATCCGTCAACTGCGCCCCATGTGCCTGAATGATCGTTTTGATTTCTCGAAACAGCCGATCGATGATGACGCTCCCGTACTCGCCGGAACGAATCGGCCCGATCGGGGCGCGGAACAGCGTCGTCACGCCCGACATCGTCGCAATGAACAAATATTTATTCCACATATCAGCGGCAATTTGTTCACTTAGGCGAAAACGAGCATTGGCGCCGGCAAACAGCGATTCGAGCAACTCGACTCGTTCAGTCCGTCCTGCAGGCCATTCGCCGAAACGCACCTCATGCACCGGGCTCGTTTGGATGATCTCCCCTCTCTCGTTTAGCGTCGTTTCGATAAAGCAAAGCCCGCCTAAGACATTCTCTCGGCCGAACGCTCCCCACAACGCATCCATATGAGCCATGCCATTTAGCAGCGGCAAAATCATCGTTTCCTTGCCGACATATCGTTTGGCGTCGGCGATGGCACCGTCTAAATGGTACGCTTTGCTTGAGAACAAAACGAGATCAAACGGCTCGGCCGATTCGCCAGCAACAAGCAATTTCGGCGCCAATACCGCATCACCATGGACGCTGTGGATGACAAGTCCGTATCTCTCCAATTCCTGTTTTCTCCGCTCGCGGACAAGAAACGTTACGTCCACCCCTTTTTCAAGGAGACGGCCGCCGAAATACCCACCGACCGCTCCCGCTCCGACAAACAGAACGCGCATCGTATGTACCGCTCCCTTCTCCACTGAGGGTTGATCCAACGCTCCCAACGTTTTTCGCAAAAACCATGCCGCCAACCGAACATTTTCCCTATCGATGATGAACAAGAAGAAAAAAGGAAGAAGGGGACGCGCCCCTCCTTCCTTCCCGGCCGCTAGCAGCAACGCGACACTTTGCCGCCTTTGGCATTGTAGCGCGCCTCTTGCGCCTCGCAGAAAAACTCTTTCCGCGACTTGATCGGCTCGCCAGGATGATGGGTTTTCATATGCTCCACATATTTTTCATAACTCGGCACGCCGACAAGCAAGTCAAGAAACTGTCGGCGATAAGCCAAAACGTTTTGCAGCCATTTAGGCATAGTGCTTCGCTCCCTCTCCATTGCGCGGCACATACGGCGCTTCCTTGAGCGGCACATGTTTGTTTTGCAACACTTTGATCCAGATGTTCAACGCCGAGATCAACATCGCAATGACAACGAGCATGAAAATCGCGCACAATGTCGCATCAATGTAGTCGTTCATAATAATTTGCCGCATTTGCGCCTCATTCGTTGCCGGCGCTAAAATTTTGCCTTGGCTCAAGCTGTCTTGGAACAGTTTCGCATGCGACAAGAAACCAATTTTGACATTTTCATGGAACAGTTTTTGATACCCAGCCGTCAGCGTAACGACAAGCAGCCATGTCGTCGGCACGAGCGTCACCCAGACATACACCTTTTTCCCCATTTTGAACAGAACCGTCGTAGCAAACAACAAGGCGATGCCAGCCAACATTTGGTTGGCGATGCCAAACAGCGGCCATAGCGTGTTGATGCCGCCGAGTGGGTCGACGACACCTTGGTACAGGAAGTAACCCCATGCCAGTACGCAAAGGGTCGTGGCGATCAAGTTCGAGACAAGCGAATCCGTTTTGCCGAGCGGTTTATAGAACATCCCCATAATATCCTGGATCATAAAGCGGCCAACGCGCGTGCCGGCGTCAATGGTCGTCAAGATGAACAGCGCTTCAAACAGGATGGCAAAGTGATACCAGAACGCCATAAGCGCCTTGCCGCCGATGACGCTTGATAAAATGTGCGCCATCCCGATCGCCAACGTCGGCGCCCCGCCCGTGCGCGACAACACCGTTTGCTCGCCGACGTCTTTCGCCAGCTGCGCAAGCATATCCGGCGTGACGGTGAAGCCCCATGACGATACCACTTTTGCCGCCTGCGCCACATCGGTTCCGATGACAGCCGCCGGGCTGTTGATGGCAAAATACGCCCCTGGCGTCAAGACGCAAGCCGCCACCATCGCCATGACAGCGACGAACGACTCCATCAGCATCGCACCGTAGCCGATCGGCCGCGCATGGCTTTCACGCTCAATCATCTTCGGCGTTGTGCCGGATGAAACGAGCGAGTGGAATCCAGACACCGCGCCGCAAGCGATCGTAATGAACAAGAACGGGAACAGATTGCCGGCAAACACCGGCCCAGTGCCATCGATAAATTTCGTCACCGCCGGCATTTGCAAGTCCGGCATGACGACGAAAATGCCAAGCGCCAGTCCGACGATCGTGCCGATTTTCAAGAACGTGCTCAAATAGTCGCGCGGCGCCAACAACAGCCATACCGGCAGCGCCGAAGCGACAAAGCCATAAATGATCATTAAGATGGCGATCGTTTCCCCTTTTAGCGTAAACATCGCCGAGAGCGTCGGGTGCTCCGCGACATATTGCCCGACCACGATCGACAAAATCAACAGCACAAATCCTCCAAGCGACGCTTCAGCAACGCGCCCCGGACGGATGAAGCGCATGTAAATGCCCATCAAAATCGCAATCGGAATCGTCGCGGCGATCGTAAACATCCCCCACGGGCTTCCGATAAGCGCTTTCACAACGACGAGCGCCAACACAGCCAATAAAATAATCATAATGCCCAAAATACCAAGCGCTGCGATAAAGCCCGTCACCGGACCCATTTCCTCTTTAATCATCTCGCCGAGCGACTTCCCGTTGCGGCGCATCGAAGCAAACAAAATCACAAAGTCTTGCACCGCTCCGCCGAGCACAACGCCGATCACAATCCAAAGCGTCCCCGGCAAATACCCCATCTGCGCGGCCAAAATCGGCCCGACAAGCGGTCCAGCGCCGGCGATGGCGGCGAAGTGATGCCCGAACAACACCCATTTGTTTGTCGGAACATAGTCTTTTCCGTCATTGAACACTTCCGCCGGCGTTTTCCGGTTATCATCAAGACCAAACACGTTGCGGGCGATAAACCGGCTGTAAAATCGATAGGCGACCGCATAGGTGCAGACGGCAGCGACGATCAACCACATGGCGTTGACCGACTCGCCGCGGCTTAAAGCCAAAATGGCAAACGCTGCGGCCCCAAGGACGGAAATCAGGCCCCATAACAAAATCGATTTTAGCCCTTTCACACGGCTTCCTCCTTTTTGATTTGTCAAAATTCTTTACGCTATTATTATATTCATTATTCTAAAAAATTTAAAGTATTTTTTCATCTTCAGCTAATGTATGGTTTGGTTCGATAGGGAGGTTTTTCTGCATTCCTATTTCACAAAAGTATAAAACAAGTCTTTGGCGCAAAAAATGTAATTGCACCCATCGGCTTAACCAGCAACTGACCAATGAAGCATCCATCGATTGTCCTCAGCTCCATCTGACGGTGCAACGGACGAAGCAACGATCAACTAATATTATCTCAGTAAAGGGTTCGAGAAGGTGAAAGCGATCGAAGCGTTGTTATGGAGCATTGCTTTGCCTGGATTTGGGCAACTGTTGAACAAAAAATATATAAAGGGAATTTTGTTTATCGCGTTGGAATTTGTGATTAACACCCAATCCCGATTCAATGAAGCCATCCGCCTCAGCTTTTTGGGACGTACGGATGAGGCCGCCCGCATTGTCGATATCGGATGGCTGATGTTTTATCCATGTTTATACTTTTTTGCCATGTGGGATGCGTTTAAAGACGCTGGCGGCGGGCGAACGCCGTACTCATTTTTGCCGTTTGTCGTCTCCGCCTACTTTGTGACGGTCGGCTTGATGTATTCATCGCACGTGACGATCGACAGCGTGTTGTTAGGGCCGATTTGGCTGCCGATCTTATGTGTCATCCCCGGGCTTTCCATTGGGTGGCTGCTGCAATTTCTGCTGCTGAAATGGAAATAGCCATCCACTTAGCGATGGCTCCCAACACAAAAGCCGCCAATTATTCATTGGCGGCTTTCGGTTGCGGCTCTTTGGCGCTTTTTCGTTTTCTCATCGCTCCCGCCGCAATGACAACCACAACAACGAGCAGCTCAAATCCATACTTCACGACAGGGTTAGCAAAATACGCCTTTAAAAACGGCTCATCGACAATCATTTTCGCCGCCGTCCAGGCGAGGACTCCAGCTCCGATCGTAATGATGATGGGGAAACGCTCGATCCATTTTAAAATGAGCGTACTGCCCCACACCATGATCGGAACGGAGATGAGCAACCCGAGAACAACAAGGAGAAAACTTCCATGCGCCGCACCAGCGACCGCCAATACGTTGTCCAGCCCCATCAACGCATCGGCAATAATGATCGTGCGGATCGCCTCCCATAAACTTCCCCCAGCTTCGACATCGTCGTGGCTCTTTCCCTCGATCAACAGCTTATAGGCAATCCAGACAAGCAACACGCCACCGACAAGCAAGAGGCCCGGAATTTTCAGCAGCCAGACAACGAAGATCGTCGCCAACGCCCGAATGACAACGGCGCCGACCGTCCCCCAGACAACGGCCTTTTTTTGCTGGTGTTTAGGTAAGTTGCGGGCCGCAAGTCCGATGACAATCGCATTATCCCCTGCCAACAAAAGATCAATAATGACGATCGACAGCAACGCCGTCCAAAACTCTGCTGACAACAGATCCATGGAGGAATCCCCCTTTACAGATTATATTTTTCTTTTAATGAAATCGGAGCCATCTTCATGATTTGCTGCAAAATAAATAGGAAGACGGCCAAATCATCGATCAAACCAAACAACGCCAGCCAATCGGGAATGAGGTCAAGCGGCAGCGCTATATACAAAAGCAGCAAACCGAGGGAAAACAATTTTTTTCGCCTTGGCACTTCATGTGAAACGAAAAATTCGAACAAAAACGGAAGAAAGCGCCGGACATGAATGATGAAGCGGAGCCGTTTCCACCATTTGTGCATGCCATCCCCTCCACTTTTTGTTCTTTTGAAACCGAACCTATCTTCCTTTACGATTATCTTCCCCCCTTTTGTTTCATGAAATGAAAGAAGGCCCTTACCATCCTTGGTAAAGGCCTCCATAAATAAAATAGACCTTTACCAACATCGGTAAAGGTCTCGCTAACAACGTCGCCGTTGCCAACAAAGCCGAGGGTGTGCACCCTGAACTGACGACTTTGCTGTTAAAGCTACTCCCCTTTAACAAAACGATATCGCTTTGTTCAACTTTATCATATTCAATGTTGATACGCCCTGTCAATCCATTTGTGCCGAAGCATCACACAAAAAAGGCGATGTTTCCACGCCGATCAAGAGCCAACATGGTGTTGCACGTTTGACGTCTCCCATTTTTCGCCTTACTGCCCAGCGGTGAATTTCAGCCCTATGATCCCAACGAGGATCAACACTAAAAAGGCGATCCGCGGCGCGTTGACAGGCTCATGTAAAAACAGCATGCCGATGACGACCGCCCCGAGCGCTCCGATTCCCGTCCATACCGCGTAGGCAGTGCCGATGGGCAATGTTTTGGTGGCCATCGATAAAAAGTAAAAGCTGGCGACCATCCCTAAAACGGTGACGACAGAAGGCCAAAGGCGAGTAAACCCCGCCGTATATTTCAGCGCAATGGCCCAAACAACTTCAAATACGCCGGCGACAACTAAGTATATCCACGCCATGTTCCATTCCTCCTTTCGAAAAAGAAAAAAGCCGTGAGAAATATCAACATGATACTCCTCCCGGGCTTTTGTCCCTCCGTGCACGCGGCGATGCCGCGCGTTTTCTCTCGGTCGCAGGCCGGCCGCAAAGCAGCCGCGGAACCCTAGAAAACCTGTTTCTTCGTTTTTCCGCTGTTATTGTACCATGTTTGTGGCCAATCGGCTACTGATTTGACCATCGTGCCGCTGGCATAGCAAGAAAGCAGATGGGACATTCCCACCTGCCTCATACGGGATCGTTATCCACATCGCTGTACGACTCAATCGCTTGATCGAGCGCCCGATAGGCTTCAGCGAAAGCGTTCGTCGCCGATTCATCTCCCGCCTCGGCAAGCTCCATTCGCGCATTGCGCGCGTGAGTCACCGCACGGATGACATCCTCAATCATTTGTCGTTTTTCTCCGGCGTTCGCTTTCAACTGTGCAAGCTCATGGAGCGCCCCGTCCAGGTTTGTCGAGCGCGGTTCGCCAAACGCCTGCTCGAGCTGTTCTTTTACCCGTTGCAACACTTCTTTCATGATCACCCATCCTTTCTTCACGTCTTGTCATCCGCTAGTGTGGGCGATTGGCGGCAAACTATGCATTGCTAAGACGCTGGCATTGTGTTTATTCATTTACGTGCACATCTCTCCAACCAGCCCAAAACGCGGCGATGATCGACAGGGCGACGATGATCGCCGCCGCACATGACCCAAAAGCTTGCCTCCCCTTTCCGTCCCGTATTCCTTTGATGGACCCTTTATGGCGGCAAACAAAAAAAGCAGGATGTCCCTGCCTTTCGTCATCACAAATATTTTCGATGCACCGTCTTCCCGTCATACGTAAACAACATCGGCTTTTCCTCGACGACCGTCTCCATATGGACCGGACGGCCCCACAACTGATAAATGTATGGGAGCACTTTTTCTAAATACTTCAGATCGAGTTCAATCCCTTCATACCAATGTTTTAAATACAACTCTCCGTTGCGCATATAATCGCCGTCATTGACCGTGATATACGGGAATCCGCCGTTGACCCGCATGCTGACGAGTTGGTCGCGGATATGCTCCCAGTTTTTGTCGACGATTTTATATTCTTTTCCTTGTTTCTGGAACAAATACATATCTTCGCGCATGACGAGCTCTTTCGTCAAATAGTTGCGCAGAAACGAAATGTCCGACTCCAGTTCGCGAACTTCAAAAATTTTCGCCCGCCCCGACCCCGGCTTGACGCCGTATTTTTTCATCTCTTCGGTCGGGTTGTTCCAACGCTCTTCAATGTCTTCGAAAATTTTCAACCCCAAATAGTAGGGGTTAATGCCCGTGCGCGACGGCTGCACGACGTTGGCGTTCAGTTTCGCAAATTCAATCGCCTCATCGCTCGTCAAGTCCATCTCTCGCAAAATGCGCTGATGCCAATACGTCGCCCAGCCTTCGTTCATGATTTTCGTCTCGAGTTGGGGCCAAAAATAAAGCATTTCCTCACGCATCATCGTTAAAATGTCGCGCTGCCAGTCCTCAAGCTCACGGCTGTATTCTTCAATGAACAACAGCACATCTTTTTCCGGCTGCGGCGGGAATTTGCGCCGTTTTTTTCGCGGCGGCGTTTTCAGCTTGTTTCGCTCGTCGAGCGACCATAAATCATCGTACGGCGTCGATGTTTTCGGAGGCTCTTCCTCTTCGTACACTTCCGTATCTTCCCACGTCCATGACAGCTTCGGCCGCAGGAGCGAGGGGTCGATATGCTCTTGAATAGCCAAAACAGCATCCAAAAATTTTTCCACTTCCAATTTTCCGTATTGATGTTCATAATGCTTGATCCGCTCTGCTGTTGCCGCCATGCTTTCCACCATATCGCGCTTCGTGTTGCTGAAGCGGACGTTGTTTTTGAAAAAGTCGCTGTGCGCCAACACATGGGCGACGATCAGTTTATTTTGGATCAGCGTATTCGTATCAAGCAAAAATGCGTAGCAAGGATCCGAATTGATGACGAGTTCGTAAATTTTGCTTAGCCCTAAATCATAATGGAGCTTCATTTTGTAAAACTGTTTCCCAAAGCTCCAGTGGGAAAATCGCGTCGGCATTCCATAGGCGCCAAACGTATAAAGAATGTCCGCCGGGCAAATTTCATAACGCATTGGATAAAAATCAAGGCCAAATCCTTCCGCAATTTCCGTAATCTCCGCAATGGCCCGTTCCAGCTCTTTCAGCTCGTCCTGCCGCATCACAATCCCCCCTTTTCTCCTTTATCACAATGTATGAGGGAAAGGACATTTTGATACGTTCAATCACCGACGCTTTCCCATCTTGCGTCGCCTCCCATTTCCATTCGGCGTTGAATGGATTATAATGATAATGATTTGGACACGACATCGCAGCAAAGCGTGGTGATCATTTGCAACATTATTTGCATCATCTTATCGAACACTTCGGCTACATCGGCATTATGGTCGCGCTGATGCTTGGCATCATCGGGCTGCCGATTCCGGACGAACTGCTGTTGACCTATGCCGGCTATCGCATCTCAACCGGCGCTTTTTCGTATCCACTCGCCTTTCTTGCGTGCTGGATCGGCGCCATAGCGGGCATTTCGCTTAGCTACGTTCTCGGGATTACGCTCGGGCTGCCGTTTTTGCATAAATTCGGTCCCAAGCTCCATCTTACGGAGAAGCGGCTCGAGCAAACGAAAGCGCTGTTTGCGAAACTCGGCCCAGCGGTATTGTTCATTTGCTATTTCATCCCCGGCGTTCGGCATCTCGCCGCCTTTTGGGCCGGCATGAACGCCTACAGTTGGAGAAAATTTGCTTTGTTCGCTTACAGCGGGGCCATGATGTGGGTCGCTGTCTTTTTGACGATCGGCGCCTATTTCGAAAGCCGCTGGATGGCCGTCAAGCAGTACATCCATGCCTACCGCCCATTCTTATTTCCTGCCTTTCTAGCCGTTCTCAGTTTCGCCATCTTCTATTGGTACATCCAACAAAAACGAAAAACACCGGAATAATCACCGGTGTTTTTTATTTCGTTACGTGCGCCATACATTCTCGCGCGGGCCGCGATGGTACGTTTCCGTCAGCAATCCCATAAACAAGCCGAATCCAAATATCACCATCGACGCCCCCATAATTCCCAAGCTGACGATCGTCAAGAAAAAGTCTTTGTTGTAAGCGTTTGCGATAAAACTAAGCAAAAACAGTGCAACTCCGACAATCAATCCCACTGACGCCATCCATTTGCACATGTTGATCATTTCTTGCCCTTCATGCCGTTTGTTCATTCTCATCATCCCCTTATTTTGAGGATACTATCCTTGTCACAAAATTGCAACATTTATTTTTCCTTTTTCGCTTTCCTTTCGGTTATAATTTATATTTTGCCTTCTGTCGCAACATTTACAGGGCAACAAAACGCCCTGCCGTCATACACTAACAGTGACTCCTTCTCGATAAAGGAGGCATGCCGCTTGAACACCGTCGACTATGATAAGGCGCTCTATTACACGCATCGCTCCGAATGGGACAATTTGCTCATTTTAATGGTGCGTACACCTGATGATATTTTATCGAAAAAAATTGAAAAATTTCTCCACGCTTACAATTTTGAGCACGACTACTCCGTCATTCAGGAACGGCTGCACGCTTTGCTGCGCTACATCGATCATGCGCTGGAAGTGAGCGAACAAAAAATGGGAGTCGAGCAGTACGTGCAGTTTTACTCGTAAAATAAACGGGGAATTGGCATCATCCAATTCCCCGCAGATTGTGCTGATCATTGCGCATAAGAAGGCGAAACGGTACTGAGCACGTCCTGAACGCGTTGCATGACGGCGTCTGCTAAGCGCGCTAGTCTTTCTTCGCTGTCCTCCAGCGACGTCCCTTTGACGCCGAAATACACCTTTATTTTCGGCTCCGTCCCTGATGGACGCAGACAAAACCACGAGCCATCCTCCAAGATATACTTGAGCACATTGGATGCTGGCAAATCAATGGCCGTTTTTTCGCCGGTCAACGTGTTCGTCCGCTCTTTCGTTTTGTAATCCTCAATCACCGTCACCTTTTTCCCCGCGGCCTCCACCGGCGGCTGTTGACGGAACGAGGTTAAAATCGCGGCAATCGCCTCTGCTCCTTCCTTGCCTTTCAGTGTGAGCGATCGTTGTCCCTCGCGGTAATAGCCGTACTGGTCAAACAATTGCAAGAGCGCCTCATACAGCGATCGCCCTTGCTTTTTATAAAACGCGCACACTTCCGCCGCGAGGACAGCCGCCTGCACGGCATCTTTGTCGCGGACAAAATCGCCGATCAAATACCCATAGCTTTCCTCATATCCGAACTGGAACGCATATTGCCCTGTTTGCTCATATTCCTTGATTTTTTCGCCAATGAATTTGAATCCCGTCAGCATATCGATCGTCTCCAAGCCGAACGAGGCGGCAATCGCCCGCCCGAACTCGGACGTGACAATCGTCTTTAAGACGACCCCATTGGGTGGAAGCAAGCCCTTTTCCTTGCGCTGCGACAATAAATAATGAAGCAGCAACGCGCCCGTTTGGTTGCCGGTTAAAACGATGTACTTCCCGCTCCCATTTTTTACCGCAATACCGAGCCGGTCAGCGTCCGGATCGGTGGCGATGAGCAGATCGGCGTTCACTTGTTCGCCAAGCTCCATCGCCATGGCAAACGCCGCATGCTCTTCCGGATTGGGCGAAGCGACAGTTGAAAAGTTCGGATCCGGCCGCTCCTGCTCTTTGACAACAAAGACGTTTTGGTAGCCGAGTTCAGCGAGGGCGCGGCGCACCGGTTTGTTTGACGTGCCGTGAAGCGGCGTAAACACAATGTTGATCGCCGTTTCCCTTGCGAGCTCTGGATGAATGGAAATCGTTTTGACCGCATGGATATAAGCATCATCGACTTCGCTTCCGATGATGCGAATAAGACCTTTTTCTCTTAACGTTTTCTCATCTTCCACATGAATGGCGAGCTCGTTTTCGACTTCATTGACATAGCGGATCACTTGGTCGGCGACAGCAGGGGGCAGCTGTCCCCCGTCCTCTCCATACACTTTATAGCCGTTATATTCCGGCGGATTATGGCTGGCGGTGATGACAATGCCGGCAAACGCCCGCAAATAGCGAACAGCAAACGACAGTTCCGGCGTCGGGCGCAATTCATCAAACACGTATGTTTGAATGCCGTTCGTGGCCAACGTTTTCGCCGCCTCCATCGCAAATTCCGGCGATTGATGCCTCGAGTCGTAGGCGATGACGACCCCGCGCCGCTTCGCCTCATCACCAAACGATCGTATGTATCGCGCCAATCCTTCCGACGCTTTGCGAACAGTATAAATGTTCATTCGGTTCGTTCCCGGGCCGATCTCGCCGCGCATGCCGCCGGTGCCAAATTCGAGATTTTTGTAAAAGCAATCCTCCAGCCATCGTTCATCATCGCGGCGTTGTTCCAGCATCCGTTTCAATTCCGGATCGAGCTGCGGCTCACGCAGCCATTGTTCATATTTTTGTCTCCATTCCATGGCTGTTCCCCCTTGCTTTTCATCTTCCCTGTTTATGTATTCGCTCCCATCATACAATATACCTGCCAAAAGAAAAAGGATGTCCGGGAAAAGATGGACATCCTTTTTCTTCCATTACCCTTGCGGCTGCGAAGGCTCAGAAATGTTTGTCAACGCTTGTTCAGCCGCTTCGTTTGATGCGCTGTTCGTCGCAATATCGCCTAGCGCAACAATGCCTTGAAGCTGGTTGTTTTCCACGATCGGCAAACGGCGAACTTGATGTTGGGCCATGACATTCGCGGCTTCCTGTACGCTCATATTCGGCGTACCGGTGACGACTTGGTTCGTCATGACCTCTGCTACTTTGACGGTCGACGGGTCTTTTCCTTGGGACGAAACACGCAACGTAATATCGCGGTCCGTAATCATCCCTTTGACTTGCCCGTTTTCCACAACCGGAAGCGCACCAATATTTTTTTGGCTCATGATTTGCGCTGCTTCTTGCACCGTTTGGTTCGGCGAAATCGTTGCGACGTTTTTCGTCATAATGTCCTGCACTTTGTTTCCGCTGTTGTTCGTCAATGTGATCCTCCCCTTTCACCGATTAGTATGGCTCGTTTGTTGAGCGATATAGATAGAAAATGTTGTTTTCTTTCCTGCCCTTTGCCGGTTATGAATGGACGCGCCGTTTCCCATCCCTTATAATGAAGCTGAACAGTGTAAGATCGGGCAACGGTGTCTGCAACGGAAGAAGGGGAGAAGAATGGAACAAGAAAAACGCGCGGAACACTTGCTTTTGGCCGCATGGGCGACTGCGCTCATCGCCACCCTCGGAAGCCTTTATTTTTCGGAGGTGCTTGGGTACATTCCGTGCGACCTGTGCTGGTTTCAACGCATTTTTATGTATCCGCAAGTCATCATTTTAGGAATCGCCATCGTGTGCAAAGACGCTGCGGCAGCTCGTTATAGCTTCACACTGTCATTGATTGGCGGGGGCATTTCCTTGTATCATTATGGACTGCAAAAAATCCCGCTTCTTCAAGAATACGCCATCAGCTGCGGCCGCATTCCGTGCACAGGGCAATATATCAACTGGCTTGGGTTTATCACCATTCCATTCTTGGCGCTAACTGCCTTTATGATCATTATGTTGCTAAGTTGGACCATCATGCGCCAACAAAGAAAGGGGAGCGAACATTGAAAAAATTGCTCACATTTGGCGGCATCATCATCGCCCTATTTGCCGCCATCGCCTTTGTTACCTCCTATGAGCAAAACGAAGCAGCAAAAGGAAACCCTTACCATAAAAACAAGCTGCATCCGGCCACCATTGCCCAACTTGACGACCCGAACTACCGCAACATTATTTTGCCCGCGGAGTTGAAACAACAGCTGGCTGAGAAAAAGACGCTCACCGTTTACTTTTACAGCCCGACATGTCCACACTGCCAGCGGACAACGCCGATCGTCGTGCCGCTAGCAAAGGAGCTCGGCATCGATTTAAAGCTGTTCAACTTGCTTGAATTCGAAGACGGATGGGATGCATACCATATTGAAGCCACCCCGACCATCGTCTATTACGAAAACGGAAAAGAGAGGAAACGCATCGAAGGATATCATGATGAACAAGCGTTCCGAAACTGGTTTTCCTCATTGCACAGTGACAAGTGAAGTGGGATAAAAGCGAGCATTTTTATATTGAATGCTTCTGAAAAAATGGTAGCCTGCAATCTGGAACCGTCAAACAAGGGACAGCAAAGCTCTACAAAAAGAGAAAGAAATGGTATTTCGCCATCACCATCACGTTTGAAGTGGAACCGCGACACGAAACCAGGGTGATGGGTGTTGACTTGGGACTTCGCTATATTGCCGTTGCCAGCGTAGGAACGAAATCGTTGTTTTTCAAAGGGAATCAATGCGCCTTCATTCGCCGACGATATGCGGCTCTGCGGCGAACATTGGGTAAAGCCAAGAAGCTCCAGATGATTCGCAAAATCGGCCATAAAGAATCCCGCTGGATGAAGGATGTGAACCACAAAATCAGCTGTCAAATTGTCTATTTTGCCCTCGCCAACGGTGTTGGCGTGATTCGGATGGAAGAGTTGACGGGGATTCGAAAGCGGGCAACATCGGCCAAAGAAGCCGGTCGAAGCCTTCATTCATGGGTGTTTCATCAACTGCAAACGATGATTGCCTACAAAGCCGAAATGGTCGGCATCCGGGTGGAATGGGTGAATCCGACCTACACAACTCAAACATGCCGATGCGGGCATCGAGAGAAAGCGAACCGAAACGGCATCCGCTTCCGATGCCAAAAGTGCGGATACACCCTCCACGCCGACTTGAATGGCGCGATCAACATCGCCAAAGCGATTTCAGGCTTCGCCGCCTAACCTAGCCCACTGGTCGCAGGTGCGCCGCCCATTGGGGTACATCCTAACCCGATGGGACGGGGTGATGACACACCCCCGAACTTGGGCGTTGTCCGAACCAGAAATGGATGAGGGCGTTAACGACCCAAGAATCCCACACCTTTAGGCGTGCGGATTGTCAAATCACCCATTGGCTCGTCGCAGGCGCATACACGCTGCACGGCCAAAGCCGCCTGCAAGTGAATTGCTTGGCATGAAAAGGAAAGGCAATGCCATGGCGAGCCAAAATCTTTTGATTGCGAACAAACAGCCATTCATACTGTTCCAAATCCCCATGCTCCCCGATATATTCGATGACGGTAATGAGCGACTGCAACGCCGAAATGATTTGGAAAGCCTCTTTCATCGTTCCATTATATTTAACGTGTTCGTGGTCCAGCGAAAGAATGCCCCATTCCTCAAATTGACGGATTTGTTCATCATCGAAGTAATACGGAAACACATCGGTATAAAAGTAGTTGAGCAAATACTGCATGTAATGCTCTTGCTCTGGAGTCGCCGCATACATCATTTTCAACGTCCATACCACCTTTTCTCGCCGCAATGCTTGCGTTCTCCATCAGTAAGACGATACTATGAGTGTACCATATCTCGCGCAAGGATAGGGGTAGAAAGTGTTTCCACAGCTAACAAACAATTGGGAGTGTGACAACTTTTGTGGACAAGAAAAGGCGATTGGCTGGAATGCATCATCCCTAGCTGGTGGAGCGGTTTGACGATTGAACAGCTCCTGAAAGACGTATGGGCCGCCTCGAAAAAGCTCGCCCACCGTTGGCGGATGGAACACGGCGTCAAACTGAACGGCCAGGCTGTTCCCTGGAAGACGGTGCTCAACGAACGCGACCGGCTTCAGCTTTACGCATATGAGCCGGAGCCGTCGTTCATCGTTCCAGAATATCGGGAGCTTTCGATTTTATGGGAGGACGACCATCTGCTCGTCTTGAACAAAGAAGCCGGCATCGACATTCATCCGTCCGAACCGGGGCAAACCGGCACGCTCGCCAATGCGGTCGCGTTTTATTTGCAGTCGCAGGCAATTTTAACAAAAGTGCGCCACATTCACCGACTTGACCACGACACGTCGGGAGCGATTTTATTTGCCAAACACCCGCTCGCCGGTGCGACGCTCGATCGGATGCTCGCCCACCGCGCCATCAAGCGGACGTACGTCGCCCTTGTGCACGGTCGTTTGTCCCCGAAATCAGGAACCATTTCCGCGCCAATCGGCCGTGACCGCCACCATCCAACGCGCCGTCGCGTCTCGAAAACGGGGGCAAAAGCGGTGACACACTATCGCGTCATCAAAACATTCTCGTCAACATCGCTTGTCGAGCTTTCTCTCGAGACCGGACGGACGCACCAAATCCGCGTCCATTTGGCCCATCTCGGCCATCCACTCGTCGGCGATGTGCTTTATGGCGGCAAACCAGTGTTTCACCGCCATGCGCTTCATGCCGCTAAGCTAACGTTCCGCCATCCGTTTACAAACGAAGAGGTCATTTGCCTCGCGCCAACAAGCGATTTTCCCACCGACCTTTCGCGCATTTACCATTGATCTCCTCCGCCCTCCTTCGATGGGGGAGGAGATTTCTCGCCCAAAAGAGAAAAGGCAGACATCCCTGTCTGCCTTACAAACGCAATCCCTCCTCTTCGACGCCTGCCGCCTCCTCCTCTTTACTGAGCTCTTTTTTTGCCACTTCCAGCGATTTCACATGATGGCCGTCCATTTCCTTCACCGTAAACAAGTAGCCATCGATTTCTACACTCTCGCCTGGTTTGATATCATAATGCTTCGTTAAAATCCAGCCGCCGATTGTATCGACGTCATCATCATCAATGTCCAGCCCAAGCAAGTCATTCACTTCGCTGATCAGCACTTTGCCATCCAAGACAAATCGATCATCGTCCATTTTTTGAATCAGCGGCGTTTCATCAATATCAAACTCATCTTGGATTTCGCCAACGATCTCTTCCAAAATGTCCTCAACTGTAACCAGTCCAGACGTGCCGCCGTATTCATCAACCAAAATCGCCATATGGATGCGTTCTTTTTGCATTTTGACCAACAAATCGTGAATGGCGATCGATTCAATCACTTGAATGATTGGGCGGATATAGTCTTTCATTTGCTTTTCGTTGGACGGATTGGCGATAAAGTCCGTAAACACCTCTTTGACGTTGATGAGTCCAAGCACATGGTCTTTATCACCGTCAATGACCGGATAGCGCGTATACTTTTCTTCGCGAATGATGTCCATGTTTTCCTTGACGCTTTTGTTAATATCGAGCGCCACAATTTCTTTGCGCGGCACCATAATTTCTTTCGCTATGCGGTCGTCAAAACGAAAAATGTTATTGACATAGCGGTACTCTGACTGATTGATCTCCCCGCTCTTGTAGCTTTCCGATAAAATTAGGCGCAACTCCTCCTCAGAGTGGGCGATTTCATGCTCCGAAACCGGCCTGAGGCCAAACAGGCGCGTCACAAGCCGCGCAGAGTTGTTGAGTGTCCAAATGAACGGATACATGATTTTGTAAAACCAGATGAGCGGCTGAGCCGTAAACAGCGTAATCGCTTCCGCCTTATGAATGGCAAACGTCTTTGGCGCTAATTCACCGACGACGACATGCAAAAAGGTGATGAGCGAAAACGAAATGATAAACGCTAAAAAATGGGAGACGGATTCCGACAAATGGAGGCGTTCAAACAGCGGCAGCAACATCCGCGCCACCGTCGGCTCCCCAAGCCAGCCAAGGCCAAGCGAAGTGAGCGTAATGCCCAGCTGGTTCGCCGATAAATAGCCGTCCAAATTCGAAATCACTTTTTTCGCCGCGACCGCCCGTCGATTCCCTTCATTGACAAGCTGATCGATGCGCGAGCTGCGCACTTTGACGATCGCAAATTCCGAAGCGACAAAAAAGGCGGTGCAAGCGATGAGAAACGCCACCAACAGCAAACTGGCTATATCCAATTCGTCTCCGAGCGCGGATGAAGCGCCCAGGTTACACCTCCTGCACACAAAAGTTTCCATTGCAGCTGATAGACGATGATGCCGCTGGGCTGTCTTAGACAGCCCAATATGTTACGATTCCTCATTATTGTTCCCTTGGGTAAAAATGAGCACATATTTCAGCAGTTCAAACACGGCGATCAACGTTGCCGCAACGTATGTCAGCGCCGCCGCGCCAAGCACTTTGTTCACGCCGCGCGTTTCGTTTGGAGCGATGATCCCTTCAGCGAGCATAAATCGTTTCGCCCGCGCGCTCGCATTAAACTCGACCGGCAACGTAATGACTTGGAACGCCACCGCCAGCGAGAAAAACAAAATGCCGAGACCGATCAATGAAAATTGATGGAGCAAAAACCCAACCAGCAGCAAAAACGGAGCCACGCCGGAAGCCAAGTTCACAACGGGAAACATCCGGTGGCGAAGGACGAGTGCAGCGTAGCCTTGCTGGTGTTGAACAGCGTGGCCGACCTCATGAGCGGCAACAGAAATAGAAGCGATCGAACGCCCATAAAAGACCGGCTCCGACAAACGGACCGTTCGGGAAATCGGATCGTAATGGTCCGAAAGCCGCCCTGGCACGACCTCCACCGGCACATGGTGCAACCCGTGACGGTCTAAAATCATGCGCGCCACTTCCGCCCCCGTCAATCCCGATGAGGCTGGAACTTCAGACCAGGCATTGAAATTGCTTGATACCTTCCACTGCGCCCAAAGCGAGATCAAGAAGGCGATAAAAATGAAAATATCCATCGGATGGAATAGCATGGCAGCACCCTCCGTTTTTTCGTTTGTCAAATGTGTATACTATTATTTATTGTACTTGCCCGCTATTTCATACGTCAAACGGCCCGCTCCGGTTTCAAAAAAAAGAGCGCCTGCATCGAGGCGCTATTTAGCTGATGGGGACATCAAAAATTGAAATTGTCTGGGTCAGGACCGACCCGTTTGTTCAAGTTCAACGCGTCGATCTGTTTCATTTCTTCATCGGTCAGCGAGAAATCAAAAAGATCAGCGTTTTCTTTGATCCGCGCCGGCGTCACCGACTTTGGAATCGTGACAACGCGGTGCTGCAAGTCCCAACGCAGCACAACCTGCGCCGGCGTTTTTCCGTATTTGCGCCCGATGTCAACGATCGTCGGCTCGTTTAAAATTTCCCCGCGCATGAGCGGTGACCATGCTTCAAGCTGGATGCCGTTTTCTTGGCAAAACGCATGCAGCTCTTTTTGCGTCAGGCGCGGATGGTACTCGACCTGGTTGACCATCGGCTTGATTTCACAATCGGCCAGTACATCTTGCAAATGATGGATTTGAAAATTGCTTACGCCAATTGCGCGCACATACCCGTCTTTATATAGCTTTTCAAGCGCCTTGTACGTCTCTTTATATTTCCCTTTCACCGGCCAATGAACTAAATACAAGTCGACGTAATCAAAACCGAGCTTTTTCAAGCTTTTGTCAAACGCCTTTAGCGTCGTTTCATATCCCTGATCGGTGTTCCACACTTTCGTCGTCACAAACACTTGCTCACGTGGAATGCCGGATTCGCGGATCGCTTGACCGACCCCTTCTTCGTTTTCATAAAAAGCGGCTGTATCGACATGGCGGTAGCCAACCTCGAGCGCGGTGCGCACCGCGCTTCTTACTTCCTCCCCTTCTTTGACTTTATAAACTCCAAGGCCGACCCAAGGCATTTTCACCCCGTTATGCAAGGTGGCACAATCTTGCAGACCGTTCATATCCTCTCCTCCTCGAGCGTCATTATAGTTTCATTATGGGAAAAGAGGGAAAGAAAATCAAAATATATGCTTGCTATCCTTTCTCACTTTTCCACGTCCTTCTTGTTCTTTGCTTTAGGGGAAAATCAACGAAAAAACGAGGGGAAACGTTCCCCTCGCGCTATCATTGCATCCTTTTTCATCCACTCGGCAATTGGCGGCGTGCGGCGCCTTTCCTGACACAGCCAGAAACGTGCGGACGGAAAAGCTGTCAATTGGACTTGCAGAGCGCTCCTGCCACTTATTTGGCCACGCTCACCGAGGAGCGCTCCACTTCAGCTTCGTTCGGATGAAACTCGTTTTCCATTTTCGAAACAACCACCGTCGCTACAGCATTGCCGATAATATTCGTAATCGCCCGCGCTTCCGACATGAAGCGGTCAACCCCAAGGAGCAAGGCGATGCCTTCAACCGGAATCATCGGGAACGCCGCCAAAGTCGCTGCCAACGTAATGAATCCCGAACCGGTAACCCCCGCTGCCCCTTTCGAGGTGAGCATTAAGACGCCAAGTAACGTCAACTCTTGCCAAATGGTTAAATCAATACCGTACGCTTGGGCGATGAAAATAGCTGCCATCGACAAGTAAATCGATGTGCCGTCTAGGTTGAACGAATATCCTGTCGGAACGACAAGACCGACAACCGATTTGGAGCACCCATATTTTTCGAGCCGCTCCATCAGCCGCGGCAGCGCTGATTCAGACGAAGAGGTGCCCAAAACAAGCAACAATTCCTCTTTAATATAAGCAAGAAACTGAAAAATGTTGAATCCGTAAAACTTGGCAATCCCGCCAAGCACGACGAAAATGAAGAGGGCCATCGTAATGTAAACAGACCCCATCAATTTGCCGAGCGACACGAGCGAACCAAGGCCGAACGTGCCGATCGTGTACGCCATCGCGCCGAACGCAGCGATCGGCGACACCTTCATCACCATGTTGACGACGCCGAAAAAAATTTCCGCCAGTCGTTCAAATAAGGAAATCACTGGTTTTGCTTTTTCCCCAAGCGCGGCAGCCGCTAAGCCGAACAACACAGCGAAGAAGAGCACCGGAAGCAGTTGGCCGCTCGCCATCGCGGCAACGACGTTGTCGGGAATGATGCTTAAGATGAAATCAACAAAACTGTGGCTGGTTTCTGCTGCTTGTTTTGTGTATTGCGAAATGTCGCCGCCTTTTACTGCATCGGTATGAAATCCGACCCCTGGTTTCACAAGGTTGACGACGACAATCCCGATCGCCAACGCAAACGTCGTTACAATTTCAAAATAAATAAGCGCCTTGCCGCCGATGCGGCCGACCTTTTTCAAATCGCCCATGTTGCCGATTCCGATGACGACGGTGAAGAAAATGATCGGGGCGATCACCATTTTAATCAGCTTAATAAATCCGTCTGCTAATACTTTTAATTTCGCGCCAAATTCCGGAAATACAAATCCGACGATAATCCCCAAAATGATGCCGATGATGACTTGTACCGTCAAGTTTTTCAGCTTTCCCCGCATTTCTCCCACTCCTTTCAATGTATTGACAACGCTTTCAATACTATCATAAAGAAAAATCATTGAAATCAAAATATTATGGTGATAATGGTCGTTTTGGTCTTTTTGGTCTTAACGCTCGCATGGGTGTTTCCCTTAAACGCCCCTTCCGCCTGCACCAAAGGCGCAGCGGGGAGAGAGTCTTGGAAACATCCGTCCCGCGACAAACTGTCAGCAAAGCTCTCCCCATGCGTCCGACGATTCAGCCGCTTTACAAAGACCACTGATTCATTTCCTGCCTGCGCTGATTGCGTGGAAATGAGGGCTTTCTTAGCTGGAGATGATCAAAAGAGGCTGATTCAAAAATTTGGTGAAGGAAAGTTACGCATTTATACGTTGATAAGAAAAGGGCGTCCCGTTATTTTTCGGACCCCCTCATTCACACGATTGTTTCACTTCATTCAACAGCTTGGAACCAAACTGCCGCGTAAATTCCTCATACAGCGGCGTAAACGTTTGCTTCCATTTCTTTTTGTCCATTTCCGACAACATGTACAGATGGACCCCACCCCGCCGTTCAAGCTGCCTAAGCTCCTGTTCGTTTTGTTCCGTTGACTGTTTCCAATTCCAATGCGTCGCTTCAGCCATGGCTTCCTCAATGCTTCGTTGGATATCTTTCGGAAGATGATCCCAAAACGATTGGTTCATCATGACGACATAACCGAGATACCCGTGGTCGCTGATCGTAATATACGGTTGGAATTTGTAAAACCCTTTCGAATAAATATTGGAAATCGTATTTTCCTGTCCGTCAAACTTATGCTGTTCAAGCTCCTGATAAACACGGTCAAATGAAACGGCAACCGGTTCACCGCCAAGCAAACGAAACTGCTTTTCGATCACTTCGCTTGGCATAATGCGAAAGCGCAAGCCTCGAAAATCGTCCGGTTTAATCAACGGGCGGTTCGTGCCCATCATTTGCTTAAACCCGTTGCTCCAAAACGCCAACCCTTTAATCCCTTTCGCCTCGAGCATCTGAAGCAGCTCAACTCCCACCTTGCCGGTAAGCACGCAGCGAACATGTTCATCATCGCGGAACAAAAATGGCAAATCGAGCACTTGCCACTCAGGGATCAACTCCGTCACTTTCGAAAACGATGGCGCGATCATTTGCACGTCGCCGCGCAGCAGTGCATCAAGCTCTTCCCCATCCGAATAAAGCGAGCCGTTTGGGAACACTTCGACTTTGACGCGGCCGTTTGTTTTTTGCTCAACGAGTTCGGCAAACTTTTGCGCCGCCAGCCCTTTTGGCGTATTCTCTGCTACCACATGGCTGAAATAAATAATGATTTGCTTTTTCAACCCCTTTTGCTCGTCGTCATAAACCAGTGGTTCATGTCCCAGTTGACGGCTCGCTGCCCAGCCGATCAGACCGAAGCCGACAAACAAAAGGATTGCCCATGGTCTCCATCTTTTCCCCATTGTTCACACCGTTCTTTCATCCATCCTATTGCTAAAATGGCACTTCAGCACAATGCTCCCCGCCGACTCGAATCATTGGAGCAAAAAAGCAGCTGGAGCTCACGGATTCGGTTTGAGAGCAGCAATCGCCACGCCTTACGTATGCCCCATCTGCGATGCTGGCGGGAAGAATATTTGTTCCCCACCGCCATTTTACACCTTTCGTTTCTTCCTATTCAAGAAGATTTGGTATAATGAAAAAAACATTGATTCATTCCTTTCCCATTCATATGGCATGACCAACAGCCATCACGACTGACAAAAAGGAGTTCCGCCATGAGCCGGCTGCCGATTCGCTGGAAAATTACGATTTTGATTTTCACCATCGTCAGCTTTTCCCTGTTGCTGAGCGGTGTATTCATCATCAGCGACTTTTTCCATACAAAGGAGGAGGAACTCAGCCAGCGTGCCTTATTGACCGCGCGCACCGTCTCCGAGCTGCCTGAAATCAGGAGCCATATTGTCGGAAACAAACAAAGCCGGGCGCTGATCAATCCGGTCGTCGAACGAGTGCGCGTCATTCACAACGCCGACTATATCGTCGTTCTCGATATGAACAAAGTGCGCCTCTCCCATCCGCTTCCGGCGATGATCGGCACGATCTCCCACGGCGCTGATGAAGGGCCGGCGTTTGCCGAACATACGTACACTTCCAAAGCCCGTGGGGAAATCGGTACAGTCGTTCGCGCCTTCGTTCCAATTATGAACAGCCATCACGAACAAATTGGCGTCGTCATCGCCGCCTACCGGCTGCCAACGTTTTTTGAAGCCATTGATTCTTTGAAAGAAGAAGCTGCCGTAGCGGTTGTTTTGTCGCTCGTTGTCGGTGGAATTGGTGCATGGCTGCTGGCCTCTCATATCAAGCGGCAAATGTTTGAGTTGGAACCACATGAGATCGCCAAGCTGCTGATCGAACGGACGGAAGCGTTTAACGCCATGCACGAAGGTGTCATCGCCATTGACAGCAATGAAAAAATTACCATTTTCAATGACCGGGCAAAACAAATGCTCGGCGTCAAAGGGGATGTCATCGGCCGTTCGATCCGCTCCATCATTCCGGACACACACCTTCCGGAAATCTTGGAAGTAAACAAACCGATTTACAATAAGGAGCTGCAGATCGGCAACTTAACAATTTGGAGCAACCGCATTCCGATCAAAGTCAACGGAAAAACGGTCGGCGCCATCGCCATTTTCCAAGACCGCACGGAAGTGAAACGACTGGCTGAAGAACTGACGGGCGTAAAGGCGTTTGTCCATGCCTTGCGCGTGCAAAATCATGAATACATGAACAAGCTTCACACGATCGCTGGCCTTATTCAGCTCGGCCACATCGAAAAAGCGCTCGAGTACGTGTTTCAAGTTACAGAGGAACAAGCAGAACTGACGCAGTTTTTAAGCCGCAACATTAAGGACGAAAGCATTTCCGGGTTGCTCTTAAGCAAAATCCGCCGCGGCAAGGAGCTCGGCATTCGCGTGACGATCGACCGACATAGCCGGCTGCACCGCTTTCCGCCGCATCTCGATCACCATGATTTCGTTGTTCTCCTTGGCAATTTAATTGAAAACGCCTTCGACGCGTTCCGTGATGTAACCGACCGAGAAAAAGAAATTTACATCAGCATCGAACAAAACGAAGACCTTTGTTCCCTCTCGGTCGAAGACAACGGCCAAGGCATTGCCCGCGAGCATATTGACCGCATTTTTGATGAAGGTTTTTCGACCAAAGGGGAGAACGGACGAGGCATCGGCTTGTATTTGGTGAAGCAAATTGTGGAAAAGGGAAACGGGCGCATCGATGTGCAGTCGGAAGAAGGAAAAGGAACGGTGTTTACTGTTACCTTTGACATGTGATCCCCATTCATGCAACGGCGGCCGCGAAAGTCCCCCACCGAGACGAAGGAGGAACAGGCTATGTATCGCGTGTTGTTGATCGAAGACGACCCGATGGTGCAAGAAGTAAATCGGCAAATGATTGAACAAATAGACGGTTTTACCGTCATCGGCCTCGCTCGAAACGGTGAAGAAGGACTCCGCCTCATTCAAGAGCTCCGTCCGGATTTAGCGATGGTTGATATTTACATGCCGCAGTTAGACGGCCTTGAAACATTAAAACAAATCCGCGCCCACGGCCATGAAGTTGATATCATCGCCATTACCGCGGCAAGCGACATTGAAACGGTGCGCCGCGTCCTGCAAAACGGCGCATTCGATTACATTGTGAAACCGTTTAAATTTGAACGGCTCAAACAGGCGTTGGAGCATTATCGGACGTTCCGCCGGTCGCTTGCGGAAAAGGAATCGCTCACCCAGGTGGAACTCGATGCCCTAAGGCGGGCGACTGAACAACCGGCCGGACCGTCCTCCGAGCTTCCGAAAGGACTGAATGAGGTAACATTGGAAAAAGTGATCGCCTATTTACGCCAACACCGCTTCCCCGTTTCCGCTGAGGAAGTGGCCGAAGGAGTCGGCATCGCCCGCGTTACCGCCCGCCGCTATTTAGAGTACCTTGAGAAAACAGGGGAAGTCGTGCTCGATGTTCAATACGGCGGCGTCGGACGCCCAGTGAATCGGTACCATCTGAAAGCAACATAACACGATGCCATTTCGAGCGGCTTCAAGCTAATTGTCAGAGACGGAAAGCCAGGCCCTATTATGCCGTATCCCGCACCAACAACCGGGCAGGCAGTTCTTCCTGCTTTCGCGTCACATTGCCTGTCTCCCGCCAATGGTGAAGAAGGCGGAACGCTCTTTCTCCGAGCGTAAAATGGGGGAGTGCCACGGTTGTCATGCCCAGCATTTCAGCCAACGGATCATTATCAAACCCAGAAAATAAAGGAAATGAGTCTGTTTGTTTCCACCGTTTCAACTGCTATAATGAATGGTATATGGAAAGCAAGGAGGAATCAAGATGCTTCGATATTGGAAATCGTTTTTCTCCATCGCTGTCACCGCCGCCTTGCTTGCCGGTTGCGGTACAGAGACACCTGCATCAAAAGAGACAGAAGCGAAAGCCAAACAAACGGCAAGTTCAGACGAGAATCCCATCAACGCGCAAACAGCAGAGCCAGCCGCTCAAGAAACTCCCCCTGCTGACGAACAAAATCAAGCAGGAAGCGGACAAAGTGGGTCGACAGGGGATGAATCCGCTTCTTCCCGTCCAACAACTTCCTTGTCTTACCAAATGGGAAATCAAACAGTCACAGGGACAGCAACGTTGACCACAAGTGACAACCAGCATTTCTCGCTCTATGTCCTAGACGGGTGGACGCTCGATGCTGAAGAACCGCATTCTGATGTATTGCTCCATGGGGACACGTTCGCCCGCATCCGCCTTCTTCATAACGAGGAGACGAACTATGAGCAGTTGGCCAAAGAACATGCCCAAGCGGTCGATGCCAATGCCGCCCGCCAGCAAACGGATCAACTTCCAAAACCGTTCGCTGATGCCGTTTGGTACACTGCCCAAGCCGATGGCGTTACCGTTCACGTCATCGCCAGCGCTCACCCAGCGCCGATGCTCTTGACAGTGCACGCTCCTAAAGAGCGCGATGTACTTGGCGCTGTGCTCGCCATGGTGGCGACGCTGCAAAAGCAATAACTTATTTTAGGGAGGGCCATCGCCCTCCCTTTCCAAAAAGAAAAACCCCCTTTTTTTCAGCTGCAAGAGGGTCAGACGAGCTGTTTGCTCTCTTCTTTGCGGAAAAACGTTCTCATGGCATGAAAGACATCCGATTTTTGCTTTAGGATATAATAGCGGAATTTCTCATCTTTAATATTGCGGTACGCCGACATGAGCGTGGAATGGCGATTATACTGGTTGACTTCCCCGTACCCAAACATGTTCGATACTTTCATCAGCTCCTGAACAAGCTTGACGCAGCGGGCATTGTCCGATGTCAAGTTGTCGCCGTCAGAGAAATGGAACGGATAAATGTTGTAGCGCGACGGTGGATATTTTGTCTCAATAAGTTCAAGCGCCTTGCGGTAGGCCGATGAGCAAATCGTTCCACCGCTTTCCCCTTTCGTGAAAAACTCTTCCTCACTGACGACTTTCGCTTCCGTATGATGGGCGATAAAGGCGATGTCCACCGTTTCGTATTTCGTACGCAAAAATCGGGTCATCCAGAAGAAAAAGCTGCGTGCCATATATTTTTCCCACATGCCCATCGATCCGCTTGTGTCCATCATCGCCAAGACGACCGCCTTCGATTCTGGTTTGACGACTTCGTTCCACGTTTTAAACTTCAAATCTTCGCGGTAAATCGGATAAAATCCTGGTTTGCCGTTCATGGCATTGCGCTTGAAGGCAGTGAGCATCGTCCGCTTTTTATCGATGTTCCCCATCAGCCCGGTGCGACGGATGTCGTTAAATTCGATATGCTGGGCTACATTTTGATCCAGCTCTTTTCGTTGCAAATTAGGCAGCTCCAATTGGCTAAAGAACGCTTCCTCAATCTCCATCAGCGACACTTCAGCTTCGTAATAATCTTGACCCGGCAAATCGCCAGCACCTTGGCCTTTTCCTGGCCCCTGCCCCTCCCCGCTTCCATCTCGGGCCACCACATCACCGACTTGGCTGTCTCCATCTCCTTGGCCGACGTGCTTGTTTTTCTCATAATTGTAGCGGATTTTGTATTCATCAAGCGAGCGGATCGGAATTTTAATCACATCTCGCCCGTTGGACATGATAATGCTTTCTTCGGTAATTAAGTCGGGCAAATTGTTTTTGATCGCTTCCTTCACTTTTTCTTGATGGCGCTTTTGATCATCATATCCTTTGCGGTGGAGGGACCAATCTTCTTTCGATACAACAAAATTCCCCTTCATGTTTTCCCCTCCTTTGAAAAAATCATTTTCACACTTTTCGCTTTCCCGCATATACTTATGTTGGCGTCATCAAAACGGACCATCGCTATGCCAAGTTGGTTTATTTTATCGTATGCAACAATTTAAAATAATTGACAAATGAATGTGGAAAACAAACAGGTGGACAAGCCCGATTGTCGATTTCACATCTCCTTTAAGCAAAGGCACCGCTCCTAGGGCCGTCCTCTTCTTCGCATGAAGTGCGCTAAAAAGAGGAGAAAAAGCATGCCCCAGCGCTTGAGGCATGCCTAGCGGTTCAACAAGCTGCCGACATAGCGGAGCAATTCGTTGGCTGACGTGGAATTGTACCCGTATTCATCAATGAGGCGGGCGACGACTTCGTTAATTTTTTTCAACTGCTGCTCATCCGGTGTTTTTGTCGACGTTGTAATTTTTACAATATCTTTTAAATCAGCGAACAGTTTTTTCTGGATTGCCTCGCGCAGCCGTTCATGCGAGTTGTAGTCAAATCGTTGCCCTTTGCGCGCATAGGCGGAAATGCGGATTAAAATTTCTTCACGAAACGCTTTTTTCGCATTTTCGGAAATGCCGATTTGTTCCTCGATCGAGCGCATCAGCTTTTCATCTGGATTCATTTCCTCACCCGTAAGCGGGTCCCGCAATTTCGTCTTGTTGCAGTACGCCTCGACGTTGTCCAAATAGTTATCCATCAACGTTTTCGCTGACTCTTCATACGAATAGACGAACGCCTTTTGCACTTCTTGTTTGGCGATTTCATCATACTCTTTGCGCACGAGCGAAATGAAATTCAAATACCGCTCACGGTCTTCCTTCGTGATCGACGGATGCTGATCCAATCCTTCTTTCAACGAACGAAGCACGTCAAGCGCATTGATCGACGGCACTCCTTTGCGGATGATGCAAGCAGAAATGCGGTTGATGACATAGCGTGGGTCGATGCCGCTCATCCCCTCATCCGGATGCTCCTTTTTCAGCTCCTCCACATCGACCTCGCTGAATCCTTCGATCATTTCGCCATCATACAAGCGCATTTTCTTCAATAAATCCACATCCGGCCGCTTGGATTCTTTCAGCCGCGTCAAAATCGTAAACATAGCCGCAATCCGCAACGTATGTGGAGCGATATGCACGTCGGCGACGTCGCTTTCGCGGATCATTTTTTCATAAATGCGCTCTTCTTCCGAGACGCGCAAGTTGTACGGAATCGGCATGACGATGATACGCGAATGGAGCGCCTCGTTCTTTTTGTTAGCAATGAACGACCGATATTCCGTTTCGTTCGTATGCGCGATGATCAATTCATCGGCGCTGATTAAAGCAAACCGTCCAGCTTTGAAATTGCCTTCTTGCGTCAGCGATAACAAATGCCAAAGAAATTTTTCATCGCACTTTAGCATCTCTTGAAATTCCATAATCCCGCGGTTGGCTTTGTTCAGTTCGCCGTCAAACCGATACGCGCGCGGGTCAGACTCGGAACCGTATTCCGCGATCGTTGAAAAATCGATGCTTCCCGTTAAATCGGCAATGTCTTGCGATTTGGGGTCAGACGGACTGAACGTCCCGATACCGACGCGACGGTTCTCAGAGAAGAAAATGCGCTCCACTAGCACGTCTTCAATGCGTCCGCCGTATTCTTTCTCCAGCCGCATCATATTGAGCGGCGACAGTTCACCTTCAATGCGAATGCCATACTCACGGTAAAAATCTTCGCGCAAATGGTGAGGAATAAGGTGAAGCGGATCTTCATGCATCGGGCATCCTTTAATGGCATACACCGCGCCGCGCTCTGTTTTTGAATACTCTTCAAGCCCGCGCTTTAGCAAAGTCACAAGCGTCGACTTTCCGCCGCCAACTGGTCCCATCAGCAGCAAAATCCGTTTCCGCACATCCAACCGCTTCGCCGCCGGGTGGAAATATTCCTCAACGAGCCGCTCAAGCGCTTCCTCGAGCCCGAACAAGTGCTGGCTGAAAAACTTATATCGTTTCCGTCCATTCACCTCTTCGACCCCAGCATCTTTGATCATATTATAAACACGCGAATGAGCCGACTGGGCCACCCACGGCTTTTCTTTTAAAATCTTTAAATACTCGGCAAACGTTCCTTCCCATTTCAACTTTTCTTCTTCTTCCCGATATCGGGCGATTTTTTGCAAAATATCCATAAAGGACCTCCTCACCCTTGGATGTCTAACAGCAAGATTATTACAATTTATGCGAGGATGTCCCGTATCATTCGCCGCAAAAAAAATTTTGTCTCCTAACAACCAGCTGCGGTCATTCACATGCTTGACGATATTCGCTATAATAAAGAGGGAAACGCCTGCCACTTTCATGATGAAGGAGGAACAAACGATGCGCACTTTGCTTGTGCTAGGGGTCATCATTGCGTTTTTGACGGCTATTTTCACCGCTGGTTACGAAGACAAACCAGGTGTCAGACAATAATCCCAAAAAAAACGACCTCCGATGCGAAGGTCGTTTTTTTGTTTACGACAGCCCGTGAAACCGCTGTTGGCGCAGCGCTTCGTACACTAAGATGGCTGCCGTGTTCGACAGGTTTAACGAGCGCACTTTGTCATTCATCGGGATGCGAAGGCAACGGTCCATATTGGCCTCAAGCAGCTCCTTTGGCAGTCCGGTTGTTTCGCGTCCGAACACAAAAAAAATGTGTTTTTCTGTATCGCTGAAATCAAACGAATCATAATACCGGCGCCCGAATTTCGTAATGAAATAAAACTCCCCTTCCGGAAAGCGGGCGAATAGTTCGTCAAGCGAGTCATAATACGAAATATTAACATATGGCCAATAATCAAGCCCGGCGCGCTTTAACATTTTATCATCCGTAGAAAAACCGAGCGGGCGGATCAAATGGAGCGACGTATCGGTCGCCGCACACGTACGGGCGATGTTTCCTGTATTGGCTGGAATTTCTGGTTGGTATAGTACAACATGGAGTGGCATTGGCTTCACCTCAACAACATTTATTTGCCATCGATGATGTGAAAAAACTTATAGCGAATGTTCGGCGTATAAGCACTTGAGTCTTCATACGACCAATAGCGCATTCGGCTGTTTGTCGTATGGGCGTTCACAAGCGGCATCCCGTTCTGATCTTTCGCCACCACAATCGTCGAATGGTCGAAGCGTCCGTCCCCTTGAAAATCATAACAGATGACATCGCCTGCCATCAATTGCTCTGGCTCGGCCACTTCCACCGCCTGCAAGCCAATGCGCGACCCGCTCAAGTACCAACGAAAGGCATGAGCGACAGCCCAGCTGTAACTCCAACTTCCATTTTGACACCACCATCCCCTCGTCCGGTTCGGATAGCCCGTCATCGGCGCCCCACCCGCATACAGGCATTGGGAGACAAAATTCGTGCAATCCACTGGAAACGATGGAAACGCCGGGTTGTGTCGATTCCACCACGTTTCCGCATACCGCACCGCCCGGGCGCGGTCATACTGGTAAGAAAGACGCTCCCCCGTCCATTGCTCTCGTTCGACGCGCGGCGCCTCCATATAGCCCCCCAACTGGCTGATCGGTTCATCAGCGACAAGTTCACCGCGGACAAAACAAGCGCATCTCTCCTCAACCTGTTCTTCCATATATAATGAAGCCCCTTGCTTAATTAAAAATTGATGGTGGGCCATATACATGACTTTGGCTTCCCGCTCGATAGTCTGCCTGCCGACAATACGCCCGTGGATCGTGCAACGAACAATCTCCGCACCGCGCTTTTGGCAAAGCTGTTGCTTTCTTGCCGCCTCTTTGTTCCGGACGTTGCTTTCCGATACAAATGAGCGGGCCCGCTCATCCAACCACGCGCGCAACTGTTTCTTCATGCTGCTTTCCACCACTTTCGTTTTTGTTACTACCTTATGTGGGGAAGCTGCGTTTTTTTCCCTATTCTTTTGCCTCAGCCAACAGTTTCAATCCTTTTTCAATCTCCTCAATCACACCCTTATCCGTCTCCGTTTGGCGTGCAGCCTCCAAATAAGGTTTGGCGCTTGGATCCCCAATTTTCCCGAGCGCCCACGCCGCCGTTCCGCGAATAACGGGACGGCTATCCTCTTTCAACAAACGCAGCAAATGCGGCACTGCGGTCCGATCTTTGTAATGAGCCAGCGCCAAAATGGCATTGCGCTGAATCGGTTTTTTCCCACGCCATGAACCCGCCATGGCTCCAAATTTCTCTTTAAACTCGCGGTTGCTCATCCGAAGCAATGGAATGAGCTTTGGTTTCACCGCTTCTGGATCTGGCTCGAATTCCGGATGCAAATGGAAGTCTTTCCCCTTATTTTCCGGACAAACTTGCTGGCATGTATCGCAACCGTACAGCCGGTTCCCGATTTTCTCCCGAAACTCGTCAGCCAAAAAGCCTTTCGTCTGCGTTAAAAAGGAAAGACATCGCTGCGCGTTCAGTTGTCCCCCTTGCACAAGCGCCCCTGTCGGACAGGCGTCAATGCATTTCGTGCACGCGCCGCATCGGTTTTCAACCGGCTCATCAGGGGGAAAAGGAATATTCGTAATCATTTCTCCCAAATACACATACGATCCAAATTCCGGTGTAATAATGGAGCAATTTTTACCGCTCCAACCGATCCCTGCCCGTTCCGCCACCGCCCGATCGGCGAGCTCTCCGGTATCCACCATTGAGCGAACGCGAGCATGGGGCACTTTGGCCAACAAAAACTCCTCGAGTTGCTGCAAACGTTCCCGTAACACATCGTGGTAGTCCTTTCCCCATGACGCGCGGCAAAAAACACCGCGCCGTTCCGTCTTTGTCCCCCGCGGCGCATTTTTCATTTTGGACGGATAGGCAAGGGCAATGGCAATGATCGATTTGGCTTCCGGAAGAAGCAATGAAGGATTGGTCCGTTTTTCAATATTCGGTTCCTCAAAACCCGACTGATAGCCAAGCTCCTGCTGACGACGCAATCGTTCCTTTAATTCGACAAACGGGTCGGCGCTTGCAAAGCCAATTTTATCAATGCCGATTGACCGACTGTATTCGATGACTTCCTGCTTTAATGCCATAACATCCATCATTTTCCCTCCTTTCGTCATATATGGTAAAATGAAACCCGAGGTGATCAAGATGAAATGCGTGATATCGGAACAACTAAAGCAACGCCTTCCTTCTGGTAAATTCGGCGTCATCCGCTATCATCATATCGAGATCAGCGATTCACCGCAAATGTTGAGAGGACGATTGGAGCTGTTTCAAGAATCTCTTTACATTGAGCTGCAGGAAAAGCCGATTGCCGACATTCCTGAGATCGCCGAATGGCGCCGTTCGTTCAAACAAATCGGAACGGACCCAAGCCGCTATCGACCATCAAGTGAAAGCCTGTACCGACGCATCCAGAAAAAAAGCTTCATTCCGCCTATCCATTCAGCGGCGGACATAAACAACTTTTTTTCACTCTATTATAAAATCCCGCTCGGTATCTATGATCTAGACCGCATCGACGGAACAGTGACGCTCACGATCGGCGCGGAACAAGACGAATACACCGCGTTAAACGGCCGCACAGTCAACTTTGCCAACAAACTTGTCAGCAAAGATGAACGAGGGCCGTTTGGCAGTCCCATCGTCGATTCAGAGCGAACCGCTGTGACGAGAGAAACGAAAAACGCTTTGCAAATCGTTTACTTTCTCCCATCAATGCCAGAAGAAACCGCCAAGCGCCAACTTCAAGCCATCCAAACGATGTTTGTGCAAATCCATGGCGGTGAAGCCGAGGCGCAATTGCTCGTTTGATCCCCCGCTTGCCTACCGTGGAAAACGGGGGACTCCTCCCTACATAAACAAAAAACGCAATGCCTCGTTCTTTAACGAAACGAAACACTGCGTTGTCCCCAACTTCGTAATACCATTTTGAAACTAACGAGAAACATTATAACAGATTTCCACACGCATCACAAGAAAAAACGCAAAAATCGACAAAAGAAATTGTATAAAAGGGCACCAGAATCTCTGGTGCCAGCAACCAGTGACCCGTACGGGATTCGAACCCGTGTTACCGCCGTGAAAGGGCGGTGTCTTAACCACTTGACCAACGGGCCATCATGGCGGAGAAGGCGGGATTTGAACCCGCGCGCCGCAAAACTGCGACCTAACGGTTTAGCAAACCGTCCCCTTCAGCCACTTGGGTACTTCTCCGTGACATGGCTCCGCAAGTAGGATTCGAACCTACGACCTACCGGTTAACAGCCGGTTGCTCTACCGCTGAGCTATTGCGGAATAATTAAGAAACATTCTTCAAACTTATTCTATCCCTTCCTCTACCAGCTGATTCAAGGATAACGGATGCGTCGGAGCAATAATGCAAATGCTCGTCGCCCGCTGTTGCTGTGGAACGATGGAACATTATTCGCACACTATTATAACAAATAGTCAAAAAACACTCAATGGGAAATAATGGGCCTAAGTGGACTTGAACCACCGACCTCACGCTTATCAGGCGTGCGCTCTAACCAGCTGAGCTATAGGCCCACCATCAAAAGCGGGTGATGGGAATCGAACCCACGACATCAGCTTGGAAGGCTGAGGTTTTACCACTAAACTACACCCGCACATGATTTTGATTGAATACCCACCACGCTTTTTCCATGCCTCTTCCTCTTCCAGCCTATTCAAGAAAGCTGGATGCGTCGAGGCAACTCGAAGCCAATTCGATGATGCCGATGCTCGTGGCTGAGGTTTTACCACTAAACTACACCCGCATATAACGAATAAAATATAAAGAAAAGGGCGACTAGTGGGAATCGAACCCACGCATGCCAGAGCCACAATCTGGTGCGTTAACCACTTCGCCATAGTCGCCGTAGCCGTATACTGGTGCCGGCTGCAGGACTTGAACCCGCAACCTACTGATTACAAGTCAGTTGCTCTACCAATTGAGCTAAGCCGGCATGATTCAAACACATTCACACTTCATCCGACACAAAGCATGGCGGAGGAGGAGGGATTCGAACCCCCGCGCGCCTTGCGGCGCCTCTCGGTTTTCAAGACCGACCCCTTCAACCACTTGGGTACTCCTCCAAAAAAGCAACAATAATAATGGTGGACCTTGTAGGACTCGAACCTACGACCGGACGGTTATGAGCCGTCTGCTCTAACCAGCTGAGCTAAAGGTCCGACAATAGTGGCGGTGGAGGGGATCGAACCCCCGACCTCACGGGTATGAACCGTACGCTCTAGCCAGCTGAGCTACACCGCCAAATTGAATAAGGTTAAAAGGTGGAGCCTATCGGGATCGAACCGATGACCTCCTGCGTGCAAAGCAGGCGCTCTCCCAGCTGAGCTAAGGCCCCATGATAAATCGGGAAGACAGGATTTGAACCTGCGACCTCACGGACCCGAACCGTGTGCTCTACCAAGCTGAGCTACTTCCCGATAAAACGCGCTCGAGAGGATTCGAACCCCTAACCTTCTGATCCGTAGTCAGATGCTCTATCCAATTGAGCTACGAGCGCACAAGTGCCGAGGGCCGGACTCGAACCGGCACGGTAGTTACCTACCCCAGGATTTTAAATCCTGTGCGTCTGCCAATTCCGCCACCCCGGCGGAAGTGGAGCGGAAGACGGGGCTCGAACCCGCGACCCCCACCTTGGCAAGGTGGTGTTCTACCGCTGAACTACTTCCGCAAGACGATGAGCCATGGAGGACTCGAACCTCCGACCCTCTGATTAAAAGTCAGATGCTCTACCTACTGAGCTAATGGCTCGTGGTTAGGTATACACTTCAGATATTTGACGATGTCCCTTCCTCTGCTAGCTGATTCGACGGTGTCCAGTGCGTCGGGACAACTCGAAGCAATCCCGAAGATGCATCGCTCGTTACTGAGCTAATGGCTCACGATTGCTGGTTTAATGGCTTAAGGATTTAGTAAGGAATAGAATGCCGGCTGCAGGACTTGAACCCGCAACCTACTGATTACAAGTCAGTTGCTCTACCAATTGAGCTAAGCCGGCATGTATATCTTATATGGTGGCTCGGGACGGAATCGAACCGCCGACACAAGGATTTTCAGTCCTTTGCTCTACCGACTGAGCTACCGAGCCATATTTTCCTTATTGATAATAAATATGGCGGTCCCGACGGGACTCGAACCCGCGATCTCCTGCGTGACAGGCAGGCATGTTAACCACTACACTACGGGACCATATTGGTTGCGGGGGCAGGATTTGAACCTGCGACCTTCGGGTTATGAGCCCGACGAGCTACCGGACTGCTCCACCCCGCGACGATAAAAGATAAATTTGTTTCGATCATGCACTGAGTATCGTTTAAACGTTTGTTGCCTCTTCCTCTGCCAGCTGATTCAAAGATGCCCGATGCGTCGAGGCAACTCCCGGCATATTCGATGAAGCAAATGCTCGTTGCTCCACCCCGCGACGATAGAAGATGAACTTATTTCAATAATGCGCTGAGTTTTGTTTTGTATGTTTGAAAGTGGTGGAGGATGACGGGATCGAACCGCCGACCCCTTGCTTGTAAGGCAAGTGCTCTCCCAGCTGAGCTAATCCTCCACATGATTGCCTAGCAGCGACCTACTCTTGCAGGGGCGCTGGCCCCAACTACCATCGGCGCTGGAGGGCTTAACTTCCGTGTTCGGGATGGGAACGGGTGTTTCCCCTCCGCCATAGCCACTAGGCAACGATGATCATCTTGGACAGTCATTATTATATCTATCCTGTTGGATTTGTCAATAGGAATAATTCATTCCCTCAAAACTAGATAACCGTCGGAAGAAGCCGCTTGCCTGCGCTTTTCTATTGTCCAGTTCCAGCGCCTAGCTCTCTTCTGCCAAATAACCTTCCCCCTCGGGGCGCGAGCGCCCCTGCGGGTGAAGAACATTTGCCCGTCGCGGCGAACCGCTCGCCTGCGCTTTTCTAGGTTAAGCCCTCGATCGATTAGTATCCGTCAGCTCCACGTGTCGCCACGCTTCCACCTCGGACCTATCGACCTCGTCATCTTCGAGGGATCTTACCCGCTTTTGGCGGTGGGAAATCTCATCTTGAGGGGGGCTTCACGCTTAGATGCTTTCAGCGCTTATCCCGTCCGCACATAGCTACCCAGCGGTGCCCCTGGCGGGACAACTGGTACACCAGCGGTGCGTCCATCCCGGTCCTCTCGTACTAAGGACAGCTCCTCTCAAATTTCCTGCGCCCGCGACGGATAGGGACCGAACTGTCTCACGACGTTCTGAACCCAGCTCGCGTACCGCTTTAATGGGCGAACAGCCCAACCCTTGGGACCGACTTCAGCCCCAGGATGCGATGAGCCGACATCGAGGTGCCAAACCTCCCCGTCGATGTGGACTCTTGGGGGAGATCAGCCTGTTATCCCCGGGGTAGCTTTTATCCGTTGAGCGATGGCCCTTCCATGCGGAACCACCGGATCACTAAGCCCGACTTTCGTCCCTGCTCGACCTGTCCGTCTCGCAGTCAAGCTCCCTTGTGCCTTTGCACTCTCCGAATGATTTCCAACCATTCTGAGGGAACCTTTGGGCGCCTCCGTTACCTTTTGGGAGGCGACCGCCCCAGTCAAACTGCCCACCTGACACTGTCTCCCACCCCGCTCAGGGGTGCGGGTTAGAATTTCAATACCGCCAGGGTGGTATCCCACCGTCGCCTCCACCGAAGCTGGCGCTCCGGCTTCCCCGGCTCCCACCTATCCTGTACAAGCGATACCAAAATTCCATATCAGGCTGCAGTAAAGCTCCACGGGGTCTTTCCGTCCTGTCGCGGGTAACCTGCATCTTCACAGGTAGTATAATTTCACCGGGTCTCTCGTTGAGACAGCGCCCAAGTCGTTACACCTTTCGTGCGGGTCGGAACTTACCCGACAAGGAATTTCGCTACCTTAGGACCGTTATAGTTACGGCCGCCGTTTACTGGGGCTTCGGTTCGCACCTTCGCTTCCGCTAAGCGCTCCCCTTAACCTTCCAGCACCGGGCAGGTGTCAGCCCCTATACGTCGCCTTTCGGCTTCGCAGAGACCTGTGTTTTTGATAAACAGTCGCTTGGGCCTTTTCACTGCGGCTCTTCAGGGCTCCTCACCCCAAAGAGCACCCCTTCTCCCGAAGTTACGGGGTCATTTTGCCGAGTTCCTTAACGAGAGTTCTCCCGCGCGCCTTAGGATTCTCTCCTCGCCTACCTGTGTCGGTTTGCGGTACGGGCACCTCTTCCCTCGCTAGAGGCTTTTCTTGGCAGTGTGGAATCAGGGACTTCCGGATGACTCCGTCGCCATCACAGCTTAGCCTTCACGGCCAGCGGATTTGCCTGCTGGCCAGCCTCACTGCTTGGACAGGCTCTTCCAGCCGCCTGCTCGCCCTATCCTCCTGCGTCCCCCCATCGCTCAAACGGGAAGGAGGTGGTACAGGAATCTCGACCTGTTGCCCATCACCTACGCCTTTCGGCCTCGGCTTAGGTCCCGACTAACCCTGAGCGGACGAACCTTCCTCAGGAACCCTTAGGCTTTCGGCGCAGAGGATTCTCACCTCTGTTTTCGCTACTCATACCGGCATTCTCACTTCTAAGCGCTCCACCAGTCCTTCCGGTCTGGCTTCTCTGCCCTTAGAACGCTCCCCTACCGATGACCAACGGTCATCCCGCAGCTTCGGCGGCACGTTTAGCCCCGGTACATTTTCGGCGCAGAGTCACTCGACCAGTGAGCTATTACGCACTCTTTAAATGGTGGCTGCTTCTAAGCCAACATCCTGGTTGTCTCGGCAACTCCACATCCTTTTCCACTGAACGTGCACTTCGGGGCCTTAGCTGGCGGTCTGGGCTGTTCCCCTCTCGACCACGGATCTTATCACTCGCAGTCTGACTCCCGGGCATAAGTCCTTGGCATTCGGAGTTTGACTGGGTTCGGTAACCCGATGAGGGCCCCTAGCCCAATCAGTGCTCTACCTCCAAGACTCTTAAACCCGAGGCTAGCCCTAAAGCTATTTCGGGGAGAACCAGCTATCTCCAAGTTCGATTGGCATTTCACCCCTACCCACACCTCATCCCCGCACTTTTCAACGTGCGTGGGTTCGGGCCTCCAGCCGGTGTTACCCGGCCTTCACCCTGGACATGGGTAGATCACCTGGTTTCGGGTCGACGACGACGTACTTCGCGCCCTGTTCAGACTCGCTTTCGCTGCGGCTCCGCCTCTTCGGCTTAACCTCGCACGCCATCGTCACTCGCCGGTTCATTCTACAAAAGGCACGCCATCACCCATTAACGGGCTCTGACTACTTGTAGGCACACGGTTTCAGGTTCTCTTTCACTCCCCTCCCGGGGTGCTTTTCACCTTTCCCTCACGGTACTGGTGCACTATCGGTCACTAGGGAGTATTTAGCCTTGGGAGATGGTCCTCCCTGCTTCCGACGGGATTCCTCGTGTCCCGCCGTACTCAGGATCCGCACGGGAGGGAACGAAGTTTCGACTACAGGGCTCTCACCTTCTCTGGCCGGCCGTTCCAGACCGGTTCGTCTACCCCGTTCCTTTCTCACTCCCATCATGAGCGGTCCTACAACCCCAAGAGGACTCGCCTCTTGGTTTGGGCTGTTCCCGTTTCGCTCGCCGCTACTCAGGGAATCGCGTTTGCTTTCTTCTCCTCCGGGTACTAAGATGTTTCAGTTCCCCGGGTGTGCCCTCCATGCCCTATGGATTCAGGCATGGATACTGCCCCATTACGGACAGTGGGTTCCCCCATTCGGACATCTCCGGATCCACGCTTGCTTACAGCTCCCCGAAGCGTTTCGGCGTTTGCCCCGTCCTTCATCGGCTCCTAGTGCCAAGGCATCCACCGTGCGCCCTTTCTAGCTTAACCTACAGCGTCTCGGCTTCTTCCTTATTGTCTAGCTTCGGCGCCTAGCTCTCTTCTGCCAAATCACCTCCCCCCTTGGGATGCAAGCATCCCTGCGGGTGAAGAACATTTGGCTTCGAGAGCTAACCGCGGCGCCTCAGCTTTTCCGGTTATCTAGTTTTCAAGGAACGAAGTAGCTGCATTGAGCTTGCTTCTTCGCTGGTTTGCGTCGAGGAATCTGGCTCCTCTGCATTCGCTTGTAGACGCAGACGCAAACGAAGCAGTCGAAGGAATTCTCATTCCTTCAAAACTGAACGAAACGGAAGCGCCATGTTCATTGAACCGAAAGGTTTGTCATCCTTAGAAAGGAGGTGATCCAGCCGCACCTTCCGGTACGGCTACCTTGTTACGACTTCACCCCAATCACTTGCCCCACCTTCGGCGGCTGGCTCCCGTAAGGGTTACCTCACCGACTTCGGGTGTTGCAAGCTCTCGTGGTGTGACGGGCGGTGTGTACAAGGCCCGGGAACGTATTCACCGCGGCATGCTGATCCGCGATTACTAGCGATTCCGGCTTCATGCAGGCGAGTTGCAGCCTGCAATCCGAACTGAGAGCGGCTTTTTGGGATTCGCTCCCCCTCGCGGGTTCGCAGCCCTTTGTACCGCCCATTGTAGCACGTGTGTAGCCCAGGTCATAAGGGGCATGATGATTTGACGTCATCCCCACCTTCCTCCGACTTGTCGCCGGCAGTCCCTCTAGAGTGCCCACCTCCGTGCTGGCAACTAGAGGCGAGGGTTGCGCTCGTTGCGGGACTTAACCCAACATCTCACGACACGAGCTGACGACAACCATGCACCACCTGTCACCCTGTCCCCCCGAAGGGGGAACGCCCAATCTCTTGGGTTGTCAGGGGATGTCAAGACCTGGTAAGGTTCTTCGCGTTGCTTCGAATTAAACCACATGCTCCACCGCTTGTGCGGGCCCCCGTCAATTCCTTTGAGTTTCAGCCTTGCGGCCGTACTCCCCAGGCGGAGTGCTTATCGCGTTAGCTGCAGCACTAAAGGGTGTGACCCCTCTAACACTTAGCACTCATCGTTTACGGCGTGGACTACCAGGGTATCTAATCCTGTTTGCTCCCCACGCTTTCGCGCCTCAGCGTCAGTTGCAGGCCAGAGAGCCGCCTTCGCCACTGGTGTTCCTCCACATCTCTACGCATTTCACCGCTACACGTGGAATTCCGCTCTCCTCTCCTGCACTCAAGTCCCCCAGTTTCCAATGACCCTCCACGGTTGAGCCGTGGGCTTTCACATCAGACTTAAGGAACCGCCTGCGCGCGCTTTACGCCCAATAATTCCGGACAACGCTCGCCCCCTACGTATTACCGCGGCTGCTGGCACGTAGTTAGCCGGGGCTTTCTCGTGAGGTACCGTCACCGCGCCGCCCTCTTCGAACGGCGCTCCTTCGTCCCTCACAACAGAGCTTTACGACCCGAAGGCCTTCTTCGCTCACGCGGCGTCGCTCCGTCAGGCTTTCGCCCATTGCGGAAGATTCCCTACTGCTGCCTCCCGTAGGAGTCTGGGCCGTGTCTCAGTCCCAGTGTGGCCGGTCACCCTCTCAGGCCGGCTACGCATCGTCGCCTTGGTGAGCCGTTACCTCACCAACTAGCTAATGCGCCGCGGGCCCATCCGCAAGTGACAGCCAAAGGCCGCCTTTCAACCGAAGACCATGCGGTCTTCGGTGTTATCCGGTATTAGCCCCGGTTTCCCGGAGTTATCCCGGTCTTGCGGGCAGGTTGCCCACGTGTTACTCACCCGTCCGCCGCTGACCAAACCAGAGCAAGCTCCGATCCGGTCCGCTCGACTTGCATGTATTAGGCACGCCGCCAGCGTTCGTCCTGAGCCAGGATCAAACTCTCCAAAGAAAGTTGATTGGCTATCGCTTCAGCCGCAGCACCAAAGGCGCCGAGCGGCCTCCGCTTTTCGAATTGTCTAGCTTCGGCCGCTATCGGCTCGCGACGCTTCGTGTCCCGCTGCGGCGGCGACACATTGTATACGCTCCTGTGGCACCACCCACGCAGAACCAAGCTTTGCTTGGTTCGAGCCTCCTCGCGGGCCTCTCAGCGCGTTTCGCCGATAAACAAGCGACCTCCGCTTTTCGTTGCGCTTCGTTTCGTTCAGTTTTCAAGGAACGAGAGTACCGTCTGGACTTGCTTCTTTGCAACCTTGCACCGAGGAAGCCAACTCCTCTGAACTCCCTCAAATGCAAATTTGTCTCCCACTTTCCTAAAGCGACCCTTACATTGTAGCATTTCTATTGTTCGCTGTCAACAATCTTTTATTCATAATTCATACCGCTCCGCAACGTTTTCCCGCCGCGGCAGCGATTTAAAATATATCATCGTTCGACACGGAAGTCAAGAGCTTTTTTCCGCCGGGATGCGCTACTTCCGTCAATGACTTGCAGCTGACGTTTGTATGCACACAATGAAAGTCCTAACAACATCCATACTTCTTGCCGGCTCCCTTCCGCCTTTCAGGAGCAGCGGAAGGGGACCGTCAAAATTCCTTTTTCGGCAACGTATAATACCGCTCGAATATTGTATTTCCTTTTGCTGGAATCTCCACAACGGTTAGCACTTTCCTTTCGACAAGATACTCAAGCATGATGACAAGATCAACCGAGTAAGGCGCAAACTGCGGATGACCAACCATTTCCTCAATGCTCCAAGCCCCATTTTTTTCTTGCAGCACTTCGCATAAATGAGAGGAGCCTGGCTCTACGTAGGAATGAATTAAAAATTCGCTGGCCAGCAGCAAAAGCTCCAGTCGTTTCGGGAGCGGCTCTTCACTTCCGACGAGTTCTTCATACAGCTTATAAATCCGCCCATCCATTCGTTTGACTTGATTCCACACAGTCACTTCCGGATAAAGTCCGTGCTCGATCACGGTCAATCGCGCCAAATGATGAAGAGCTTGCACCATATGGTTGTATGAGTCAAGCCAATGCTTGGCGGTAAACAGCGCCTTGCCATCCGTATAGCGGCGAATCAGTTTGGCAAACTCAAGTCCCATTTTCAATCGCCGTTCTTTAGGTGGAAATTGCTCAAGGCGCTGGCGCAACTGCTGAACATAGCCGTCGCGATCAAAAACGACCTTTCCGTTGAATACCCAGTCGACCGCCTTTCGATGCGACCCGAGAACAAGCCATTCATTTAACTGCCGTTCACTGACCGCATAAAGCACTGCCTTTTTCTCGTTTAGTGAATACTGCCTGAGAAGCATCGGCTCGCTTTGCGGGTCGACAATGACGAGCAGCACAACATCAAACGTGTCCGTTGTCGCTGCATAGCAAGTCATTTTTTCAATCATTAAAATTCCGTTCGTGTTGCAACGACTCATCCATTCTTCACAGATCAGATGCAACCATTCCTTCATACCCTTCCCCTTTGCAGAAAAACCAACTATGCCGCCGGGCTCACGAACTTCGCCAATTTTCCTTTACAATAAACTGGCGAAAAACTCCCCACCCCACCTTCATGCAGCTGTTATTTTCTGCAACGGTTTTTCTTTCCTCCCTTCCACCCTCGATGATTGCATTGCCTTTTTATAACACCCATTGCTGTCAATGCTCATTTTATTATTTGCGACTATGGAGCCCTTCGTTTGCCACTGTTCTTCGTTATTTCGACAAAAAAACGAGGAATTCCTTTCTTTAAAACGTCGATTTTGTTGAGTTCTTCTTCGCGATGGGATCTCGTTTTATGGTATAGTGGTCTATGTAGGAGGGACGGTTATGAGTATTAAATATTCGAGCAAAATCAACAAAATTCGTGCTTTCGCCTTAAGCTTGATTTTTATCGGCGTCATCGTCATGTATCTCGGTCTTTTCTTCCGCACGTCGCCGATCATCATGACGTTGTTTATGGTGTTTGGGATGTTGTTTCTTGTTGCCAGCGGCATTGTATACTTTTGGATCGGGACGCTCTCGACAAGAGCCGTTCAAGTCGTTTGTCCATCATGCGGCAAAGTGACGAAAATGCTTGGACGCGTCGATTTATGCATGTTTTGCCGCGAGCCGTTGACGTTAGACCGCGAGCTTGAAGGCAAAGAATTTGATGAAAAGTACAACAAAAAAAGAAAAAGCTGATAGCCGCTTCGTGCTATCAGCTTTTTCAATGCGCCGGCGCCCCATTTTTTTGACAGTCAGGGCATACTCCGTACACTTCCATGCGATGGTGGTCGACCTTAAAACCGGTGACGTGAGCGGCAAGCTGCTCGACTTCATCAAGCGCTGGATAGTGGAAATCAACAATTTTGCCGCACTCTTCACAGATGACGTGATAATGATTGGAAGTGACGAAGTCAAACCGGCTTGATGAATCGCCGTACGTCAGCTCTTTGACAAGCCCGATTTCCTTAAAGACGCGCAAGTTATTGTAGACGGTAGCGACGCTCATGTTTGGGAATTTCCCTTCGAGCGCTTTGTATATTTCATCAGCCGTCGGATGGGACATCGAGCTGATCAAATACTCCAGTATCGCATGACGCTGCGGCGTAATGCGTATCCCTGTCTTTTTCAATATGTCAAGCGCTTCCTTCAGTTGCTCGTTGTCAGACACCGGTCATGCACCTCGCTCTCTGCACAAAGATGAAAAAAATTATCACTTTATAATATTTATAATTAGTCTACAAGGAATACACGCCTTTTGTCAATATAGACTTCCATGACGAAACATTTTCGTCACCATCGTAAGGATGAAAATGTCCTTATGTTGAATGCTGGAACTTTACGCATTTTGGAATTCAGGTATTTTCAGGATAGATACCATTAATATATGGGGCTGTACGCCATTTTAACAAAAAAAGGGGGCGGAAATCGTTTCCGCCCCCATGCGTCATTCATTTGAGGAGGTTACTATGTATCATACGCAACACGATGTATATTGTTTGGACGCTTACCTAGATGAAGTCAATCGGGCGACTTCGGCAAGCACCTCATCGACATGCTCTTTCACTTTCACCCCGCGCCATTCTTTGACCAATATTCCATCGGGGGCGATGATGAACGTCGAGCGCTCAATGCCCATGTATTCTTTTCCAAAATTCCTCTTTTTCTTCCAGACCCCATACAGTTCTGCCGCATGATGCTGTTCATCGGAAAGAAGCAAAAACGGCAGTTGGTATTTCTCAATAAACGTTTCATGCCGCTTGACTGGGTCTGTGCTCACCCCTAAGATGACGGCATTCAATTCAGCAAACCGTGCATGGCGGTCGCGAAAATCGCACGCCTCGGCCGTGCACCCAGGCGTCAAGTCTTTTGGATAAAAATAAAGCACGACATATTGCCCCCGGAAATCGGAAAGCGACACCATTTTCCCGTTGCTCGCTGGCAAGGTGAAATCTGGGGCTGGCTGGCCAATCGCTGCCGTCATGGCATTCCCTCCGTCTTCGTTGTTTTCTTTTAGCGTAGCGAAGACGAAGAGAAATTGCAACTGTTAGCGATGGTCCCAGTCAAATACAGTGCGCGTGACAATGACAGCAGGCATAATGTAGCCGAGAAGCGCTTCAGCAATGGCGATCCACCGCCCAACGCCGATCGGAGTGACATCGCCATACCCGACCGACAAAAGCGTCATGCCGCTTAAGTATAAGCTGTCTTCAAGCAAGGACAAACGGCCTTCTGCTGCCCTGTTCGAGGATGGGGTGAACACGGTATGGCCATTCACTTGCAAAATCATATAAATCATGGCAAAACCGAGCATCATCGTTAAATACCATTGAACGAGAACCCATAAGCTATCGAGCGACAGGCGATGCGTCGCTTGCACGCGTGCTGTCCAAAGCGAGGTGATGCTGCCGAGCAGCACGGCGGCAACAACGCCAAGGAAGGCGTAATCCATCGCGTCCCCCCCATTTTTGTCCGTCGTTCATATATACGCGGACAACAGGGCCATTATACCGCATGCCCCTCCGCCCTCTGCTTGAATCGGCAGCACTACGGACCGGGCGCCTAGCTCCCCGTCCCGCGATATCGCCTCACCCCGGCGTTCCAAAGCATGACCGCCACGGCGAAAAACACGAAGCCGACCACCGGGGTGAAAAAGGCATAACTGTACCATTCCTTTTTCTCAAGAAAATAAGCAGCTGGGTAAACACCGACAAAGGCAAACGGCAACACCCACGTTAAAATATAGCGGATGACGCGATGGTAAATATCGACCGGGTAGCGGCCATAGCCGCTGATGTTGTACATCATCGGCATGATAGATGTGCGGGCGTCGGCGAAAAAACTAACTGTTGCTAATGAAATGAAAATGCCAGCGTAAATTAGTGCACCACCAATCACAAACAATATAAAGACCAAGACATCGTACCAATGAAACGTAAGTGACAGGCGAGCGCCGGTGTATACCATAATAATGAGCCCCGGTATAGCGCCAAGCAGCGATTCAAGTTCCATTCGTTCCAAAATGACTTGAAACAGGCTGTGCACCGGGCGCGTCAACACGCGGTCCATTTCTCCTTGGACAATATAGCGCTCATTAAAATCCCATAGGTTGAAAAAAGCAGCAAATACGGCGTACGGCACGAGGAAAAAGCCGTAAATGAACAAAATCTCATCGCGGGTCCAACCGTGAAGCAGCGTCGTATGCCCGAACACAACAAGCAAAAACACCAAGTTGACTGCTTGGGCCATAAAGTCCGACAGCCATTCGACCAGCACATCGGCTCGATATTGCAGTTTTGTCTTCATATATTGTGCCATGTATTGAACAAACACGGATACGTAAAACAACGTTTACCCCCCTTGCACAACGAGACGCTTTTTCGCCGTCCTCCATAACCATCCAATTGGGAACAGCAATATGATGCACCACGTTGCCTGCAGAAGCAGGCCATCACGGACAGCAGCACCTTGAAAACTTTCTGTCATGATCATGCTTGGGATGTAGCTGATGGCTTGAAACGGGAAATACATCATCGCCCGCTGCGCCCAATCAGGATAAAAGGAAAGCGGCAAAATCAGTCCGGAAAACAGATCGATGATAAACCGCTTCGCCCTAAGCAGCCCTTCATTTCGGAACGTAAAAAACGTCACAACCCCTGCAAGCAAGTTCAGCTCCGAAAAAATGATAAAGCTGAATAGAAGCGACACACCGAAGGCGAGCCACGTTTTGGCGTGTTCTGGAAACTGAAGCGGCAAAAAAAGCGATACGACCAAAAGCCCGGGCAATGATAAAAAGAACAGGCGGAACAGCCCCTCGCCAAGCCCTTGCACCGCTTTCATCCCTAAATAGCTGTACGGGCGGATCAATTCCACCGCTACTTTTCCATCCCGGATTTCCATGGCGATTTCGCGGTCAAGGTTGTTAAAATAAAACGCCCGCGCCAGCCAGGAAATGGCGACATACGTCGTCATTTGCCCAAGCGACATTCCTTGCATCGATGATTTGCCGCCATAAATAGCCGACCAAAGGAAGTAATACGCTGCGATGTTAATGGCGTAAATCAAAATTCCAGTGTAATAGTTTGTCCGGTAGGCGAGCATCATTAAAAAGCGGATGCGGACCATTTCGACATACTTACCCATGAACCGCACCTTCCTTATAAATATTGCGGATGATCTCCTCCGTCGGCACTTCGTGAATATGGATGTCATTCAACGCATAACGGGCGGCGACACGACTGACCACTTCCGGCACGCCTCCTGGCGGAACATGCGCGATCCAAGCGTTTGGCTGCTCGCCTTTTTTCCAAACCACACCCAACCCTTCGGTCAACTGCTGCAAAAAAGCGGCCGTCACCGCTTCGGCGAACGTAAAGGCGACCCGTTTTCCTTGCCCCCATTTTTCTTTCAGGCGCTCAAGCGACCCGTCGTAAATGATTTTCCCTTCATCGAGCATCATGACCCGCTCGCACAGCGCTTCAATGTCTGACATGTCGTGCGTCGTCAACAAAATCGTCGTCCCGTACCGCTCGTTCAACTGTTTCAAAAACTGGCGGATGTTGAGTTTGACAAGCACATCGAGGCCGATTGTCGGCTCATCCAAAAACAACAGCGGCGGGTTGTGAATGAGCGCGGCGGCGAGCTCGCAGCGCATCCGTTGGCCAAGCGACAGCTTGCGCACCGGCTTGTCAAGCAGCGGCCCGATCTCAAGCATCTCGATCACCTCGCCCATATGGCGGCGGTACTGTTCATCCGAGACGCGGTACACTTTTTTCAACAAGCGAAACGATTCTTGAACAGCGATATCCCACCACAATTGCGAGCGCTGGCCGAACACAACGCCGATTGTGCGCACAAATTTCTCCCGTTCTTTATGCGGATTCATCCCGTTGACGACAATACGCCCAGACGTTGGGGTTAAAATGCCGGTCAACATTTTGATCGTCGTCGATTTGCCGGCGCCGTTCTCGCCGATATAGCCGACGATTTCCCCTTGCTTGACGACAAACGAAATGTCATCGACCGCTCGAACGAGCGTATAACGGCGCGTCCATAAATCGCGAAACGCTCCGACAAGGCCGGAGCGGCTGGCATGCACTTTAAATTCTTTGCGCAAATGTTCTACTTCAATCGCGTTCATCATTCTCCTCCTGACCTCTCCTTGGCGTCAAATGAAAAAGGCGGCTTGCGCCCTTCTCCTATGTTGCATTATACATGAATCACCGCCATTTTCATCTTTTTTGTTTTCCAGTCTGTTGATGCCATTGCGTGAAGCACCGCATTCGCCTTGGAAAGAACGGCCAAATGCTTTTACCCTAAATCAATGCCCACCGTCCGATCGACGATGCAACAGTTGGATGTCGGTTTCCGCCCATACAGAAACAAATGATTTTCTGTCGGATTTTTTGAATCGGCACGTCAATGATGAGAGGAGCCGATCCATCCTTCACTTACGCCTATAGCATTGAAGTTTAAGTCTTCTCGATTTAATATGATAAAGAGGCAGTCAGCGGAAACAGGAGGATCAAACAATGCAATGGACCAAATCAGAACAATTATATGAAGAAGCGCTCCAGCACATTGTTGGTGGAGTGAACAGCCCGTCCCGCTCATACAAAGCGGTCGGCGGCGGTGCGCCAGTCGTGATGGAGCGAGCGCAAGGAGCATACTTTTGGGATGTAGATGGAAACAAGTACATCGACTACTTGGCCGCCTACGGACCGATCATCGCCGGGCACGCCCATCCACACATCGCGGAAGCCATCCGCCGCGCCGCCGAGACCGGTGTGTTGTACGGCACGCCGACGCCGCATGAGATTACATTCGCCAAAATGTTAAAAGAGGCGATCCCGTCGCTTGAAAAAGTGCGGTTTGTCAACTCAGGGACAGAGGCGGTGATGACCACGATCCGCGTCGCCCGCGCCTACACCGGACGAAGCAAAATCGTGAAATTCGCCGGTTGCTACCATGGCCATTCGGATCTTGTGCTCGTCGCCGCCGGCTCGGGGCCTTCGACGCTGGGGACGCCGGATTCAGCTGGCGTGCCGCCAAGCATTGCCCAGGAAGTGATTACGGTGCCGTACAATGATGTGGAATCGTTCCGTGAAGCGATGAACGTTTGGGGCGAGCAGGTTGCAGCCGTATTGGTCGAACCGATCGTCGGCAACTTCGGCATCGTTTTGCCAAAACCGGGCTTTTTAGAAGCGATCAATGAGATGGCCCACAAGACAGGGGCGCTTGTCATTTACGACGAAGTGATCACCGCCTTCCGCTTTATGTACGGCGGGGCGCAAAACTTGCTTGGCATTGAGCCAGACTTGACAGCGATGGGAAAAATTATCGGCGGCGGCTTGCCGATCGGCGCATACGGCGGACGCCAAGACATTATGGAACAAGTCGCTCCGCTCGGACCGGCGTACCAAGCGGGGACGATGGCCGGCAATCCGGCGTCGATGCTCGCTGGCATCGCCTGCCTTGAAGTGTTGAAACAAAAAGGCGTCTATGAGCACCTCGACCGGTTAGGGGCAATGTTGGAAGAAGGCATCCTCGCCCATGCCCGCCAATGCGGTCTGCCGGTGACCGTCAACCGTTTAAAAGGCGCGCTCACCGTTTTCTTCACCGACGAAAAAGTGGAAAACTACGAGCAAGCCCAGCGCAGCGATGGCAAGTTGTTTGCAAAATTTTTCAAACTCATGCTCAAACAAGGAATCAATCTTGCACCGTCCAAATACGAGGCTTGGTTTATCACCCTCGCCCATACGGAAGACGACATCGCCTATACGATCGATGCCGTTGGCAAGGCGTTCCGGCAACTTTGAACACCAAAATTCCCCAACGCCCCGCCTTCATCGTCGGGGCGTTATATTTTTTCCTTGCGCACATAGGATGAAACTGTGTATAGTACTGAATGGTCCACCAAAACAAAAAGGAGAGTTTTGATCATAGATGAAACTCGGTGCCCGCATTTTGAAAACGGGGATCGCAGTGGCGCTCGCCTTGTTCTTAGCAGCGCTCTTCCAGTTTCCATCGCCGGCATTCGCCGGCATTTCCGCTGTGTTCGCCATGCAGCCGACCATTTACCGTTCGTATTTGTCACTGATCGAGCAAGTCCAAGCGAATGTGATCGGCGCCTTGTTTGCCATTGCCGCCGTCCTTATTCTCGGCCGCGATCCGCTGATCGTCGGTTTGACGATCATGATTGTCATCGCCCTTTGCCTGAAAATGCGCCTCGAGTCCTCGACGATTTCGGTCGCGCTCGTGACCGTTATCGCGATTATGGAATATACAGACCGTCAGTTTATCCAGTTTGCGGCCATCCGCTTTTTAACGATTATGCTTGGCATTTTTGCCGCCTTTGTCGTCAATTTGATTTTCTTGCCGCCCAAGTATGAAAAAAAGGTATATGAAAAAATCAGCGAAGAAACAGAGGCCATTTTAAAATGGATCCGCCTGCATAAACAGCAGGCAGCCGACTATCATCATTTGAAAGAAGAAATTGAAACACAGCACGAAGAAATGACCAAACTGGAGCATCTATATTTTATGTACAAAGAAGAGCGCACGTATTTTCGGCGCCAACGCTTCCAAAAATCGCGCAAGCTCGTGTTGTACCGGCAAATGATTGCCGCAGCCGATCGGGCTTTATCGGTCTTAAAATGGCTGCACCGGCTCGAAAACGAGTTCAGTCGTTTGCCGGCTGAACTCCGCGAAGCCATTTGCTTGCACCTTAGCCACTTGCTCGACTATCACGAACAGCTGCTGCTGAAATTTATCCATAAGGCAAAGCCGCTCCCCCACAGCAGACGAGCCGAGGAAATCCACCATCAGCGCGAGCGTCTCGCTTCCGCTTTTTATGCGGACGGCCAGCCCCCGGGCGATTACCGGCTGTTTTCGCTGATCGGGGCGATCATGGATTACGGGGATCGCCTTGAACATTTAGATAAGCTGATTGACAGTTTCCATCATTACCATTACGACGACAAGCTCGAGAAAGAACTTGAAAAATCAGCAGGCGGCCGCTCGTAGCGGACCGCCTGCTTCAGTTTTTCATCCGTGGGTCAAGCGCATCGCGCAGCCCATCCCCCATTAAGTTAAACCCTAGTACGGTCAACATAATGGCCAACCCGGGAAAAATCATCGTCCACGGCGCCTGGGTGAGGAAGTCTTTGGCGTCCGATAGCATTTTCCCCCACTCCGGATTGGGCGGCTGCGCCCCCAAGCCTAAAAAACCAAGCGCGGCCGCTTCAATAATGGCCGTCGCGACTGCCAATGTCCCTTGGACGATGATCGGCGCGAGGCTGTTAGGCAAAATATGATGGATTAAAATGCGCCAATCGCTCATGCCGATCGCTTTCGCTGCCGTAATGTATTCCTCCTGCTTAATGCTTAACACGCGGGACCGGATCAAACGGCCAAAATTCGGCACGTTAATGACCGCAATCGCGATGAGGGCGTTTTGCAAGGACGGACCAAGCACAGCGACGATGCCGATCGCCAACAAAATGCTCGGAAACGCCAGCATAATGTCAAACAGGCGCGAAATCACCCCATCAATCCAGCGCCCATAGTAGCCGGCGACAATGCCAAGCAGCGAACCAACCATAACCGAGCCGAGAACGGAAAAAAACCCAACCCACAGGGAAATGCGGGCTCCATATATCACACGGGAAAAAATGTCGCGGCCGAAATCATCAGTGCCAAACCAATGAGTTTCAGAAGGCGGCTGCAGCCGCTCGGCCAACTGTTGGTCTTTATAATCATATGGCGCCAGCCACGGCGCCAAGATGGCGACAAGGATAAAAAAGAAAACGATCCCAGCACCAACCAAAGCGATTTTATTTTTTCGAAACCGCCGCCACGCTTCTTTCCATAAAGAAACGGTTTCGGTCTCTTCCACGGCCGCCCGCGGTGTTGCCGGTGTGCGCGCTAGTTCAGCCATAGGCGCTCCCCCTTTAATTGTACTTAATACGTGGATCAATGATCGCATAAAGCAAATCCACGATTAAATTAATGAAAATAAAAATGGTGGCAATGATCAAAATCCCCGATTGAATCACCGGATAATCGCGGTACCCGATCGCATCATAAATATAGCGTCCGATGCCGGGCCAGCTGAAAATCGTTTCCGTCAAAATCGCTCCGCCAAGCAGCAGCCCCGTCTGCAGCCCGATCACCGTCAATACGGGAATAATCGCGTTTTTCAACGAATGTTTGTACACAACCCAAAACATGCTTAACCCTTTCGCGCGGGCAGTGCGAATGTAGTCGGATTTCATCACTTCCAACATGCTCGAACGCGTCATGCGGGCGATAATCGCCATCGGGATCGTCGCTAGAGCCATGCTCGGCAAGACAAGATGTTGAACAACTTGCCAAAACTGATCGGTATTCCCAGATAGAAGTGTATCGATCAAATACAGATGGGTGATCGGCTCAATCGGGTTGCGCACATCTTCCCGTCCTGCTGTCGGAAGCCAATCGAGCTGGATGGAAAACAGCCATTGCTCCATTAAGCCAAGCCAAAAGATCGGCATCGACACCCCAATCAGCGCCAATACCATCGCAATATAATCAAACCATGAATTTTGAAACCAAGCACTGATAATGCCGGCGTTTACGCCGATGATCACGGCAATGAGCATCGCCGCCAGCGACAGTTCGATCGTTGCTGCTAAATACGGCCAGATTTCCTTTGCGATAGGCGCTCCCGTACGGATGGATTCCCCTAGGTCCCCCCGCAGCAAGCCGCCGATATATTTGACATACTGCACGTACCAAGGCTCATCCAACCCGAGTTTATGAGTCAAAGCGGCTACAGCCTCTTTCGTCGCTTTTTGCCCTAAAATGACTTGCGCCGGGTTGCCTGGAATGGCTCGGATCATAAAAAAGACGACAAGCGACATGCCAAACAACACCGGGATCACCATCAACACCCTTCTCACAACATACGACAGCACCTGACTCTCCCTCCCTTAACATGCGGCAAACAAAGAGGGGGAAGATGCGCTCCTTCCCCTCTCTCAGTCGATTATCGAAACTCGACTTTCGTAAACTTATCCGAACCGGTCGGGTGCGGGTTAAAGCCTTGAATATTCGCCTTGCCGGCCAACAGCGGAGTCGAATGGACGAGCGGAATCCATGGCGCTTCCTCTTTAATGATCTCTTGCGCTTTTTTATACAGTTCGTTCCGTTTGTTTTCATCGCTCACCGTTTGCGCTTCGACCAAAATTTTATGCAGCTCATCGTTCGAGAAATAGGTGTAGTTGTTGCTGCCAATGCTGTCTTTGTCAAGGAGCGCATATAAGAAGTTATCCGCATCGCCGTTGTCGCCCGTCCAGCCAAGCAGGAAGGCGTCCGCTTCTCCTTTGGCGAGTTTGTCTAAATAGGTCGCCCATTCATACGTCACGATTTTCGCTTTGACGCCGATTTTGGCAAAATTCGCTTGAATGGCCTCAGCGATTTTTTGCCCATCCGGCATATACGGACGCGGCACCGGCATCGCCCACAGTTCGATTTCGAAGCCATTCGGATAACCCGCTTTCGCCAGCAGCTCTTTCGCTTTATTCAAATCAAACGGATAGTCTTGAATCGCATCGTTGTAACCCGGGATGCTCGGCGGCATCGGATTTTTCGCTGGTTCCGCCTGGCCGGCGTAAAACGCATCGATGATCGCTTTCTTGTCAACCGCGTAGTTCAACGCTTGGCGAACCAACTTGTTTTTCAGCGGCCCTCTTGTCGCCGTCAGCCCGACATAGGCGACGTTCATCGACGGACGCTTGAAAATTTGAAACTCTTTGTTTCCTTCCACCTGTTTTAAGTCCGTCGGATTCAAGTCTTCCATGATGTCGATCTCGCCTTTTAAGAGCGCATTGAGGCGCGCCGAGTTGTCCGGAATGGAAACGAAGATGAGCCGGTTCAGCTTCGGATAGCCTTTTTCCCAATAGTCTTTATTTTTTTCGAGCACGATCCGTTCGTTCCGCTTCCACTCTTTAAAGACGAACGGGCCGGTCCCGACTGGGTGTTCACCAAACTTGTCACCATATTTTTTCACCGCTTCTGGACTGGCGATGGCAAACGGGGTCATGGCAAGATTTTTCAAAAACGGCGCTTGCGGGCGTTTCAGCACAAATTGCACCGTGTACTTGTCGAGCGCCTTTACTTCTTTAATCACATGGCTGTCATCCTGCTTGTAGCCGCCAAACATCGATCCGTAATACGGAAACTTGTCGGCGTTGCCGTTGGCCCACCGTTCGAAGTTAAAGACGACGGCATCGGCGTTAAACTCCGTCCCGTCATGAAACTTGACACCTTGGCGCAGTTTAAACGTATAGGTCAGTCCATCTTTCGAAATCGTCCATTCCGTCGCCAACGCCGGCTTGACGGACGTATCGTTGTCATTGTAGTCCAGCAGCGTATCAAAAATATTTTTCGTCACTTTCAGCGACTCCCCGTCCGTCACGGTCGCTGGATCGAGCGATACCGAATCACCGCCGCGCCCGTACACGAGCGTATCCTGAGTCGACGGTTTGTCACTGCCGCCCCCTGCGGTTTGCTTCGACTTGCCGCAACCGGCAAGAACAAGCGTCACAGCCAGCATCATGACAAGCCAGGTTAACCATGTTTTTTTCCTCATCGCGCTTCCCCCTTGTGTTCCATTTGTTTATCATCACGCTGCTCACCTGTTGTTTCGTATAAATGGCAAGCAACGTAATGGCCATGGGCCACTTCTCGCCATTCCGGACGCTGCTCGCGGCAAATGTCCATACAGAATGCGCAGCGCGTATGGAAGGCGCATCCTTGTGGTGGATTTGCCGGGTTTGGCAAATCACCGGAAAGCAATTGCCGTTCTCTTTTATGATCAGGATCTGGAATCGGCACAGCGGACAAAAGCGCCTGTGTATAGGGATGCTTCGGCGATTCGTATAACGACTCGCTGTCCGCCAGTTCAACCATACGGCCCAAATACATGACGCCGACCCGGTCACTGATATGGCGAACGACCCCTAAATCATGGGCGATGAAAATGTATGTAAGGCCAAACTGCCTTTGCAAATCTTCAAGTAAATTGAGCACTTGCGCCTGAATGGAGACATCAAGCGCTGACACCGGTTCATCGGCGATGATCAGTTTCGGATGGGTCATCAGCGCCCGCGCGATGCCGATGCGCTGGCGCTGGCCGCCGCTGAACTGATGCGGATAGCGCTTAGCATGATACGAACCGAGCCCGACCACCTCAAGCATCTCCCGCACCCGCCGCTTCCGCTCTTCTTTCGATCCCATGCCGTGGACAATGAGCGGTTCTTCCAAAATCTTCTCGACCGTATGGCGCGGATTGAGCGAGGCGAACGGATCTTGAAAAATCATTTGCATATCGCGCCGCAGTCGGCGCAGCTCCGCTTTTGATAAAGCGGTTACATGTTTCCCTTCAAATACGATCGAACCGTCCGTCGGCTCAATGAGCCGCAGCAGCATTCGCCCCGTCGTCGACTTGCCGCAGCCGGACTCGCCGACAATGCCGAGCGTCTCGCCGCGGTACACGGTGAATGTCACATCATCGACCGCTTTGACCGTCCCAATTTGTTTTCCAAAAACTCCCCCAGTAATAGGAAAGTATTTTTTAAGCCCTTTCGCTTCGAGCAGCGGTTCGCTCATCGGCTAGCCCTCCCTTCTCTAACGCCAAAAAGCAACGGGCGCGATGGCCTTGTTCCCCCGTTTCGTACAATAGCGGATCTTCTTGGCGACAGCGGTCAACTACCCATTCGCACCGGTCAGCAAATCGGCAGCCGCGGCGGACCGCTCCGGGTTTTGGCACTTGGCCCGGTATGGAGTATAGCCGCTCCTTTTTGCCGCGGATATCCGGGATCGAGCGAATCAGGCCGGCGGTGTACGGATGCTGCGGATGGCGGAAAATATCGCGAACGCTTCCCTCTTCCACGATTTGGCCAGCGTACATGACGATCACGCGGTCACACAGCTCAGCGACAACACCCAGATCATGGGTAATCATCATCACCGCTGTGCCAAACGTCCGGTTCAATTCTTTCATCAACGCTAAAATTTGCGCCTGAATGGTCACATCAAGCGCCGTCGTCGGCTCGTCCGCGATCAAGAGCGCCGGACGGCACAGCATGGCCATCGCAATCATCACCCGCTGGCGCATGCCGCCAGACAGCTGATGCGGGTATTCGTCCAACATTTGCTCAGCTCGCGGCAGCCCGACAAGCTTCAACATCTCCGCCGCCCGCACTCGCGCTTCTTTTTTTCCTATTTTCGTATGTATACGAATCGCTTCAACCAATTGGTCACCAATAGTAAACAGCGGATTTAAAGAAGTCATCGGTTCCTGAAAAATCATCGCGATCTCGTTGCCGCGGATTTGCTTCATCCGCCGCTCGGACGCTTCCACTAGATTCTCCCCTTTAAACAAAATCTCGCCGCCGACCACTTTGCCGATCCCTTTTGGCAATAGCCCCATAATCGACAGGGATGTGACGCTTTTTCCACAGCCCGATTCGCCGACGACGCCGAGCACCTCACCTTCTTGGAGGAAAAAATCGACACCGTCAACCGCCGGAATCTCCCCGTCGTCCGTAAAAAAAGACGTCCGAAGCCCACGTACTTCCAGTAAAATCTTTTTTCCCATCACGCTCCCCTTCTCTCATTCGATTTTGATGAAACTTTTGCTCTCTGAATAAGATTATGCCATGTATTGTTTTCTAACACAATATAATATTATAAAAAAATAAAATTATTAGAAAAGAAAAAAATAATAACGAGAGGATGATGAAACACCCCCTCGTTGACTTTATCATTATATCATAGTTCCGAACGAAAACTCCTGCTCCAAGCGCGCGAAGGGCGCAGCGATCAGCGGGAGAGGCATGTCGGTTGGCGTTAGATCGAGGCCCCTGCTTTTCAGCATAAGCGTTAGCAAGGCAGGCCAACCGTGGGACGCACGAGAATGGCTTAGCTGACAACCTGCTGTGGGGCGGATGTTCCCAGCAATCCCCGCCTCTGCATAGGCGGGAGGGGGGATCAATTTTGGTACGCCTGAAACACTCCGTACCATTTGTCGATAAACTCGGGCGCAAACGGCCCTTTCCGTTCCTTAATCCAACCAATCAATTTTTGAACGTTGTTTTTTAAAATGCGGTCGATCACATCCGGATAGTGCATTTCGCGCCGGTGCCGCTCATACTCGTCTTCATCTAGCAACATGTACGTCATATCCGGGAACACTTTAATATCCAAATCATAATCGATATACTTCAGCGCTTCTTCGTCCCAAACAAACGGCGAGCTTAAATTGCAATAGTAGTACACTCCGTCCTCACGAATCATGGCAATAATGTTAAACCAATGTTTGGCGTGAAAAAAACAAATCGCCGGTTCGCGCGTCACCCACGTCCGGCCGTCCGCTTCCATGACGAGTGTTTTGTTATTGCCGCCGATCACATACGATGGCGTTCCTTTTAACACGACCGTCTCCCGCCAAATGCGATGAATCGCCCCATTATGTTTGTAGCTATGGATTTGAATGATTTTCCCTTCCCGAGGGTAAGCCGGCATCATTCTTCCCTACTTTCCGTTGGGAGCTTCTTCGTTATATTATACCCTGTTCCTTTTGCAAAAGAAAAGCAGGCCGCCCTGTTGAGAAAAAGGCAACTAGAGCTTGGCTCAAAGACGCGGCCTGTCCGTTAGACGCCGGATGCCATCTGCCCTAAAAACACGCGGCGGATGGCCTCCACCTCCCGTTTCATTTGCCGCACTTCCTCGCGCAAGGCAGCGGTCGGCGCTTCACGTTCGAGTTCATCCAGCTGGCGGGTGATCTCCTCACAACGCTCCATCTCCTGTTGCCAAAACAGCACCTCGTCACCTACATTCGTCCATGCGCACTTCATCTCCATCCCGTTCTTCCTTCCCCTTTGCGGTACGGTTTTCTTTCATCATTTCGCGGCCTCATCCGCAAATCCCTTTCTCTAATCTTGTAAAGAGATGACAACTTTTGTCGACAAAAAAAGCAGAGGCGCGCCGCCCCTGCTTTTTTCCCTTCAGCCTGTCGCCTTCGCTCTTTCGGCCGCGTGTGCCGTTCGGCGTTCAACAGGCGCTAAGCTCCCCATGAGGAGCCGTTATTGATTGACGTTTTGCGCTTTGCGGGCTTCCGCTTGCGCGTTTTGTTGTTTGACGTGTTGTACATCCGTCTCAGCCGCAAATTCCGTCGCAAATTGACCGGCTTGAGCGGCTTGAGCCGATTGCGCATTTTGTTGTCTTACTTCTTGAATATTCGTGCCAGCTGCTGTTTTATTGGGTTGTTTAGCCATTGTTCTCACCTCCACATGCCTTACTATGCCCCGGAGGTGATCGTTCTATCCGTTGGCGTTACAACAGTAAAGATCTTCCACCGTCGACAATGATCGTCTGCCCCCGGATCATCTCAGCGGCATCCGACAATAAAAACATTACAGCATTGACGAGATCTTCCGGTTTGACCGGGCGGCCGGCCGGCGTGTTCGCCGCGGCGTCAGCGAGGAGTTCATCGCGATTCGGGAAATGCTTCAGCGCATCGGTATCGACCGCTCCGCCGGAAACGGCGTTCACCGCGATGTTTTTCGGCGCCAGCTCGACCGCCAAGTAGCGGGTCAGCGCTTCAAGCGCCGCTTTCGAGACGCCGACTGCCGTATAGTTTTCCAAATAGCGGATCGATCCGAGCGAACTGATGCTGACAATTTTCCCGCCGCCGACTTGCTCCATTCTTTTAGCCGCTTCCTGCGCGCAAAACAACAGCGCTTTGCTGTTGATGTTCATCGTCCAGTTCCAATGCGTTTCTTCCAATTCCATCGCCGGACGCAGCACGCCGGAGGCGGCATTGTTCACGAGCACGTCGACCCGCCCAAACACCTCATCGACTTGGGCGAACATGGCGCGAATTTTCTCAACGTCGCCAACGTTCGCTTTCACGACGAGCGCTTTTCTCCCGAGCGCTTCAATTTCACGCGCCGTTTCTTCGGCGGCGGTTTTGCTTCGGGCGTAGTTGACCACAATATCGTATCCTTCCTTGGCCAGCCGCAAGGCGATCGCTTTGCCGATGCCGCGGCTGCTGCCGGTGACGACCGCTACTTTTCCGCTCATGTTTTTCACTCCTTATACATATAATATAGCCGAATTCCATAGACGAGGGAGGGGCTGCCTATGTATGTCGGCCGGGACATGACCGAGCTGGCGATGATTCCGAAAACGGAATGGACCGATGACGAACTTGCTTATTTTCATCATTCATTCCAACAAATCGCTCCGTATTTAAACGTCGAAGGGCAGACGATTCACCGCGAAATCATCGAAGAAATCGAAGCACGCGGCGGCCTTGGGCGCCGTGAAGCAACGTATACACACGGCACGATGCCGGTGCCTGATTAATCGGGGCGGCGCACTCGGCCCGCCCATTTTTTGTATTCGCGCCAAACGCGCTGCTGGGACACCGGAAAAGCGTGCGCTTCAAGCTCATCTTCAGACACAAGCCGAAGCGGCTCTTTGACGGACTTGCTGCTGATCAGGCGGCCGGGAAACACCGTCAACTTCCAGACTAAATGGGAAAACGCGTGCTCAAACGAAGCGATCGCTTCTGTCAGCTCCGCTTGCAAGCCGTATTGCTCCCCAACCATTTGCTCAAGCGTATTTTTTCCATCCGCGCCGGCCGTTTCGCAGCTGGGGAATTCCCATAAATTCGCAAGCAAGCCGGAGCTGTCGCGCTTGCGGATAAGCACGCGGCCTTCATCATCGACCAGCACCGCCACCGCGAGCGGCACTTGTTTGACCGCTGTTTTTTTCGTTTTTACCGGCAGCTCTTCCGCTACCCCTTCGGCGAACGCCCGGCAGTAGGCTTGCACCGGGCATAGCAGGCACGACGGGCGGCGCGGCGTGCAAACAAGGGCGCCAAGCTCGATCAACGCCTCATTGAATGCCCCCGGATGTTCGTACGCCATTATTTCGCGGATCAGTTGTTCAAACCGTTTTCTCGTCGAGGCTTTGGCAATGTCGTCTGTCACGAGAAACAGACGCGACAAGACGCGCATGACGTTGCCGTCAACCGCTGGCTCCGGGACGCCATAGGCGAGGCTCAGCACCGCCCCGACCGTATACGGCCCGACTCCTTTCAGCCTAGAAAATTCATCTGGATCGTCCGGCACTTTGCCGTCGTACCGCTCTTTTACTTCTTTCACCGCCGCGTGCAGATTGCGCACGCGCGAGTAATAGCCGAGCCCTTCCCACGCCTTCAGCACCTCGTCCTCCTCAGCGTCAGCGAGCGCCTCCAGCGTCGGGAACCGCTCGATAAACTGTTCAAAATACGGAATGACCGTCTCGACGCGCGTCTGCTGCAGCATCACCTCCGACACCCATACTTTATATGGGTCGCGGTCTTTCCGCCACGGCAGGTCGCGGCGCTCGCGGGCGAACCAGTCAAGCAAAGCGCGCTGAAACTCGCGCGCTGGAAATCGCTCTGTTTCTCTTGTCATTCAAAGTTTCCCCCATGATGTCTATGATCGATATTTATTTTATTATATCAAAAAACCCCCGGCGTGGCTTGCCGCACGCCGAGGGAAAACGGAAGGACATCGTTCTCAACTTTCCTTGGCCGCCGAAACATAGGCGATTTGTTCATGTTGGGCGCGCAATCGGCGAATATCGATGCGCACAAGCAACGAGATGATGAAAGCGATGACAAACAATCCGCCAAAAAAGGCCAAACTTCCTTCATACGAACCGGTCGTGTCTTTAATATACGCGGCAAACATCGGTCCGACGAGGCCAGCCGCGGCCCAAGCGGTCAAAATATAACCATGGATGGCACCGAGCTGCTTTGTTCCAAACAAATCGCCGATGTACGCCGGAATACAGGCGAATCCGCCGCCGTAGCACGTATACACAATCGTCAGCATCACCACAAACAACCATTTGATGGACACGTTCGGCAACAGGAAGAAAATCAAAATTTGCAAAACGAAAAACGCCGTATACGTATTGGGACGGCCAATATAATCCGAAGCCGACGCCCAGCCGATGCGTCCCAACCCGTTAAACACTCCGATGGCGCCAACTAATGCCGCCGCGGCGGCTTGGCTGATGCCGATGCTTTCCACTGCCAGCGGTTTCGCCACCGCCAAAACGGCAATGCCGCATGTCACATTGATAAACAACATCAGCCATAAATACCAAAACCGTCTTGTTTTCACCGCCTCATTGGCCGTAAGCTGCGCCAAATCTAGCGAAGGTTTCGCTTTTCCGGCCTTCACTTTTTCCTGAAATCCTTCCGGCAGCCAGCCTTCTGGCGGTTTTTCTAAATAAAGCGAAGATAGCACCATAATGACAAAGTATGTAATCCCCAAAATAAAAAACGTATTCTGAACGCCCACGGATGCAATCAAGCTGTTCATGACAGGACTCGCGATGGCCGCCGCGAACCCGAACCCCATGATCGCCAGCCCCGTAGCCAACCCGCGCCGGTCCGGAAACCATTTGACGAGTGTCGACACAGGCGCAATATACCCGACGCCAAGCCCGATCCCGCCTAAAACGCCGTAAAACAGATACAGAAGATACTTAGAACCGAGAGCAACAGCCAATCCAGAACCAGTCACCCCGAGGCCAAAGAAGATAGCAGCCAATAGTCCCGATTTGCGCGGTCCGTGTTTTTCCACAAAATGGCCGAGGAACGCAGCCGACAAGCCTAAAAACAAAATCGCGATGCTAAACGTGAGCGCTACTTCTTGGTCCGACCAACCAAACAATTGTTTTAGCGGGTTGGTAAAATTGCTCCATGCATACACCGATCCAATCGAAAGATGAATGCCAACGGCCGACAGGGCAATGAGCCAACGGTTTTTCATCGCCTCTTTTCCCCTTTCATCCAATGATAATCCGATTCTCATGCGTATACACGTTAAACGCTTGTCCGCGCAAAAAGCCGACCACGGTAATGCCGAGCTCGTCGGCGAGATCCAAAGCGAGCGTCGTCGGCGCCGACTTCGAGAGCAAGACGCTCACGCCCATTTTCGCCGCTTTTAAGAGCACTTCCGACGAGACGCGGCCGCTGAATACAATCAGCTTGTCTTTCATCGCCACTTGATGGCGCAGGCAATAGCCGTACAACTTATCAAGCGCATTATGACGCCCGATGTCGGAACGGACGACGACCATCCCATTCGGTGTAGCGAGCGCGGCATTGTGCAGTCCCCCCGTCGCCGCAAAGTCGGTGGACTGATCGTGCAGCGCTTCCATGAGGCGAATGCAGTCATCCGCTTTCACGGTAATGCCGCCGACAATCGTTTTCGCCGTTTTCATATCGTTGTCGTTGTAAAAATAAAACTGGCGGCTTTTTCCGCAGCACGAGCCGATGAATCGCTTCGCATAAAACTGTTTGGCCGGCAGTCCCCCTGCGGCGAGCTCGACGTACGCAAACCCCCGCTTGCCATCGATCGTCATCGCTTTGATGTCGCTATACGTCCGAATGGCTCCTTCCGCGGCTAAAAATCCGCTCACCAGTTCATCGAGATGCGCGGGCGTGCAAACGATCGTCGCAAACTCCTCGCCGTTGACCATAATGGTCAACGGAAACTCGAGCGCGATCTCGTCCTCTTCCTCAACCAAGCGCCCGTTCCGGTATTTCACAATCGGCCGCCGCTTCGCCGCAAATCCGCTCACCCTTGGCATCCCCCCTTTCCACCAAAATAAAACCGCCGCCTTCCGGACAAAGGCACTGTTTGCCCCTGTCAGCGAAAAGCGGCGGTAGTTTGCGCCCAGCGCTTCTGCAGCGAAACCAACGCACATCCGTTTTCGAAACTTGCCAACCAACCGAACAGCCGCGGCTAGCCGGCCAAGCTTCTTTTGGTTTTACCTTGTTTACACTCATAAGCATACCATGAACAGCGGGGAAAGACAACCGTTTTGTTCACAAATTTGTCACAATTCAATCGGTTTTTCAAACACGAATACGGACACGGCCATATCTTCTTCCACTTTAATGTCGCTGAACAAATAAAGAAGCTTCGAACCGATGAGCTCTTCCATGCCGTCCGGCACATGTTGGGCGTACACGTCTTGAATCATTTTCGTTCTCGCCGCGTGCACCATCTCTCGGCCTTCCGGGGTGCGGGCGATAAATTTTTCCGTCGGCGTTAAATTGCCGTGCAAAATCGTAATCGCCAAATTGTCGACAAAATACGTTTTAATCCGTTCCGGCCCTTTGCCAAACAGCTGTTTGCGCACTTTGCGCACAATGTCGTTGAAAGCGGCTTCTTTTTTGGACATTTTTCTTCCCACTTTCCGAAAGCCACCAGAAAAAGTTCCGGCCCATCCGTTGTGTTCTTCGTTTTGCCGTACTATAATAAACTATAGCAAATGTATACATAGTGGAAAAATCATAAGGCAAGGTCATGACCTTGTGATTTTTCTACGAAGTCGCCAAAACGATGGATTGGTTGTTTAGTATCGCCATGCTAAAGAACTACTCCACCACGATGAAGCACGCATCGTTGGTGGAGTTTTATTTTTGAAAAAGGGGGAGCGAGAATGGAACCATCCATGGTGACATTGACCATCAACGGACGCACGTATCGCGCCAAACAAGGGATGACCGTTTTGGAAGTCGTCAATGAACACGGCATTGGGCATCCGCAAGTTTGTTACACGCCGGAGCTTGGCGCCATTCAAACGTGCGACACATGCATTGCCGAGATCAACGGCACGCTTCTTCGCGCCTGTTCGACGCCGGTTGCGGACGGCATGGTCGTCGAGCTCGGCTCGCCGCGGGCAAAGGCAGCGCAAAAAGAAGCGATGGACCGCCTGTTGGAGAACCATCTCCTCTACTGTACGGTGTGCGACAACAACAACGGCAACTGCAAGCTGCACAACACAGCGGAAATGATGCAAATCGAACATCAAACATATCCGTACCGGCCGAAAGTCGACCCGTCCGAGGTGGACATGTCGCATCCGTTCTACCGCTACGACCCGAACCAATGCATCGCCTGCGGGCAGTGTGTGGAGGCTTGCCAAAACTTGCAAGTAAACGAAACGCTCTCAATTGACTGGGAAGCGGAACGGCCGCGCGTCGTTTGGGATGGCGGCGTGCCGATCAACGAATCGTCATGCGTCAGCTGCGGGCATTGCGTCACCGTCTGCCCGTGCAACGCCTTAATGGAAAAATCGATGCTTGGCGAAGCGGGTTTTCTCACCGGCTTGGACAAAGACGTCCTCAACCCGATGATCGATTTTGTCAAAGAAGTCGAGCCAAACTATACGAGCATTTTCGCCATTTCTGAAATCGAGGCCGCCATGCGCGAACAGCGGATCAAAAAGACGAAAACGGTTTGCACGTTCTGCGGCGTCGGCTGTTCGTTTGAAGTGTGGACGAAAGGGCGCAAGATTTTAAAAATCCAGCCGGTTTCCGAAGCGCCGGTCAACGCGATTTCCACATGCGTCAAAGGAAAATTCGGCTGGGATTTTGTCAACAGCGAAGAGCGCCTGACGAAGCCGCTCATCCGCAAAGGCGACGTGTTCGTCGAGTCGACGTGGGAAGAAGCACTCGATCTAGTGGCTGAAAAGCTTGGCGCCATTAAGCAACAATACGGCGGCAATGCCATTGGCTTTATTTCCTCCTCGAAAATTTCCAACGAGGAAAACTATTTAATGCAAAAGTTGGCGCGGCAAGTATTTGAAACGAACAACGTCGACAACTGTTCGCGCTATTGCCAGTCGCCGGCGACGGACGGCCTGTTCCGCACGGTCGGGATGGGCGGCGATTCCGGCACGATTCATGACATCGCTTCCGCCGGCTTGGTCATCATCATCGGTGCCAACCCCGCGGAAGGGCATCCGGTCATCGCCACCCGCGTCAAGCGGGCGCATAAACTGTTTGGGCAAAAACTGATCGTCGCCGACTTGCGCCGCAATGAAATGGCCGAGCGGGCCGATTTGTTCATCCGTCCGAAACAAGGCACCGACCAAGTATGGCTGATGGCCGTGACCAAATACATCATCGACCAAGGCTGGCACGATGAAGCGTTCATTCGCGAGCGCGTCCATTTCTTTGATGAATTTAGGCAACTGCTTGAAAAATATACGCTTGACTATGCCGAACAAGTCACCGGCGTCGCCAAAGCCGATCTCATCCGCATCGCTGAAATGATTCACGAAGCGGACGGCACGTGTGTCCTCTGGGGCATGGGCGTGACGCAAAACACGGGCGGCAGCGACACATCGGCGGCGATTTCCAACTTGCTGTTGGCAACCGGCAACTACGGCCGTCCGGGGACGGGCGCGTTCCCATTGCGCGGCCATAACAATGTGCAAGGCGCCTGCGACATGGGCTCGCTTCCTGCCTGGCTGCCTGGCTACCAACATGTCACCGATGATGAGGCGCGGGCGAAGTTTGAAAAAGCGTACGGCGTCCGCATCGATGCAAAACCAGGGCTTGACAACATCCAAATGCTTGAAGCGGCCGAGCGCGGCGAGCTGAAAGCGATGTATATCGTCGGCGAAGATATGGCGCTTGTTGACTGCAACGCCAACCACGTGCAAGAGACGTTGGCGAAGCTCGACTTTGTCGTCGTTCAAGACATTTTCTTGTCCAAAACGGCGCAATTTGCTGATGTCATCTTGCCGGCCGCGCCAAGTTTGGAAAAAGAAGGAACATTCACAAACACCGAGCGCCGCATCCAACGGTTTTACCAAGCGCTCGAGCCGCTTGGCGACTCCAAGCCAGACTGGTGGATCATTCAAGAAATTGCCAAACGGCTTGGCGCCGACTGGAATTACGCCGGTCCGAAAGAAATCATGGACGAAATCGCCAGCCTCGCCCCGCTCTATTCGCAGGCGCATTACGACCGGCTCGAGGGCTGGAACAGCTTATGTTGGGGCAGCTATGACGGCGCGGATACCCCGCTTTTGTACAAAGAGCGGTTCAACTTCCCGGATGGCAAAGCCCGCTTTGCGCTGGCCGATTGGGTCGAACCGGTGCAATACCCGGAAGAATACGATTTGCTCGTCAACAACGGCCGGCTGCTTGAACACTTCCATGAAGGGAATTTAACGTATAAATCCAAAGGCATCGAGCACAAATTCCCGGAAGTGTTCGTCGAAGTGTCGCCGGAACTCGCCAACGAGCGCGGCATTGAGGACGGGGCGCTCGTCCGGCTCATCTCGCCGTACGGCCGCGTCAACGTGCGCGTGCTTGTCACCGATCGGGTCAGAGGCAATGAGCTGTTCTTGCCGATGCACTCCACCGCCAATGAAAGCGCCATTAATATGTTAACCGGTCCGCAGACCGACCATCGCACGAACACGCCGGCCTACAAACAAGCGCGCGTGCGCATGGAAGTGATCGAACGATCCGGCAGGACGCCGCTGCCGCGCACAAACCCGCGCTTTAAAAAACGGCATCCGCAAAACGGGGTGGAAGTTGAACGGAAATGGCGGCGCCGCGATTACGTGCCGCTCACCGAGGAAACCAAGGGGGTGAAAATCGGTGGCTAAACCGATTACCACCATTCAGAAGCGCCAACTGACCGAGGAAGAAAAACGGGCCGAAGCTTTGGCCAAACTGAAAGCGGCGGTCGGCGACAGCGAAGAGGCGGTCCGCGAGCTCTTGGCGTTCATCGAGCAGCTTCACGAAAGCGGCTTGCTCGAAGCGGCCAACGCCTTGTTGAAAGCGCGGGAAGACGTAGCCAAAATCGTCGTTGGCCAGCTCAATCAAAAACCGGTGACAACGATGATCAACCATGCGTTCGCCCTGGCTGGTCTTGCCGCTTCACTTGATCCGGAGAAAACAGCAAAGCTGCTTGAGCACATCGCCGCCGGCGTGATGGAGGCATACGAACAGCACTCTGTCGAAACAAAAAAAGTCGGGTTGTTTGATTTGCTTAAAGCCATCAATGACCCGGACATCAACCGCGCGATCCGCTTTTTTCTGTCCGCTCTCAAAGCGATCGGCAAACAGTTCAGAAATGACGGCTAATCGATCGGTTGGCAGAGAAAAGGACAGTTGACCAATGAGCGCCAAAAGAACGGATGGCGAACAGATCTTCCAGCAGCATGGAATGCTTCCCCACTTACACCGATACCATAGACGTTGAAGTGGGGAGCTTTTCGATTCGAGGTGATCAACGAAACGCCCCGCCTCATGCGGGGCGCTTTTCGTTTGTTGACTGAAGCGATTCCCTTTTCGTCTGACGAGCGGCTTGCATCCTGTTTTCACCCCGCTCTCTATCAATCGTTTCCTTTTTCGACATGTTGTGAAATGGATCGTTCCGCCTCTCGCCAACGATTGTCGCCCTATGATACACTAGCCATAGCCTTGTTTTGTCTCTCGCCTCCTTTCCGCCAATGCCTTAAACGGTTATTGGCGGAAAGCAAGGTGGGACATACTAATAGTGGCATGAAAAACAAAGAAGTGCTCCGGCCAAGAGACAACAGACAGTTTCCATACCGAACATGCAACGATGCTGCAAGAAGGAGGCGCCTTCACGTTGGATACAGGCACACATGTTTTGATGGGGGTGGCGCTCGGCAGTCTTGCTTCACTTGACCCTGCGATCGCCCACGATCCGCTCTTATCCCACGCCGTGTTGATCGGCGCGCTTGCTGGCTCGCAAGCGCCGGATATCGATACGATTTTCAAATTGCGCAACAACGCCAAATATATTCGCAACCATCGCGGCATCACCCATTCGATTCCCGCCGTCGTTCTTTGGCCGCTACTCATCGTCAGCATAATGGCTGCCATCTATCCGAAAACGGATTGGCTTCGTGTTTGGCTTTGGACGTTTATTGCCGTCGCCTTGCACGTGTTGGTTGACATTTTTAACTCTTACGGAACCCAGGCGTTGCGCCCATTTACAAAAAAATGGATCGCCCTTGGCGTGATTCATACGTTTGATCCCGTCATTTTTGGGCTTCATTTGGTTGGCGTCGGCGGCTTGTTTCTCGGCGCCCATCCCGGTTATACGTTTCTTGTCGTCTACGTGCTTATCGCTGCGTATTATGGGATTCGCTTCCGCCAGCAGGCCAACATCAAACAGCTCGTGCGCGCCTCGATCACCGGGGTGACCGAGATCATCACCGTACCGACATGGCGGCCGCGCGAATGGCATTTAGCCATTTCAACCTGCGACGAATTTTACGTCGCCCGCGTCAAACGCGGCGAGCTCATCATCCTTGACCGCTTCCAAAAGCGCCCGCTTCCCGACCATCCGGTGATGAACGCTGCCAAACGCGATAAAAATATCGCCGCTTTCTTATCTTTTTCCCCGGTTTACCGTTGGGAAATGAATGAATACGATGATTACTACGAAGTGCGCTTTACTGATTTACGCTATCGAAGCAAAGAGTATTACCCGTTTGTCGCTGTCGTCCAGCTCGACCGCGACCTCAATATTGTCAGCTCATACACCGGCTGGATTTTCAGTGAAGGCAAACTGCGCAAAAAGCTCGAACTTGCTCCAAACGGCTGATGGGCTCCACCCCAATCATTGCCACACATAAGCGCCAGAGGGTGTCCCATAATAAAAATACGTGTTGGCCATCCAACACGAGCACGCCGTCAAGGAGGGATGTGCCGTGCGGAACAAAGCGCACAACTTCCCGAACCAAAACAACAACAAGTTCGAAGGCGAACCGCGCGCCAAGGCCGAGTACGCCTCGAAGCGGGCCGACGGCACGACCAACACCCACCCGCAAGAACGGATGCGCGCCTCCGGCGAACGAAGCGATTTCTTTTAACATGAAGGGGGAGCACGGCATCGTTCGCCGCACTCCCCCGGCACATTCCGCAGCGAGGTGAACAGTCATGGGTCACCATCGGCGCAAAAAATTTTATGACAACTTTTACTCCAATCCGTTTCAACAGCCGTGGGCTAATCCAAAACACGCCCACTCCCAAGTAAACGGCGAAACACAACAAACGCTTGACCTCATCATTTTAGAGCGGCAGACGCGCAAGCAGTCGTAGCTAGCCAACCTAGGGAGGGGAGTCTCCCTAGGTTCTTTTTGCCAGTGATGAACGTGCCCGCTTTTCCACAACATCGATGCTAGGTCCTCCCTGACTTTCGGTGGAGAAGCCAACTTTCCTTCCAACCGGCCTTGGTGGATGACACCGCGTTTTTTCGTCGCCAATCTTGTCTTATGGCAAATTCGGCTTGCGCAGCAGCGAAATCGGCAGCGCCTCCTCCTCTCCGTTTCCTTTCAACCGCCATCCCCAGGCAAACACTCCTTTTAAATAGCGCACTTTAAAATACTCGCCGGGCGCCCCTTCGATTTCATAAATCTCCCCAGGATGAAAATCAGCCGGATTGAGCATATACGCCTTCGCCATGGCGATTTTCCGCTCGTAGACGGCGTATTCGTTCACCATCCCCATCTGCTCCGCCTTGCGCGCTTTTTCCGTCAACATGGCGATTTCTTGTTGCAGTTCTTCTTTCGTCATCTCGCTGTACCGTTTTTGTTCTCCTTTGTTCATGGACAAGCCTCCTTTTTTGAACACGCCAACAAAACCGCTACTATCCCCCAAGCCTTTCGTTCAAGATCACTCCCCATCGCCGTGCATGCGCAGCCATTCATTGATCAAATCAAGCGCGAATCCTCTTCGGTACAGGGCTTGGCGCATTTTTTGCTCATAAAGCGGCCGCGGGTGGTGCGCATAACGGCGGTGTGCTTTCTCCGCCTGAACACGGAGCGCCTCCCATTCTTCTTGTTCAGTGTGAACACTGCCATCCGCCAAAACGGCGGTGATCACCTCCTGCGGAAACCCTTTGCGCATCAGCTGTTGCCGCACCCGTTCCAAAAACACGCGCTCTGATTCTGCCCGGCGCTGCTTTTTCGCCTTTTGGTAAAGCGAGCGGGCGACGGCCATCTGTTCATCCAACGTATACTCCGCCAAGCTCTGCTCAATCAAGCGGTCCGGAACGCCGAGCCGTTCCAGTTCCGCGCGGACGAGAAGGGGCCCTTTCGCCGCCGTCTTTTTTTGCGTGCGCACATAAGCAGCTGCAAACGCCTCGTCATCCACATACCGCTCCTTGTGCAGCTTCTTGAGCACTTCCTTTACAACGAGATCGGAAAATCCTTTTTTTCGAAGGTGTACGACAACCTCGTGCTCAGAACGCATCCGGCGGGCTAAAAAGTAAAGCGCCTGCTGATACGCCTTTTTCACCTCATCGGCATACACAATATGTTGAAGCAAGTCGTCGCTGATCTCCATCCCTTTTTTCAAGCGGAATTGAAGCAATACATCTTGATCAACTGTTAATCTCAACGGCGGTGCGCCGTCACGGTGCACGACAATCCAAAATCGTTCAGCATTTTGTTCGGTTACGACAATGTCGGCAATCGTTCCCATGTTTGTCCCCCTTATCTTTTATCGTATCATAAGCAGGAACTTCTGACACCAAAAGCGAAGTCATAAAATAAACCAATGGAAGGGGAATCAAGATGCGCATCGCCATCAACGGCGGTACCGGTTTGATCGGCCAGGCGCTCGCCCGCTATTTTTCCAAGCAAGGACATGAGATTTACATTTTCACCCGCTCTTCCAAACCTCCTACAGGCCGCATCCGCTACCTTTCTTTCGACGACAACCAAAAGCCGACGGCAATCGATGTCGCCATAAATTTAGCCGGGGAACCGCTCAACCGAAAACGTTGGACGGCGAAGCAAAAAGAAATCATCCTTGAAAGCCGCCTTCGCGCCACCGAAGCGATGGGCCGCTACATTAATTCATTGTCCCGTCCTCCGTCGTTGTTTATCAACGCCAGCGCCATCGGCATTTATGGCACTTCCGAATCCGCGACATTTACCGAGCAAACGACCAATTACGGCGGCGACTTTCTAGCCCAGACCGTCCAAGCATGGGAAGCATCAGCCCATCCGATCGAACTGCTTGGCATCCGCACCATCTACGCTCGCTTTGGCGTCGTGTTTGCACGGCATGGCGGCGCCCTGCCGATGATGATCAAGCCGTACCGGTTGTTTGTCGGAGGCCCAATCGGCAACGGACGGCAATGGCTGTCATGGATTCATCTTGAAGACGTCGTGCGCGCGGTCTCGTACATCATCGAACGCGAGGAGTTGTCCGGCCCGATCAATTTCACCGCACCCGATCCAGTGCAAATGGACGAATTCGGCCGCACGGTCTCCCGCCTTCTTGGCCGCCCGCATTGGCTTCCGGTTCCCATCTCGGCTCTTCGCCTTCTCCTTGGTGAAATGAGCATGCTCGTCACCGAAGGGCAACGCGTCCTTCCAGAGAAGCTATTGCAAGCCGGCTTCGTTTTTTCGTTTCCAACGTTGGAAGACAGTCTCACCGATTTGCTTTTGCCACATGGCCAACAAAAAATATTCAAAAAAAATTAACAAAAAAACAATTCCCTTTTTGCCTCCGATCGTGTATGATAAAGGAGACCTTAGGCTAGTTGTCGCTAATAACCGCATACGCACAGGAACAAGGGGAAGGCAAATGGTGCGCCACCAGCGCTCAAGCTGGTCCTAGTGGGTTCGATTCCCACCCCGAAATTTTTTTAATGAAGTTTTAATAAAAAAATTTCGAGGGTGGGTTCCCGCTGGGAGGCTGCCCTCGGCATCCAAAGGAGGGATTGGCCATGTTGAAAAAACGCGAGCTGCAAGACTGTCATGCGCTGTACGAGTTGATGGTGCATCCGGACGTCTTCCCTTTCGTGCGCCAAAAGGCACGCTCGTACGAAGAGTTTTTATTCATGACCAAGCAGCTTATTGAGGCGGAAGAACGCGGCGAACTGATTTCGCGCACGATTTTGGACGAATGGGGAAACCCGATCGGCACGATCAGCCTTTTTGACATTCAAAACGGCGCCGGCTTTTTAGGCACATGGCTCGGCAAACCGTATCACGGGCTCGGTTACAATCGGCGCGCCAAAGAAGCGTTTTTCCATGAGCTGTTTTATGAGCTGTCGATCGAAACAGTATTTTTGCGCATTCGCAAAGTCAACGTCCGTTCGATCAAAGCGGCGGAAAAATTGCCGTACGTCACGCCCGCCAATGAAACGCGGCAGTCGCTGCTTGAACAAATCGGCGCGGATGTATACAATTTGTACGAAATTACAAAAGACAACTACACGCTTTATACAATGCGCCATCCCTCCTTTGCCCACAATGAAGAACAACGCAAAGAGGCATAAGCTCAGGGGGCGGCATCGACGGAACAAGAGGTTGTCCAAACGGACGCCCTCTTTTTTATGCATAAAAACGGAAGATTTTGCGCAAAATGGAACTAAAGGAATATTGATGAAAAGCGAGGGAACAAGCGATGGCGGAAAAACGGAAACGCGAAAAAGCGAAACATACCTTGACGAGCGCACAGGAAGTCAGCTACGCCCGCGATTTTAAAATGGCGGATCAGGCGGGCGGCTATACAGCCAAAAAAGCGCGCCATTAGAAACGATTGCTATTTATACGGCGGCGCTGTCCATGCCATCCTAATGAATGAATCGTACGATTCACACTTTTGGAATAGGGGGCATGGGGGATGGGCCGTTCTCGCGGACAACGAACACGCGACAAAAACAAGGCGACTTTGCCGCAAGTGCCGAAACAGCTGAAATCTGACGGCATCGATGTGGAATACTCGGAAGAATTTGCCGACCATGAAGACCTTGAAGCACAGGCACGGGCTGCGGCAGCCGGCATCCGCCGGCAAGAGCGCAAACAGTAACCGAACAAGGCGCCTCGCTGTTATGGGGCGCCTTGTTCCTGTGAACCGCTTCCACTCCGCTTGGCTGGAAGCGGGAGACTTTCTTTGTTCAACGCTTCTCCAAGCCGCGCTACATGGTTGCCTCGCCCTCGAGCTCCAACACTTGGCTGTACCGTTTGTAAAACCGCCCCAACTCCCCTTTGTAATTGTCTTTCCACGGTTTTTCCTTGCCGCAATAATGGATAAAAACGGTGTTTTCCTCAATCCAAGCTAAATCGTGTTTCGGGTTGGGCAAAAGCTGCAAAAAGTCATAATAGCGCGCATCATAGTTGTAGCGGTAGCCGTCGACCGGTTTGATCTTGTCCCAATACAGCCCATTTACGACGTCTTGGTCAGGAAGAACGAGCTTGAACCGATTGTCGCGAATGAACTGGTAAATGTCCGCAAGCCGAACGTGTTCACGCATCATCGCAATGTTCATCATCATCACACCCGTGTTGAAATAGCCTTTCGCGTTCGGCGTTTTTAACCGCAACTTGTTGAACAAGTTGGCCACCTTCGTTGAATGAGTATGCTCAGCCGCAATGAACAAGTTCCCTTCAAAATCCATGTCATACAGCTCATCCATCGGGTTGATCGCCACAATATCCGGATCAAGGTACAAGACACGGTCGACGTCCGGCGGCAAAAACAAATGCGCCGCCAGCCGGTAATACATCTCCACCGTATAGTGGCGGAAAACAGGCGCATCATGAAACAGTTGTGGATCAACGTAAATCGGCACGAGCTCATGCCCCTGCCGGCGAACAAACTCACCAAGGGCCTGAATCTCTTCCTCGGCAATGCGCGAGTAAAGCAAGTAAAACGTAAATGGGCGCCGGTTGTTGCAAAACAGCGAATGCATCAAGACTCTCAGCGGCGGAAGATAATTGGCGTCTGTCGTGACTAACACTTGAAACATGCACCATCACTTCCTTTTTTTGAGTCATCGATTCCCCTTTCTCTACAATTATATAGAAATTTAGGTGAATGTTGCGCCCTTTTCATGCTAAATTGTCCGACTGGACGACGATTTCTTTGAAAAGAGCTTATGCCAGCAATGCAGCAATGGGCCTTACTCCCCTCGCGGGCCGGCTTTCGCTGGTGATTTTTTGTTACACTATTTACAATTATCAAACAAATCGCTATAATAAACATATAAGCCGTCTCCTGCCAGCTTGGCCGCTTGTGCAGACCGGACGGCCTCTGCCATCTGTCCGATCGCCCCGTTGCCTGACAGGCAGCGTTTGGCAGCTTTTAAACATCGAACACAAAAAGAACTGTGCGGCCTGACGGCATCTCCGCGCCGGAATGCCTTCTCAGTCCGTTCAAGCCGGTTCCTATCTTGTACGCTGTATAGGAACCGGCTTTTTGCATGTGAAAAGAAAGGGGGGGGAATCGATGCCAGGAGCGCTCGATGGCGTGCGTGTGCTCGACTTGTCACGCGTGTTGGCTGGTCCGTATGCAACGATGATTTTAGGCGATTTAGGGGCTGATGTCATAAAAATCGAGGCGCCGGGCGGATCAGATGACACCCGGTTTTGGGGTCCGCCGTTCCAAAACGGCATGAGCGCTTACTATACCGCCGTCAATCGAAACAAACGAAGCATCACCGTCAATTTAAAATCGGCAGAAGGACAAGAGACCATTCGCCGTCTCGCCAAAACAGCTGATGTCCTCATTCACAATTTTAAAACCGGAACGATGGAACGTTGGGAACTTGGCTATGAATCGTTGTCGCGCCTCAACCCGCGCCTCATTTACTGTTCCATCACTGGGTTTGGCGAAACAGGGCCGCTCGCTCCATTAGCCGGCTACGACTACATCATTCAGGCGATCAGCGGCTGGATGAGCATTAACGGCACTGCGGACACCGGTCCGCTCAAAGTCGGCATCGCCGTCACGGATGTGTTTACCGGCCTGTATGCCGCCATCGCGATCGAAGCCGCACTTTTGGCCCGCGAGAAAACAGGGCGCGGGCAAAAAATTGATCTCGCCCTGTTTGACTGCGCTGTGAGTGCGCTTGTCAATGTCGCCGCCAATTATTTGTTATCCGGCGATGTCCCGAAGCCGCTCGGCAATGAACACCCGAACATCGTGCCGTACTCAACGTACATGGCAAGCGACGGACCGATCGTCATCGCTGTCGGCAACGACCGGCAGTTTCAAGCACTTTGCACGCTTCTATCCGATCGCTCGATCGGATCCGACCCGCGTTTTCAGACAAACCCAGGCCGAGTCGCCCATCGCGAAGAGCTAAACCGGCGACTGAACGAGGAAATCAAGCGGCGGACGCGGGCTGAGTGGCAGCGCCTTCTCACTGAAAAAGGCATCCCGTGCGGACCGGTGCAGACGCTCGACGAACTGTTCCGCCATCCGCAAACGACGGCGCGCGAGATGACAGTCAAGATGCACCATCCAATCGTCGGTCCGTTAACGCTTGTCGCCAGCCCGCTGAAACTTTCCGACACGCCGGTGTCTTACCGGCTGCCGCCCCCGCTGGCCGGCGAGCATAACGACGAGACTGCTCTCGGGTGGCAAAGCAGTACGAACGCAGGAAGCGGTCGGCCCAATCACCCTGAATGAATCGTTGTTTTGATCAGCCGTTTCAGCGCCCGCTGAAACACAAGGAAACGAACGTTGACAAGAAACCCATGAAAAACAAACAGTTGCATAGGGGGATGGAAACGATGATGAACTTCGACTTTACACCTGAACAAGAAATGCTGCGACAAACGGTGCGCAAATTCGTCGATAAAGAAATTATGCCTTATATTAAAGAATGGGATGAGCGCGGCGAATTTGATCGCAACATTTTCAAGCGGCTCGCTGAACTCAATTTAATGGGCGTCTGCATTCCTGAAGAATATGGCGGCATGGGCATGGATTACAACTCGCTTGCCATCGTCTGCGAAGAGCTCGAACGCGGCGATACGGCATTTCGCACCGCTGTATCCGTTCACACCGGGCTGAACAGTTTGACGCTGTTGCAGTGGGGGACGGAAGAACAAAAACAAAAATATCTCGTCCCACAAGCGCGCGGGGAAAAAATCGGCGCGTTCGGCCTGACCGAACCGAATGCCGGCTCAGACGTCGCCTCCATCCAGACGACAGCCGTCCGGGATGGAGATGACTACATTTTAAACGGACAAAAAACATGGATTTCCCTCGCTGACATCGCCGACCATTTTCTCGTATTCGCCTATACGGACAAATCGAAAAAGCATCGCGGCATTTCCGCCTTTATCGTCGAACGGACGATGCCCGGCTTTTCGTCACGCCCGATTAAAGGGAAACTTGGCATCCGCTCTGGCAACACGGGCGAACTGTTTTTTGACAACGTCCGCGTCCCGAAAGAAAACTTGCTTGGGGAAGAAGGCGAAGGATTCAAAATCGCCATGTCAGCGCTTGACAACGGCCGCTTCACCGTCGCCGCCGGCGCGGTCGGCCTCATTATGGCATGTCTTGAGGCGAGCGTGAAATACTGCCACGAACGAAAAACATTCGGCAAAGAAATCGGCCGCCATCAGCTCGTTCAACAAATGATCGCACGCATGGAAGCCGGTTTGCAAATCAGCCGCCTGCTCGTTTACAAAGTCGGCTTTCTCAAAAACGAAGGCCGTCGCTGCACGAGAGAAACATCCCTCGCCAAATGGATTGCCTGCGACTACGCGAACCAGGCGGCCGACGACGCCGTGCAAATCCATGGCGCCTACGGCTATTCGAACGAATACCCGGTCGAGCGCTACTTGCGCAACTCGAAAGCGCCGGTCATTTACGAAGGAACGCGGGAAATTCATACGATCATGCAGGCCGAATATGTGCTCGGTTACCGCCAGGACAAACCGCTGCGCAAAACGCTGCCGGCATGGCGGCCGGCTGAAAACTGAAACACCGACGAAATCATGGGCGGCCAAACCGCTGACCCGCACCAAAATGCAGTTGCCCCCATCAACCGATAAGGGGCAACTGCTTAGGACTCTTTCTCCTCCATTTTGCAATATTGCTTGTACAAATCTTTTAGCGCCGCGCACAGGGCAGAATGGGCTTTTCCTAAATACCCTTCGTCAAGCTCGGCGAGCAGATCGTCGATGCCATCACGCAGCGAATGGCCGCGAAGCAGGCGGGCCACGTAATCGCGCCCATGTTCAGTAGCCAGTGTGCACGATGCCTCCACGATCACCCCGTATTTTTTATCAATTTCCGCCGTGATCGTCAACGTATCGTAAAGGCTTTTCGCCGCCATTCCAGCCGGCAGCCGCGCATGACCAGCGATAAACTGCGTTTTCATCCGCTTTCCCTCTTTCCTCGTCTTTCTTGTTGCTGTTATACCAACTACTATCTTATTTCGCAGCGTGCATCCATTTTCCCTGCCTTGTTTGACAGTCGCCGAAAAAAAAGCCGCCTGCCAAACAAACTCAGCAAGCGGCAGATCGTTTCTTTTTAACGTTGCTGTACCGACGCGAGGCGGCCTGCCTCCCAGCTCACCCACACCCCGCTGTTTGGGTCAATCGAAGCGAGGCGGAGCCAGCCGTTTTGGACTTTGCGCCGAAATTCGCTATTTTCATCGAGCAGCCGCTCGATATAGGAAGACGGCGCTTCAACAACAACAAGCAACCGAAGCGGGGAATGGAACCACTCACGGTCAGACGCGGCGACGGACTGCCACGGCAAGCCGGCCAGCAAGTCGCTTCCGTTCCCTTGCATGACGCCGATGCCGCCGGTCACCGTCTGGGTCGTTTTGTCGCCGCTTCCGTAATAATGCGGTGCCACTGTCGAAGCATAATATTGCAAGTTGATCCACTGCCCAACCGTGGCCGGCCCAGCGATGATGCCGGCCAGCGCCTCACCGGTCGGATCTTCGCGCCAATCGTAGCTGTGCAAAAACACCCGGCCGTCTAAATGAACACCCTTTGTCAACGCCCGCCGGCCAATCAGGAAAGCGGCGTTCCCCGCCAATCCCCACTCCGGACGAATTTCACTCCAATCGACGGCGCGGCGTCGGGCTTCGGCAACCGGATCGCGCGGCATGGCGCCGACATGCGGCAGCTTCGCCATCCTCTCAGCATTGGCTTGGCGGCTGACGCCGGCCAGCGCCTGTGTCAGTTGCTTAAACGACTGTTTTGCCGTTTCGGATAACGGCGGCACTTCCACCCAACGCAACTCGTCAACGGTCGTGATATGTTCAGCGGCGACGAACACTGTCTCATCCGGGATGACGATTCCCTCTTTCGCCAATTCATCCCGCACGTGCGGCAAGTTGGCCAAGGCGGCAAACACACGGGCGTTGAACGCCCCAGCCGCGCCGCCGCACGCCCCGCAATCGAGCGCCGACGCATACGGGTTGTTTGTCGTCTCGCTTTCATGGCCGCAGACGACGACAAGCGGAGCAAATGAGGATGTCAAGCCAATGTTGACGAGGAGTTGTTTTACGTATTGCGCTTGCTCTTCTTTTGTCAACCCGATCGGCAATCCGGTCGTTTCGTCATGCCCTTGGCAATCCAGCGACAGCGTCGTCTTCGGTTTTTGTTCCGCCGACATTTCCGCCTGATGAATGGCTTGCCCGGCCCAAGCCGGCGCTGCGCTGCGGGCGATCGTATGCAAACCGAGCCACGGCCCGCTCATTTCCGGAAGCAGCAAACCAGCTAGCAGATGCTGCTTGATTTTTTTAAACGTTCGGCCGACAAAGCGGAACAGATCGCGTCGCCGACGGTACGGCGCTGCCGTCTCGTGAGAAGCGGTTTCGTTGATTTCATGCTGCGGCGCCACAATCGCCGGGCACGACGGATGGGCGTCGTCGCCATCAAGTACGCGCGTTTGAATCGGCAAACCGAAAAAGCCGGCGCAGCCGTACGTTTCAAACGGCCCCGCTTCCTCGAGATGACGGCGGAACGGCTCGGAGCGCACATCAATGCAAAACAATAGCTGCGCTGCCACCGGCTCTTTTGGCTCCTCTGGTTGACGGGTGAGAACCGCTTCTTTCAGCTTCGCTTCATACGTGTCTTCCCACGCCTCAAGCCAAAGATGGCGGCGGCCGATCCGCCAAAAACGATCGGCGAACGCCAAGCGAGTTCGGCGATCTTGGAGCGACAGGCGGCGCCAGTCGTCCACCGTCATCCCGCCCCAATGGATCCAAGCGGCCAACAGCGGCCCAACCGTACGATCGTCTTCGTTTTCTTCCTCCTTCAGCGGGAGATGCGGCGCTGTGAACACCCACTCCAGCGATAAACGAACCGCTAAGTAATTAATCAATCCGTCCACTTCATCGCCTGTCTGGCGCGATTGCCAGACAATCATCCCCGCCCAGCCGGGCAGAGCTAATAAGTGCGCTTCTAAATAGGCCACGGCTTCCTCATCCTGCACCCCTAGCTGCTCAAGCGCCCGTTGCAGCGCCTCCTCTGGATGGCAAGGCCAATCGAAAAGCCGTTTCCGCTCCTCCTTGGACAAGGACGGATCAAGAGGCGCCAAACGACGCCAAGACCCGTAAAAGCCTTGTTCGCGGTGCGGCAGCGCCCACGCCGCCTCTCCCCGATCGTAAAACAGCTTGCACCATTTTGCCATTTGTTGATCCAGCCGTTTGGCAAAACGAAGGCGTACGGACACCGGACGAATGGAAGCATGACGCGGTAATGTGATCGCAGCTAACTCAGCCAATTCCGGCGCTTGAAGCGCCTCTTCTGGCACCTCATCGTTCCAAAGGAGGGCGCGGCATAGACGTTCCGCTTCATGGCGCGGCGCAGGAAGCGGCTCGTCATCCAACCATCGTTGCAGACGCCGCTCGACGAAGGAAACGTCAATCTCCCCTTTGGATAGGGCCGAATGAAAAACGGCCATTGGCGGATACAAATCGATGCCATAAGCTTCTTGCAACCGGTCAGCCACGTCGACAAACGACTTGTCTTCCATCCCCATCCACGGATGGCGGGCAATGAACGCAGAAATCGGCCAAAGCGGAGCGATTGCCTTCGCCGCTTCGCTGACCATGACGGCGAGCGGGCGGGCGCCTCCTTTTTTTGCTGCCGACGACCGTTCGATTGATACAACGGCTCTACTCATGAGCCATCCCCTCCTTTAGATAGGATGCCAAATAACGCGGTTGTGCTTCGGTCGCCGCCGGACGCGGCTCACCAAGATGAACAAGCCACATGTACAGGTGAATGGCAAGCATGGAGCTGCGCCGGTTTGCGACCCATACAGCAACCAGCGCCGCGGCAACAAACAGAGCGCAGACAAGCCATTCGAACGAAGCGGGCGGCAGAAACGCGGACGGCACCCCGTTATGAAGCAGCACCATAAATTGATGGCGCACCGTTTCGGACACCAGCGCCAAAGCAGCGACAACCGCAAAACCCAGCCATCGGCCTTCGCGAAAATCCGCAAGCCGCCCCCAAGCAACTGTTGCCGAGGCCGCAAGCAAAAGCGCGCTCAACAGCCGGGCCGGTTCGTGCGGAGCCGCCTGCCAAAAGGCCCACCCAAGCAGCACGCCGAGGATGATGCCGCCTGGCCACGAACTGCCTGTTTTTCGCAATCCTATCCGACCGACTCGCGGCACGACTGAGCCGGACTGCAAAAAGAGCGTCGCTTTAAACAACCCATGCAGCACTAAATGCACAACCGCTGCTCCATAAGCACCGAGCGCACATTGCACAAGCATAACACCCATTTGCGCCATCGTCGAACCGACGAGCTGGCGCTTGTAGTCAACATGAACAAAACTAACGCCCGTGCCAATCAAAATCGAGGCAAAAGCGATCAGAAAGAGCGCCACATGCGCCCATGTTTCGTGAAAAAGCGGAGAAAAGCGCCAAAGCAACAATCCCCCAGCATTCACCATCCCTGCATGCATCACCGCTGACACTGGCGTCGGCGTCACAACCGATTCCATCAGCCAGCGATGAAACGGCCACTGACCGGCTGGAATAATGGCACCCAATAGGAGCAGCCCATTCAACACGGCTTTTTCCCATGGGCCAAGGTGAGCCAACCGTTCCGCTGACAGCATAGAAGCCAGCGTCCATTCACCGCCTTCCATCCCAAGCCAAACGGCAACAATGGCAACAGCAAGCCAGCTGGTCAAAAACATCACGCTCATCTGCCGGACGACGAACGGAACCGGCTCCCATTCTTTTTTCAACGCGGTCAACGCCACAAGCCCCACGAGCGGAAGCCCCCAGCACACTGCGATCAATCGCAAGTCGCCGGCCGCCCACGTGAGCGAAGCGGCCACCGTCGTCCACGTCAAAAGCGAGAAATACCACCGATAGCGGCGATCTCCATGCAAATAGCGAATCGAAAACCGTTGAATCGCCCAACTCAACAAAGAAACATACACGCCGGACAGCCAACTGACGGCATCAAACCGCCAACGGCCAATATCCACAGACCCAGCGCCGATCCACCCCATCAGCGCTACAGCCCCCGGCAGAAGCAACAGCCAAACATGAACATGCACGTATCGCTCCGGCACACGCGGGAACAACCAAATCAGCGCACTGACGAGGACAACTGCCACCGATGCAAACCATCCCCAAGTGATCCATTCCATTCCCATTTCCGTCTCCTCCCCTCTGTTTGATTGGCACTCCGTGCGGAAGAAAAGAAAAAACCGGCTATGTCAATCCGGCAAGGCGGCCCCACAAGGCCGTTCCATTGCCGAGCGATTGCTCATAGCCGGTTTACCTTCAACCAATCTTCCATGCGATTGTTTGAAGATCTCCCGCGCGCTGTCTTGCAATGGGCGACGGTCGGTTTCCCTTCAACGAACCTAAGCCGACGTAGGTTTTTTGAAGGGCTGCCGACAGCATCGTCCTCTCGATTTTATTTTATACTTACTATACAAAAGTTGTTTTTATTATACAACATCTTGATGAACCTGTCATGAAAAAAGTTACTTTGTCAGCTGCTTTTCCAAATCGTGAAACAGCTTAAAAACAATGATGCGCTCGCCTGTTCGCGTGCTCAAATCGGTGTGGAAGCTTTTCACCTGCTCGCCGGTGATCTCCAAAATCATCTCTTTCAACTCATCGACTCCCGATTCGACCAAACTCGTTCTCGACCGCTTTACCGCCAGCATCCCTTCTTTCGTCTCGCACAGCGCATACTCCGCCGGCGTCAAAATGCCGTGCAAAGACACGATGATCATGTCGCGCAAAATATCCGTTTTGACCGACACCGAGCCGCGGCCAAGAAAGTCTTTTTCCCATTTCGTCAACGCTTTGCTGATTTCGGATTCGATCCAGCCTTTGGATTTGTTCATGCCCTGACCCCCTCACTTGCCCGCGGCTTCCCGCCGCTTTCGCCACGTTGCACTCATAAACTTTATTATAGCCGCAATGGCTTCATGGCGCTAGAGTCAAATCACCGGAAAACAGGGAAAAACCGGAGGAGACAGCCGCCGCTGTTCCCAGCAAAGGTGCTGATGTTCCTCTTTTGCCCTGCGGTCCAGCGGGGCATGTTCATTTTGTTCCCAGCAAAGGTGCTGATGCTCCTCCCCGCAACAAACGCCGTTTGTTCAGGTGGAAGCACAGCCGGGCGGCAAAAAGCGGACATAACCTCCCCTCCACGTGCCGTCCTTCTATTCCTAGCACTGCCGGCAGCGAAGCGTCCGCAGCCGATTGAGCGCCGCCGCCAGCTCGAAGCGGCGCGGGCGGGCGAACTCGCCGGGATGGCCGTTTCGGAAAGAAATCGAGCCAAGCCCATGTCGGTCCCACCGTTCCTCGATGGCATCGAGCAATTGACGGACGGTCTTCGTTCCGTCAAGCCATCCTTTTCGCTCCATATACAAGAACGCCGCAGCAATCGCTCTCGTCTGGCTGTCGTCGACGAGCTGCTCCAGCGCATACAACAGCACGTCCGTCAGCCCGTATTGAATGACGTGGCGACCGCGCGCGGCCGCTTTCGCTTTCTTTCCTTTTTGGCTGTTTAAGCTCTCCGGCAGCGGGATGCGCTCACGAATGCGGCCAAACGACTCTCCACCTTCCGCTTTCCGCCCCGATGGCATCTTGGCCGCGATCTGTTTCGCTTCGCTGGTCACATCGGATGGAACATACTGTTCCATTTTGATCACACAATCGGCAATCTCAAAATAATCCCCTAACCCTCCGACGACCAAGACAGTGGAAATGCCGTAGTCGTGAAACAGCTGACGGGCTTTGTCGATATACGGGGTGATCGGCTCAGCTTCTTTCGCGATGAGCGCCTGCATGCGCGCATCGCGCATGAACAAATTGGTGGCGCTCGTATCTTCATCGATCAAAAACGCTGACGCCCCGGCTTCGATCATTTCGATCATGCTCGCGGCTTGCGAGGTGCTGCCGCTCGCGTTTTCCGTCGAAAAGCGCGTCGTCTCCTTGCCGTACGGCAGCGTGCCGATAAACGGGGAAATATCGACATTGGCCACGCTGCGGCCGTCCTCAGCGCGAATTTTCACCGCCCCGCTGTCAGTGATGACAAACTCCCGGCCATCGCCGGCGATATGGTCATACACACCGTGCTCTAACGCCTGAAGCAGCGTCGATTTTCCGTGGTAACCGCCGCCGACAATGAGCGTGATCCCCTTCCGGATGCCCATGCCTTTGATTGGTTCGGCGCGATGTGGCACCGGAATCGCCACCTCGAGCTCCGGCGGGCTTTGAAACGGCACCGCACCTTTCCGCAGCGGCTTGTCGCTCACCCCGCTTTCGCGCGGCAAGATCGCGCCGTTGGCGACAAACGCCACCAATCCGCGCTCATGCAAATAGCGGCGGATGGCATGCTGTTGATCGGCCAGCTCAACCGCCGGGCGGATATCCTCTTCGTGAAGGCCGTACACCGCCCGCTCGATCACAGCTGGAATTTGTTCGAAAAAGATGCTCTCGGCTTCCTTCGCTAAAATGCGCCGCCCGTTGGCCGGCAAGCCAACCGATAAACAAATGGTGATCGTCTCATCGGTGATTTGCACCGCCGTTCGCTCGAGCACCTTCTGCCCCGGTGCGTCGATCCACACGAGCCCGCTTTTTCCCGACCCGCGCGCCCGCGCCGGCCATTGCCGCAGTTCGTGATGGACGCGGCGCGCCAGCACATCTTCGCAACGGACGCGGCGCGGTTTCGTGTTCGTCCACTCCGATGTCAACACCGTCTTCACCCGTGGCACGATCACCCGAATTTTCGACGGTTCCGCAAACGGGTCGCCTTGCACATGGTCAATCGCCAAGGTAAATGCCGGAAAGGAATACTCCCCCTCAATCGCTTTGTACGCTTTATATCCCTTTTGGTCAATGGCCCGCAGTCGTTGTCTGAGCGCCTCCATTGCACCCACTCCTTCCTTTCGCTGTTCACCGAGGACCCCTTATGCACCACTTTGATTGTACCGCAAATCGAACGCCTTCATCCAGAGCCATCAAAAACGGCGGCCCGCCTATTCTTCGGGCGAGCCGCCTGCTGCTTAACGGTCTTTCATCCCCGTATAGATCCAAATCGCTTCTTTGAGAAACTCAGCCGCTCCCGGATGCACTTGGTCATAGTATGCTTGAAACCGTTCGTCCTCGACATACAGACGCGCCAGTCCGGCATGCGCTTCCTTCGAATAATGATCCCACCAGAAGCAAAGCCATTGACGGTGCAAATCCGCCGCCCGTTGCGCCGCCTCGCCGGCCGGGTCGCCATCTTGCATCGCTTCTTTCAATGCCTCAAGCACCTCTTGACTGAGCCGTTCCGCCTCATCAAACTGTTCCTTCGTCATCTTCCGCAGTCTGTCGTTGGAACGATCGACCTGTTCATCGCCATAATTGCGGCGAATTTCTTCTCCATATTTCCGCTCGTTTTCTTCAACCAGCTGCTCCTTGAACGCAGCAAACTTTTCCTCGTCGCTCATCATGATTCCTCCTTCTTTAGCGGCAATCGTTTTTTCAACGCTCGCAATCAACGCATCCAGATGGCGTCTTTTTTCCAACAGCTGTTGGCGGTGCTCCCTTAGCGCTTTCAGTTCATCAAAGGACGGGGAATGAATGATTTGTTTGATCGTTTCCAAATCGATTCCAAGTTCACGATAAAAGAGAATTTGCTGCAAACGATCGACTTCGCGCGGCCCGTATAGCCGATACCCGGCGTCGCTCAACCGCGCCGGCTTCAGCAACCCAATCTGATCGTAATACCGAAGCGTACGGCTTGTCACCCCCGCCAGTTTGGCCAGCTCATGCACGGTGTACTCGATGTTCCTCACCTCCCTATGGATGACGATACACCTTGACGCAACGTCAAAGTAAAGAGGAAAATGAAAAAAAGGGCTCCCAAGGGCCCTTTTCACGTCCCGCAAAACGTCCGGTACGGCCGGTCGGACGGCGGCGGCAGTTCCGCGTACTCGGCTTGTTCCGGCGAATAAGCGTACGGGTCGGCCAACGCTTCGAGGAAACGCTCCATCACGCTGTAGTCGCCGCAATTGACCGCGGCGGCCAACGCCTCTTCAACCCGATGGTTGCGCGGAATGACGGCCGGATTATGGCGGCGCATCCGTTCATACGCTTCTTCCCGCGAAACCGCTTCTTGGCTGAGCCTCGTTTGCCAGCGCTCGTGCCACTCGCGAAACTCGGAAGCGTCAAAGAGCGCCATTCCGGTGTACTCGCCTAACGTCAACGCCCGGAACGTGTTCGTATAGTCAGCGCGGTATTCTTCCATCAGCCGCAATAAATCCGCGATAAGCCCGCCATCCCCCTCTTGCGCTTCAGCCAAACCGAGTTTCGCTCTCATCCCGTCGAGCCAATGACGATGGTACAACGTCGGATATTGATCGAGCGCTTCCTGCGCCAACGCCACCGCCTTTTCCTCATCCTCATCCAGCAGCGGCAGCAAGCTCTCCGCCAATCGGGCTAAGTTCCAGCCCCCGATATACGGCTGATTGCCGTACGCATACCGCCCTTCCGTATCGATGGAGCTGAACACCGTCTTCAAGTCATACGTGTCCATAAACGCGCATGGCCCGTAATCGATCGTTTCCCCGCTGATCGTCATGTTATCGGTGTTCATCACCCCGTGGACGAAACCGACAAGCTGCCATTGGGCGATCAATGCCGCTTGCCGGGCGATGACTTGTTCAAGCAAAAACAAATAGCGGTTCTCAGCCTCCTCAAACCGAGGGAAATGCCGCTCGAGCGCGTAATCGGCCAACGCGCGCAGCTCTTCTTTCGTCCCCCATTGCGCCGCGTATTGGAACGTCCCGACACGCAAATGACTTGAGGCGACGCGGGTTAACACCGCCCCAGGCAGTTCGGTTTCCCGCCGAATCGTCTCTCCCGTTGTCACGACCGCCAAGCTGCGGGTCGTCGGAATGCCAAGGGCGTGCATCGCCTCGCTCACGATGTACTCCCGCAGCATCGGCCCGAGCGCCGCCCGCCCGTCGCCGCCGCGCGAATACGGCGTTCGTCCCGAGCCTTTCAGCTGGATATCCACCCGCTTGCCGCTTGGGGTGACATGCTCGCCGATGAGCACCGCCCGTCCGTCGCCAAGCATCGTGAAATAGCCGAACTGATGCCCGGCATACGCCTGCGCCAGCGGTTCAGCCCCGTCCGGAATCCGATTTCCCGCCAGCACCGCCACCCCTGCGTCGCTTCGCAATGCTTCTTCATTCAACCCAAGTTCTGCCGCAAGCGACCGGTTGAGCACCGCCAGTTCCGGCGCGCGCACCGGCGTGGGGAGAACGCGGCTGAAAAAGCGTTCCGGCAGCCTTGCATAACGGTTGTCAAACGTCCACCCCGCATCCAATTTGATCATCTCCTTTTTTCGGCCAAGCTATAGTTCTATTGTATGGCAAAGCAGGCGGCATAATAAATCGAAAACACGCGGTTCGCCCCAAAAATTCGACCGCCCCGTTTCGACGAAACTCGCCATCTTTTCTCTTTCGCTTCCGTTCCGTTTCGCCTATAATGGCCATGAGGAGGTGAAAAGAGTGGAAGAGAGCACAATCATTCAAGCGGTGCTGCATGCCCTCGAACAACATTCCGACAAAATCAGCTCGAAAATGCAGGAAATGGAACAGCGACTGCACGATGAGATGCAAGCGATGGAACAACGACTGCGCGGTGAAATGCAGGAAATGGAGCAACGACTCCGCACGGAAATGCACGAAATGGGGCAACAACTCCGCACAGAAATGCACGAAATGGGCCAGCAGCTCCGCAGCGAAATCCATGCTGTCGAAACCCGTCTTGAAGCCAAAATCGATTCCCTTCGTGAGGAAATGCAACAGATGAACAGACAACTGAACGAACGAAGCGATCGCCTCGAAGAAGAACTCGCAGACACGCAAACCTCGGTCGAAGTGTTGACCACGAAGGTGCTCCATCACGACCGAAAGCTTCGCCAATTGGCCAAACAAGCGTAATTCCTCTCGAAACGTTAGCCTTTTTGACCCACCGCAACGAACAAAACCGCTCCTGTTTCATCCTCCTGTTCCTTTTGATGAAATGGAGCGGTTTTGGTGTTCACAGAACACCTACTCCCTATCAAAAAATGAATCGCGTTCGACATAGCATACTCTCAATGCATAGCGCTTGTACCAATCCGCTTTTCCTTTTTTCTGCGCCAGTTGATGCCAATCATGCTTTTTCCAATTGCGAATGGCCTCCAATGACGTCCAATAGGAAACCGTAATCCCGATTCCATTCTGCCCTCGCACGCTTTCCACACCTAAAAATCCGGGCTGTTTGGCAGCGAGTTCTACCATCATTTTCCCCATTTCTTCATATCCATCGTCCCCTTCTGTCCTCTCCGATGTAAAAATAACGGCATAATACGGCGGCTGCGGCGTGTTAGCGATTCCACTCATCGACGATTTCCCCCTTTTTGTCATTTCATCATCTCTTGCCACTCGCACACTCCTCATTTCACCAATCCATGCCGAAACGCATAAATCACCGCTTGCGTCCGGTCTTGGACGCCGAGTTTGGCGAGGATGTTGCTCACATGCACTTTCACCGTTTTGAGGGAAATGAACAATTCATCAGCCATTTCTTGATTCGTCTTCCCTTGCGCCATCAGCAAAAGTACTTCCATCTCCCGGCTCGTAAGCTGTTCGTGCGGCAGCCGCTCTCGTTGTCTTCGCCGGTTTTGCATGACTTTTCCCGCTACTTCCGGCTCGAGCACCGATTGTCCGTGGAACGTAGCGCGAATGGCGTCGGCAATTTCGCTCGCTTTCGATGTTTTCAACAAATAGCTCGTCGCCCCTGCTTCGAGCGCCGCGAACACGTTTTCATCATCCAAAAAACTCGTCACGACAATGATTTTCGCCTCCGGCCATGCGCGAATGATTTCCTGTGTCGCGGCAATGCCGTCCACCGGTTCCATCACCAAGTCCATCAAAATGACATCCGGCCGCAACTGGAGGGCGAGCTCCACTCCCTTTTCCCCATCCTCCGCCTCACCGATCACCTCCATGTCCGGTTGAGCGGACAAATACGCGGACACGCCAAGCCGCACCATTTCATGATCATCGACAAGCAGCACCTTAATCACGGTCATCCCCCCTGTGCAAAAGCGGCACTTTCACTTCCAGCCGTGTTCCCTGGCCTTTTAAGCTGACGACCTTCAATGTTCCGCCGATTTCCGCCGCCCGCTCATACATGTGCTTCAACCCGTACGAACCGCTTTTTGAACGTTCCACATCAAAACCGACACCGTCGTCAGTGACGCGCAAAATCGCAAACCCGTCCCGTTCAATCAGCAATACTTCCACCGTTTGCGCTTTCGCATGGCGCAACGTGTTCGACAGCGACTCCTGCAAAATGCGAAACAGATGATCTTCCACCCCTTTATCGAGCGGAACGTCTTCGATGTTCCATTTCATCTCGAGCGGCACTTTGCCCGCCAATTCCGTGAGCAGTTCATTCATCCCTTCTTGAAGCGATTTGCCTTTCAGCTGCACCGGCCGCAAATGCAAAAGCAGCGCCCGCATTTCCAATTGCGACTGGTGAATCATTTGCTCGACCATGGCCAATTGTTTGCGCTGCCGTTCATCATCCGGCGGCATCGTTTCCATGACGGCCGACATCATCATCGAAGCGGCGAACAATTGTTGGCTGACCGAATCGTGCAGCTCCCGCGCCAACCGCGTGCGCTCTTCCGAAAGAATGCGTTCAACGAGCCGTTCTTCCTGCTCCGCCTTTTCCGCCGCTAACTTTTGCACGCGCTTCGTTTGCGCGCGCCATTGCGCTTGCAGCTTCTCGATTTGTCGCCAGACGTCTTGCAGCTCCGATGGCGGCTCTTTCCGATGCAACTCCCCCATTTCTCCTTGTTCAATGTGCCGCAGCGCCTGCACAACCGCATGCCACTGCTTGCGAAAGAAGGAATCAAGCATCAATCCAACAGCGATCCCCATACACACGCTTACGGCCAACACAAACAGCAAAAACGGCAATCCCATCACGGTTTGCTCCCACAAAGACGACCACATTCCGGGCGGAAGCAAATAGAAAAAGGAAACGAGCAACGCCACAGCAAGCATAAGCGCAAGCAAAACGGAAGCGAGCATCGGGCGACTCATACGCGTTTCACCTCGACATTGCCAATGATCATCGAGGTGACGATTTTCAGTCTTTGTTCCGCTTGATCATACGAAGACGTTTGATAAATGAGCGTTTCATTGAACATTCTTTCCTGTTCCTTGCCAAACAGCGAGGCGGCGCCGAAAATGGCGGAATGAACGAGCCTCGTCTCGATTTCGTACGGAACGAGAACTTGAATGTTGCCGACCAAGCCACGCACGATAATGACCGCTTCCCCTTTGGGAAGCACAGTATAGCTGACATCAATGACCGTATCCCCGATCCCCGTTTGGATATTGACATCATTCCACTCGTACACCTGTTCTGGGGTCGCTTGCCGGCCAACCCATACATTTTGAAACAGCGGTTGACGGCGCACAATTACCTCTCCCCCATACGAGTTCTCGGTCATAGTTGGACGGATCACCGTCGGATGCCGCTTTGACTGGAACAATTGCCAAATGGCATAACACAACAGCGCAACCATGACAAAACGGGCGGCCATCATCGTTAAGACATGAATCGCCAACATGATGCAGCCAAGCCAAAACAGCCATTTCCCTTTCCGCCGATGCCATCTTTTCCTTCCAACATAAATCAAACCGACTGATATACTCAATGAAAACAGCACACCCGGGCGAAAAAAAGAAATTTCAATCGCAAAAAGGAGCAGGGTCACCAACGCAACCCAACTGACATAATCCGTTTTCTTCCGTTGATCGAGCATGCGGGGATCCCACCTGTTGTCCAAAATGAAAAACGTTGTCCCAAAAGATGGTTTTCATGTTCTTCGCACCAAGGCACAACATATTATGGATTGGCATGTTTCATGCACATACACAGGTATGAAAGAAGGTGCCCCATTATATTGGGACACCTTCTAGCATATCCGGTTAGTTTCCTTCCTGCAACTGCTTTTCCAGCTGAGCGATGCGCGCGTCGATCGTGCTCCGGTAATAATCGGAGCGAACTTGCTGCTCCAGGCGGTCAAGGTAGGCTTCCGCATCGGCGAACGCCGCCAGCGCCGGGCCGGCATCCCCGCTGATCACCCGATGGATTCGGTAGTGCGCGCGCGCCGCGTTTTCCCGCCCCATCAACTCCATGCGCCGCATCTGCATGTCTTTCAGCTTATGCTTCATTTCCTCATATTTCGCTTCTAACTCAAACAGCTCGCGGCTCGCTTGCTCGAGCAGCTGTTTCAGGCGGCCCGCCCGTTCCGCATATTGCGCTTGTTCGCGCCGGGCAAATTCGGCCAGCTCTACTTCCCCGGCCTGCGCCGCCACCTCCGCCTGCTTGCTTCGTTTTTCCGCCATCTGTTCCGCCTCGCGATGTTCACGGGCAAACTGCTCTTTTAACACATATTGGCGCTCAAGCAGCTGCCGCACCCGCTCGACTTCTTGTTCACATTGGCGCAAATAGTGATTAAGAAGCGCAATGGGGTTTTTCTTTTCTTTTTCGTCAAGCCATTCGTGAAGATCGGCTTCAATGATCGTTTTCAAACGCGAGAATACGCCCACCATCGATCACTCCTCTTTCGTCCATATTAATACTGTTTTTGCAGCTCGGCCCATTGTTTTTCAAAGTTGACAAACGGATCGTCGCTTTCCGGAACGACACGTTCCCCTTTCACTCCGTTCCATTGTTTATACACGACATACAACACATACGCCGCCACAAGCGCGATGAGCGCCGGCACATTCGAAGCGCTGGCCACCAACGCCGCACAGCCAATGAGCGCCCACACCACTTTCCCAAATGTCGATGGGGCTTTCAAACATTTCTTGAACGCATAGTACAAGATCGCCAGCGTGATCGCCAGCCCGACAAGCGGCCCGAGATGAAACAAGAGCACCAGCAAGGCGGCCGCGCCGGCAACGAACAACCCGATCTTTTTTGCCATCCTTTCGCCTCCTTTCGTCTTCTATCGTACCGCAGACAACCTGCTTCCCTTCATGTTCTGTAGATATATTTTGTCTACGACTGGAGGCGTATTTTTGATCAAGATATCATGACCCAGCTAGCCTTGTGCTCAATCCGAAGCGGCCAGCGTCTTATTTTTCCAAATAAAAAATCCCTTCTAACGGCGAGCCCTGTTAGAAGGAGTTTCTTGTTGATGCAATAGCTGAGGCAAACGTTTCACTTGATGGCATGACCCTCCTCTACATTATGACCATGATTGAAAAATGCGCACTCGGCCTTGCTCTGGTTTTCTATGAGAATGTGCGCTCCTTGAGTTGCCATTTTCATGAAGGAGGGAGAGCAAAAATTGCTCATGTACATCTTATGTTAGTTGATTTTTCAGCATTGCCTTTCATTTGTGTTCTGCTCGTTATTTACATACCCAACATGTAAGCATTTCCGTGGGCAGGATATAATGTTTTCGATTTTCCTTTTTACCTCTCGCTGACTCTGACTGGTTTCGAGTTTTAAAAACAAGGAAGAACATGAGCATTTCTTCCCCTTTCTCCCTCTCTTCTTTCTCCCAAAAAGGAGTGGAAGAACCCGATTTCGTTTTCCATTGACACTCCACACGGCTGAAGACGTGTGGAGTGTCAAAATTGCAACGTTAATTTCGCCACCGCTTCCACATGCGCCGTATGTGGGAACATGTCGACCGGCTGGATGTAGTCGATGCGATAGGCGGCCGCTAGGGTGTCGAGATCGCGGGCGAGGCTGGACGGGTTGCACGAGACGTAGACGACTTTCTGCGGGCGGACGCGGAGGATCGTTTCGAGCAGCGCCCGGTCGCAGCCGACGCGGGGCGGGTCGACGATGATGACGTCCGGCTTCCAGCCTTCGTTCACCCATTTCGGCAGCCAATATTCCGCTTTGCCGACGACATAGTGCGTGTTTGTGAACCCGTGTTTTTTGGCGTTTTTCTTTGCGTCTGCGATCGCTTCTGGAATCGTATCCATGCCGCGCACTTCGTTGGCGTCGCGGGCGAGCCACAACCCGATCGTGCCGACGCCGCAATAGGCGTCAACGATCCTCTCTGTTCCAGTGAGAGCGGCCGCTTTTTTTACTTCATCGTACAATTTCACCGTTTGGATCGGATTGAGCTGGAAAAACGCGCGCGCGGAGAGCTCAAATGACAAATCGCCGAGCGTCTCTTGAATGTATTCGTCGCCGGCGAGCACTTCCGTCTCATCGCCGAAAATGAGCGATGTTTTTTCACCGTTGATGTTTTGCACGATCGATTTGACTTCGGGGAGACGGCGGCGAATTTCGTCAATGAGCAGCTCTTGGCGCGGGATGTCTTTCGTCGCCGTGACGAGAACGACTTGGATGTCGCCGGTATGAAAGCCGACGCGGGCGACGATCGTCCGCACGACGCCGGTTCTTGTCCGCTCGTTGTAAATTGGGATGCGCAAGTCTTGCAAAATCGTTTTGATGATGTTCGTTACGCGCGTCGTTTGCGGGTGTTGGACGCGGCATTCCGACAAGTCGATGAGCCGATGGGAGTTGAGGCCGTACAGCCCGGCGAGCACCTTCCCTTCTTTCATCCCGACTTGGAACTGGCTTTTGTTTCGGTAATGCCACGGGTCATCCATGCCGATCGTCGGGCGGATGTCAAGTTTGTCGACATCGAGGCGGCGGGCGTGGCGGCGCAGCGCCTGGATGACAATGTCGCGCTTCGCCTCCAGCTGCGCTTCGTACGCCAAGTGCTGCAGCTGGCAGCCGCCGCACTGGTCATAGAGCGGGCATGGCGGCTTAATGCGATTTGGCGAGCGCTTGCGGATGCGCTTGATTTTCGCCTCGGCATAGGTAGGGTGGATGTCGGTCGCCTCGACGATCACTTCCTCACCCGGCAAGGCGCCGGGGACGAAGACGACTTGTTTTTGAAAATAGCCGACCCCTTCGCCGTTAATGCCGATTCGCTGAATCGTCAGCGGAAATTGGTCTCCTTTTCGAATCTTCACCTTCGTTTGTCGCTTTGCCATATCGGTTCGGTCCCTCTCATTCAATGCTTCTCCATAAATAAAGCGCCGCGTAGCTCGCATACGGCTTCCACCGCTCGCCGAGCGCCGCCAGCTCGTGGGCGGTCGGCCGCTTCGGCAGCTGAAAAAGTTGTTCCACCGCCCGCTGCAAGCCAATATCCGCCGGCGGGAAGACGTTCGGGCGGCCGAGCCCGAACAGGAGGAAATTTTGCACGGTCCATGGCCCGATGCCGCGGATGGCGGTCAGCCGTTCCATCACTTCGCCGTCCTCCATCTGCCTGAGTTCATCAAGCCGCAGCTTCCCCTCGGCAATGAGGCGCGACATATCGACGATATATTCCGCTTTCCGTCCGCTCAGCTGCAAAGCGCGCAAGTCCTCGTACGAGCGGGCGGCGATCTCTTCTGGGCGCGGGTAAAACCAAACGCCGTCCCGCTCCTCGCCGAACGTTTTCACAAACCGCTCTGTGAGCCGATAGCCGACTTTGAGATGAAGCTGTTGGTGGATCAAACATTTGACGAGGCAAAAATACAAATCAAAATCAAGCACCAACGGCAGCCCCTCATAACGGGCAAACAGCGGCGCCAGCTCGGTCGCCTGAAAGTGGCGGTGCACCGAAGCGAGCGGCGTCCGCCATTGAAACAGATCGGAAATCCGTTCAATGATCTCCTGTTGCCGCTCGGGATGCGGACCCGACACGATCAAGCGCGGGGCGTCTTTTGTGCCGATGCTTTCCACCGCGACGGGCACTTTTACGTCATCGAGATGAAGCGGCACGGTGACGCGCTGCCGCTCTAGATCAACCGCCAGCAGCGGATCGAGCGCCAATCGCTCCAACGCATGGGCAAAATCGTACGGCGCGGGCACGGTAATCATTTGCTTCCACATCGTTCTCACCTTTCTCGTTCGTCCGTGCCCTTATTATAACGAAAAACGCCCCGCCAAACCAACGAATCGGACAAGCAGCCGATCCGTTTCTGGTGGCGAGGCGGGGAATGCCCTAGCGGCGCACCCTGTTGTTTTGACCATCCGCAACGCGACGACGACGACGGACACGGGGACAACAGAAGCCGTCGGCGCTGACCTCTGCACCGAAAAGCGCTCACTTCCATGAGCAGACAGGCCGCGCTGAAGGCCTTACGGACGAAACAGCCACGGATGGAGGCCCATCTTTTTCGCCATCAACTCATCTAAGCTGGCAAACGTATACCCTTGTTTGCGCAAGTCGTCGATCACCTTCGGCAGCGCGTCGGCGTTGTCTTTCGAGACCGAGTGCAAAAGCAAAATCGCCCCGGGATGGATTTGCTTCATGATTTGATCGTACGCGTATTGCCAGCCGCGCTGGCGGTCGGTCTGCCAGTCGACGAACGCCAGCGACCAAAAGACGTGGTAATAGCCGAGCTCGCGGGCGAGCGCCAACGTCCGTTCACTGAAAATGCCGCGCGGCGGGCGAAGGTACGCCATCCCTTTTTGCCCGGTCAATTCCTCGGTCTTTTCTTTTACTTTTTCCAGCTCTTCACGGAACCGCTCTTCGCTTGCCGTTGTCAAATCGGGGTGGTGCCATGAATGATTGCCGATGATGTGCCCCTCGGCGGCCATTCGTTTCACTAACTCAGGGGCGGTTTGCAAGTAATGGCCGGTGACAAAAAAGGCAGCCGGCACGTTCTTTTCTTTTAACACGTCTAAAATTTGCGCCGTATAGCCGTTTTCATAGCCGTTGTCAAACGTCAAATAAATCGTTTTTTCGCTCGTATCGCCTAAATAAAAGGCATCGTATTTGGCGAGCAGTTCGTCAAGCTCTTTCCCCGCCGATGGGGGCTGATGGTTTTCGCTCCGCTTGAATCCCCAATGGATCGGCGCATGGCTTGCCGCGAACGCGGGGGCGGGGATCAACGTGAACAGCAACAAAAGAGAAAGAAGCCATTTCATGCGCACAATGCCTCCTTGGCCGCGATCGTTTCCTTTTTCTTATTGTTTTCCCGCCTCCGCGCTTTACGCCCGCCATTTTTTGCAAAAAAAGCCCCAAACGCGCATGCGGCACACGCGTTTGGGGCCAGGTGAGCTGATCGGCCAGCCGTTCGTTTGAAATCGCTTCTTTCTTTTTATTTGAACACCGGTTCTTTGAATTGAGCGAGCTTTTCAAGCGACGATTTTTCCACATCTTCATGCAAGCTGTTGCCGTGCGAATCCATCGTGACGACGGCGGTGAAGTTTTCGACGCGCAAATGCCACATCGCTTCCGGGATGCCGAATTCCAGCAAATCGACGCCTTCTACGGATTTGATGCAATCGGCGTAATATTGCGCGGCGCCGCCGATGGCGTTCAAGTATACGCCGCCGTGTTCTTTTAAAGCTTGCAGCGTTTTCGCGCCCATGCCGCCTTTGCCGATGACGGCGCGGACGCCGAATTTTTTCATGATGTCGCCTTGGTACGGCTCTTCGCGGATGCTCGTCGTCGGGCCGGCGGCTTTGACGTGCCAGCGGCCTTCTTCATCTTTTAACATGACCGGCCCGCAATGGTAAATGATTTGCCCGTTCAAGTCGACCGGCGCGTCATGGTCCATCAAATATTTATGAATAGCGTCGCGGCCGGTGTAAATCATGCCGCTGATGCGGACGACATCGCCGACGCGAAGCTGGCGCACTTGTTCTTCCGACAGCGGCGGAACGAGGTCGATGACGCGTGTGTCGCCTTGTTCAAGCGCCGCGGCGGCTTCCGCTTTTTCCAATTCTTTCGCGAAATCGACGTCTTCGCCGTCTTGGTACAGCCATTCGATGATCTCGCCCGTTGCCGGATCGATTTTCACGCCCATGCGGCGGAACGCCCAGCAATTGTAAGCCACGGAAACGAAGAAGCTCGCCGGGATGCGGTGCATGACACCGATTTTACAGCCCAGCAGCGTCGATTCGCCGCCAAAGCCCATCGTGCCGATGCCAAGCTTGTTGGCGTTTTCCATAATGTATTCTTCCAACTGGCGGAGTTCTTCGATCGGATTGACGTCATCCACCGGGCGGAACAGCTGCTCTTTGGCGAGCTCATAGCCCGATGAGCGGTCGCCGCCGATGCCGACGCCGATGAAGCCGGCGCTGCACCCTTGCCCTTGCGCTTGGTACACCGCATGCAAAATGCATTTGCGAATGCCGTCAAGGTCGCGGCCGGCGCGGCCGAGCCCTTCGAGTTCACACGGCAGGCTGTATTGAATGTTTTTGTTTTCACAGCCGCCGCCTTTTAAAATCAAACGGACGTCAATGTAATCGTTTTCCCATTGTTCAAATTTGATGACCGGCACGCCTTCTCCTAAGTTGTCGCCACTGTTTTTGCCGGTGAGCGAGTCGACCGAATTCGGACGCAGCTTGCCGTTTTTCGTCGCTTCAGCGATGGCCGCCCGGATCGCTTTTTTCATTTCAATTTGGTTGACGCCGACCGGCACTTTGATTTTAAATGTCGGCAAGCCGGTGTCCTGACAGATCGGCGACACGTTTTCGTCCGCCATTTGAATGTTCTCGACGATCGTATCGAGCGCCATCGCCGCCCGAGTGCCGGCGTTTTCGCGCACTTTCGCCCGAGCGATCGCTCGGCGAACGTCCTTCGGCAGCTTCGTTGACGTCTCAACGATCAAGTCATACATGCTTTGCTGGAATTTTTCCATGTCGGTTCCACGCCCTTTCCCTTTGGATCGCCCTATCGGCAGTTGTCTCATCTCCTTCTATTATACTGCTTTTTCTCGGTTATGGAAAAAATCTTTCTTTTCAGTCTCATCAGTCCCCCGCCCGCCTCATAGGAATGGGATAGAGGATCGGTAAAACAATTGACAAGCTGAGTGACTGTTGCCGATAATGAACGTTGAGACTTTGAATGGAAAGAGGAGAAAGACATGCGTGCATCAACCATGCCAGCGATTACACCGATGTATGACCCGTGGGAGGCGTATGTCGATATTGAAGAATACGGACAACTTGAACTGACCAACATCGAGTTCACGACAACGACGCTTTGCAATATGCGCTGTGAGCATTGCGCCGTTGGCTATACGCTGTCGGCAAAAGACCCCGAGGCGTTGCCGCTTGATTTGTTGCTCCGCCGCTTGGAAGAAATCCCGCATTTGCGATCATTAAGCATCACCGGCGGCGAGCCGATGCTGTCATTAAAATCCGTCGAACAATACGTCGTTCCCCTTCTCCGCTACGCGCACGAGCGCGGGGTGCGGACGCAGCTGAATTCAAATTTGACCCTTGACTTGGCGCGCTATGAACGAGTCATTCCGTATTTGGATGTGCTGCACATCTCCCATAACTGGGGAACGATCGATGACTTTATCGACGGCGGATTCGCCATGATGGAGCGGAAGCCGACGCGCGCCCAGCGTGAAAAGTATTTTCAGCGCATGCTCGACAATGCGAAAGCGTTGGCGAAAGCAGGGGTCATGGTGTCGGCGGAAACGATGCTCAACAAGCGGACGGTTCGCCATTTGGAAACGATCCACCGCCAAGTGGTCGAGGAAATGGGCTGCCGGCGTCATGAAATCCATCCGATGTATCCGAGCGATTTTGCCAGTGCACTTGAGACACTGAGCTTGGACGAGTTGCGCGAAGCGATCCACCATTTGCTTGACATTCGCAACGAGGACGTCTGGATGTTGTTCGGGACGCTGCCGTTTTACCCATGCAGCGACAACGAAGAAGATGTGGCCCTATTGAAGCGGCTGTATGAAAGCAAAAACGTCACCGTGCGCAACGATCCGGACGGCCGCTCGCGGCTCAATGTCAACATTTTCACCGGCGATGTCATCGTCACCGATTTCGGCGATGAACCGCCGCTTGGCAACATCATCCACGATTCGCTGCCTGACGTGTATGACCAATGGCGCCGCTCGAAACTGGCCAATGAGCTGCTTTGCCATTGTCCGGCGGCGCGCTGCCTCGGGCCGAACGTTCTTGTGAAGCAGACGTATTATCGCGACATCGATTTTACGAAACGATCCGCGCGCATTGCCCGATAAGCGGTATGACTAGCAAATGGGAAAAGGTGCCCGTCTTTTGGGCACCTTTTACCTTGGCTGCTCGCTGACAACGTAAGACATATACAGCCGGTCCTGCACCGGGATCCACGCCCCGACTCCTCTTGTCGTCACATTTTTGACGACGATTTTCTTTTTGTTTCCTTTGAGGACAACGTACACTTCCCCGTACGTCACTTTCCCTTTCTCATTCACCGCTGGAGCGTACGCGTATAGATAGCCCATTTTCTTCGCCGGCACATGATACGGCTGGTCTTTTTTCGTGCCAAGGCCGACAACGGTGCTAAAAGAGAGCGGCAAGTTCGTTTTTTCCATCGCTTTGTTCAATATCATCCGCTTGACCGCCTCTTCATTCGGCACTTTCGCCGTCAACCCGCCGCGGACATATTTTTGCATTTCTTGCTTATAGTACAGCTTTTGCGCCGTATCACCGCCGCGGTTATCGAGGAAATTCGTGTTGACCTTTTGATATTCCCAGTTCGTCGACGTCTCGAGCGATTGGTAATTGAGCGGCCATTGCCCTAAATAAATCGTCGCTCGATAGCCGATGGCCCATGGCGTGTCCGTCGCCGAAGATTCATTAAAGAGATGGATCAATTCGGGATTTTCAATTTGGACATTTGCCGATTTTAACAGTTGTTTCGCAAACGAACTCGGCTCCAGATGCGGCATATCTTGCGTCGGATTCGGGTATGTGTTTTCCTTTGATATATCGATGACTGAACCGGGCGCCGGTTTGCCGGAAGCCGCTAGCCCTGGGAACGCTGCTGCATAAAGGAGAAGCGTGCTCGTCAATAAGGAAACGGCCCACTTTTTCATCATCTTCGCTCCTTTCTGTCCCATGATTCACTGTTATTTTCTTTCAAAATGCGCGCTTTATCCGCAACAGCGAAATTTTCTTCCCGCCTTGGCATCGGACGCTTTGTTCCGGCAAACAGAAAGCAGCTTACAGCAAGTAAAAGCCGATCCCCATAATCGTATAGGCAGCGAGCAATGTCGCCCCTTCAAACCAGTTCGTATCACCATCATTTGACAGCACGATCATCAAAAGCACGGAAGCGGCCATCGCCACCAGCTCAGGAAGTGAAAAGACAAGCGGCATTTTTTCCGGAAACAAAAGCGAAACAAGCACAAGCACCGGCGCGACGAACATGGCGATTTGCAATGTCGAGCCGACGGCGATCTCGACGGCGACGTTCATTTTGTTTTTGTATGCCATAATAACCGCGGACGCGTGCTCCGCCGCATTGCCGACGATGGCCACGATGATGATCCCAATAAACAACTCGCTCCAGCCGAATGATTCGGCGACCGTTTCAAACGTGTGAACGAGCCGCTCCGACAAATAAGCGACCACAACCGTCGCCAGCGCCAAAATGACAGTCGCTTTCCCTTTGCCCCATTCCGGTTCTTCATGTTCTTCCACTTCTTCTGATTTATGCTGATATACGCCGCGATGGGTGACAAGCCGGAAATAAAGGGCGGCGGCGTAAAGCAAGATCATGATGATCGAAATGCCAACGCTCAACGCCACTTGTTCGCTGTGATTCATATGCATGGTAAACACTTCCGGAATGACAAAAGCGATGAAGATGGCAAAAGTCAGCAGCCCGGCATTATGACGAGCATCATAAACGCTAAACTCTTGCCGCTTATACTTTAACCCGCCGACAAAAAACGATAATCCGCCCACTAACAGCAAGTTCCCGAGCACCGAACCGGTTAAGGAAGCAAGCACAACATCAACGAGTCCAGCTTGCAAGGCAAAAATGGAAATAATTAGCTCCACTGCATTGCCGAATGTTGCATTCAGCAGCCCGCCGATGCGCGGTCCGGCGACGATCGCCAAGCTTTCCGTCGCCCGCCCCATATAGCTGGCGAGCGCAATGATCGTCAGACAGTACAGCACAAACATCAAGACAGTCGGCCAATGAAGAAGTCCGCCGATGACGGACACCGGCACGCCGATCCATGTCATCCAAGCAAACACCTTGTTCATTTCTCTTCCACCTTTCCTCTTGATTGTTTTCGTTGCATTAACCGCCGTTTCTATGTACGATGGATAAGGGCATTCATTCGCCCTGGGAAACATCCGGCCTCGCTTGTTTGATCGGCCGGCGATTTCAATCGAAATGGGGATGCACGATGCGTTTTGCCCTCTTAACCGGAATTGTCGCCGTCTCTGGCCTGTCGCAAGGGATGTTGCTGCCGCTGTTGGCGATGCTTCTTGATGAAAACGGCATCTCTTCGTCCGTTAACGGAGCTCACGCCGCCGCCCTGTATATCGGTGTCTTGACCATTTCGCCATTTTTGGAGCGGCCGCTGAGACGCTATGGCTATCGGGCCCTCATTCTTCTTGGTGGTTTCATTGTAATATGTTCGCTTATTCTTTTTCCACTTTTTCCTTCACTTTTCTTTTGGCTTGCTCTTCGCTTTGCCGTCGGCATCGGCGATCATATGCTTCATTTTGCGACCCAAACGTGGATTACGGACACTACTCCGCCGGCTGAGCGCGGGCGACGATTGTCGTTGTATGGATGGGCGTTTGGCCTCGGCTTCACTATGGGCCCACTGTTGGCTTCACTCGCTTCGGTCGAGAAGGCGCTTCCGTTTTATTTAGCCGCTCTCCTTAGCTTCGCCGGTTGGATCGGCGTCTTTTGGCTGCCGAACGAAAAACCAAAGCCGTTTGAACGTTCTACGTCGGCGGCCGGTCGGTTTATTAGCGCTTGGAAACAGGCGTGGCCAGCGCTTTTGCTGCCGTTTGCCTACGGTTTTTTGGAAGCAGCCGTTCATTCCATCTTCCCGCTGTACGCCTTGCGCGAGGGGATGAACGCAGAACAAATTGCCTTTATTTTGCCTTGTTTCTCATTCGGCGGCATCGTCTTTCAGCTTCTGCTCGGAGCGCTCAGCGACCGATTCGGACGGCGCAGAGTCATCATCGCTGCTCTGTTGACCGGCGCCGGTTGTTTTTTGGCTGCCCTCGCCGTCAGGGCGTCCGCAGTTGGGTTGGCTGCCTGTTTGTTCACCGCAGGCATGTTTACCGGCTCGCTCTTTTCGCTCGGCATCGCTTATATGACCGACCTGCTGCCAAAAGCGCTGCTTCCCTCCGGCAATTTGTTGTGTGGGATGCTATACAGTCTCGGCAGCGTGACAGGCCCGCCGCTTGCCGGCAGCGTGGTGGACCTATCTGCTCGCGCCTTTTTCCTTGCAGTCAGCGCTGTCCTCCTCGTTCCGGCCATTTGCCTCGTCAGCCGAAGGGAACAGGAAACAGCAGCTTGATCGCTTTTATTTTTTTATTTTTTTAAAAATTGTTGACTGTTTTGCTCCTTCTGTTATATAATAAAATCAAAATATTAAGTTTCTGTTTTAAAACAGAGTAAAGGAGTGGCGGTCATGAGCAGAACGGAACGGAAAAATATGATTGAGTTTATCGAGAAGGTGCGGGGATTGTCGCGTGAGGAACTCGCCTATATGACCGATGCAGAAATTGAATACATTTATGAGCGCTATTACCACCATCATGAAGAAATCGTTGAATAAAGCGGCGGCTCGATGTGCCTGCGTTTGCATGAAAGAAGAAGGCTGACCCAAAACGCGAATGTGTTTTGGGATCAGCCCTCTTTTTTTGATTCCTGTATATACGCATAAAACAACTGTCAGAACACGATATGTTGTGCTATGTTGAACTGAGACAGCTTCTTTCAATGGTAGCCGTTTTGGCCGTTGGCGCTGCCACTCGTCTTATGTTTTGGCCTGTTTTTTCCTTTTTGCTTCGTGCCCCCGTCTTTTTTCGTATGTTTCGTCATCTTGATCCCCCCTATGCCAAGATCCCCCGCATTGTTACGATATCCTGCTTCAGCACCATTTATGCACGCTAACGCTGCCGTCTTTTCCCTTCGCGCTCACAGTCAAACATGGCATTGAGTTCCCCACCTAAGACAAGAATCATGCCGGACAAATAAAACCAAACCATCAACACGATCATCCCGCCAAGGCTGCCATACATTGCCGTGTAATCGGCAAAGTTGTTGACATAATACGCGAACACCAGCGACGTCGCAATCCATCCGGCAGTGGCAAACAGCGCGCCGCGCACGACGTTGACGCAGCGAAGCGGTTTGTTTGGCGCGAAATAATAAAGGGCAGTAAAAACGGCAAACAATAACAGCGAACTCGTTGCCCAACGAAACGCGTTCCAAACATCCAAAAACTGTTGCGACAACCCGAGAGCAGAGAACAAAAACAGCCCGATGATCCGCCCGAAAACCGGAAGCACGAGGGCGACGATAATGACAACGATCATGCCAAGCGTCAGCACGACCGACAAGCTGCGGGCCACCCAAAATGGGCGGTCTTCCTCCACATCATAGGCACGGTTGAACGCCCGCATAATGGCGCTCATGCCATTCGAAGCTGACCAAATAGCAGCAATGATGCTGAACGACAACAATCCCCCATTTTGTTCATTCATGAGACGATAAACGTTCGTCTCGATGAGGTGAAGCGCCTCTTTCGGGGCGTATTGCCGCACGAGTGCAAGCACATCTTCGTGCGGAATCGGCAAATACGCCAACAGTGTCATTAAAAACAGCAAAAACGGAAAGAGCGACAAAAGAAAGTAATACGCCAATTCCGCCGACAAGCGCGGGATTTCATCTTCCGTAAAACGGCGGGCCAACTCACGGATGAACGCCAAATTCACGACCATCGGCCGCCCTCCCTCCCCGTTTTTCCCTAGACGGGTGTGCCGCTCTCAAAGTCATTTTGTTTCCTCCGCACCAAGTCGATGATCGCGGATGATTCTCTCAAGCAGATGCTCGCACCCTGAGCGGACGAGGCGGTACACTTCGGCAAAATTCCCGGTATAATACGGATCAGGCACATCATCTTTTTCCCGATCGGGAACAAAGTCAAGCAACCGGGCAAGCACCGCCTTCGAACGGGAGCCAGCCAATCGGCGCAAATCGTTCAAGTTGGCTTCGTCCATGGCGATGATGTAATCAAACTCTTCCAAGTCACGGTGGCTCACTTGCCGGGCGCGGATGCCGGAGTAGTCGATCTTATTTTCCATCAAAATCCTTCTTGTCCCGGCATGCGGGGGCTCACCGACATGCCAGCTGCCTGTTCCCGCCGAATCAACGGCAATCAGACCGTCAAGCCCCCGCTCTTTCACCAAATGACGGAAGACTGCTTCCGCCATTGGCGAGCGACAAATATTTCCAAGACAAACAAACAGCACTTTAATCATCCAAACAGCCACCCCTCTCTCTATGTCCACGGTGCTTTCCACCGTTAGTTTTCCTTCTTTCCTTTTCGTCTAGCCCTTTTTGGGACGGTGATGTAACGACAAAACAACTCCAGCGGGGGAGCTTGTGCGAATGGATCAACAACTCTTTCGCGCGTTCACGTCACGACAACCATTTTGAAGAAAACGCGGTGTTTCCCCAACCTTTTAGACTGGCACGATGCATGTGCACCTACATTTTACCACATCATTCGTTTTTCATCAGAAAAGCAAGCCATGCAATCTCTCCCCATTCTTTCTGCACCTATGGTACAATACATAGTAACTTGCCATGAAAGGAGTAAACGAATGGATTTATCAAAACGGTCGGCGGAAAACGTCGCCTACATGATCGAACAGTTGAAGCAAAAGTTGAAAGTGCTGAACTTGGATGCCATCAAGCCGTCCCATTTTTCCGAGGAATGGTACGATGAATTAAGAGACATTTACGAGATGGTGATGAAACGCGAGACGTTCAGCCCAAGCGAAATGCAGGCAATTGTCGAAGAGCTTGGAAGTTTGCGCAAGACATAACGTTCCTGTCTGCTCGCTGGAGAAGGCTGAGGAAAACAGCGATTTCTCCCAAATCATCGGCCTTCTAGACAGACAGATCCATCATCTCCCCATCCTAATATAAAAATAATTCCTATCGAATAACTTGGATTGACATTGACGCTAATTGTGTTAAAATTTTAATCAATTACAAGTGATATTACGCTGATCAAGAGCCAGGGAAGAACTGGACCAATGAACTCCGGCACCTCGCCCATTGGCAAGGTGCCAATTCCAGCAATGGAGATGCATTTTGGAAGATGACAAGCGCCTCTTCTCCCGCCCTTTCCGAAATAGAAGGAGCGTTTTGTCGCCGGGTTGCCGCTTATTGCATAGATATCCAACTAATGACGTTGATTTTCTTTGATTTATGATTTATAAGGAGGGGGAACCGATGCTCACGTACGATCAATGGGAAACGGCGGAAAAACCGTCTTTTTCGCCCGATAATGAAACAAAAGGGGCGTTGGACGTCCTCAACTGGGCGTACCGCGAATACGGCGACGGAGTCGTATACGCGTGCAGCTTCGGCATCGAGGGGATCGTGCTCATTGACCTCATTTCCCAAGTCAAGCCGGATGCGGAAATCGTCTTTTTGGACACCGGTCTGCATTTCCAAGAGACGTATGATACGATCGCAAAAGTGAAAGAGAAATATCCGGCGCTTCGCATCGTGATGAAACAGCCGCACCTAACATTGGAAGAACAAAAGGCGCGATTTGGCGACGAGCTTTGGAAACGGGACCCGAACAAATGCTGTGAGTTGCGGAAAGTTATTCCGCTGCGCGAGGTGCTGACCGGGGTGACGGCTTGGATTTCCGGCTTGCGCCGCGAACAATCGCCGACGCGTCGGCATGTTGAGTACATCAACAAAGACGACAAATTCCGTTCGATCAAAGTCTGTCCACTCATTCACTGGACGTGGAAGGATGTATGGAATTACGTGTATCAATACAACCTTCCTTACAATGTACTTCATGACCACGGCTACCCGAGCATCGGCTGTGCCCCGTGCACGGCGCCGGCTACAGACCCAAATGATTTGCGCTCCGGGCGCTGGGCAGGACAAGGGAAGACAGAATGCGGACTCCATCTCGCTTAAAGAGAAAAACGACATGCTCCTTTCATATCCTTTTCTTTGCCATGAACTATTGAGACGAGCGGCGCGGCGGCCTTGATGGACGCCGCTGATGAATCAGACGCCATTCCGATTCGTCAAGTTGCTGCTTTGACAGCGACATCTACCGGTCGTCACGATCTTGAGCGTCTGCTTGACGACGTTTGGCGTCATTAGCCTGTGACTGAAAAAGAGCGCTTGCCTCATGAACATGGCGGCGGCATTGAACAGCATCTATCAATCTAGGAGGTTATGAACATGAGCTTAAGCATCCCGCATGGCGGCACATTGATCAATCGTTGGAATCCGGACTATCCGCTTGATGAGGCGACCAAAACGATCGAGCTCTCCAAAGCCGAACTGAGCGACTTGGAGCTGATCGGAACGGGCGCCTACAGCCCCCTCACCGGTTTTTTAACGAAAACGGATTACGACGCGGTTGTTGAAACAATGCGTCTTTCTAACGGCACCGTCTGGAGCATTCCGATCACGCTGGCAGTGACGGAAGAGAAAGCAAAAGAGCTTTCCGTCGACGACAAAGCGAAACTTGTTTATGGCGGCGACGTCTACGGCATCATTGACATTAAGGACATTTATCGCCCGGACAAAACGAAAGAGGCGAAACTTGTCTACAAAACGGATGAGCTTGCCCATCCAGGCGTGCGCAAGCTGTTTGAAAAGCCGGACGTATATGTCGGCGGGGAAATTACGCTTGTCAAACGGACCGATAAAGGCCCATTCGCTCCATTTTATTTCGACCCGGCCGAAACGAGAAAAAAATTTGCCGAACTCGGCTGGAATACGGTTGTCGGCTTCCAAACGCGCAATCCGGTTCACCGCGCCCATGAATACATTCAAAAATGCGCGCTCGAAATCGTGGACGGCCTGTTTTTAAACCCGCTTGTCGGCGAAACGAAAGCGGACGACATTCCGGCTGACATCCGGATGGAAAGCTATCAAGTGCTGCTGGAAAACTATTACCCGAAAGACCGTGTGTTCCTTGGCGTCTTCCAAGCAGCCATGCGCTACGCCGGGCCGCGCGAAGCGATTTTCCATGCCATGGTGCGCAAAAACTTCGGCTGCACGCACTTTATCGTCGGCCGCGACCATGCCGGCGTCGGCAATTACTACGGCACATATGATGCGCAAAAAATCTTCTTGAACTTTACGGCTGAAGAACTTGGGATTACGCCGCTCTTTTTCGAACATAGCTTTTATTGTACGAAATGCGAAGGGATGGCATCGACAAAAACGTGTCCGCATGACGCGAAATATCATGTGGTCCTTTCCGGCACGAAAGTTCGTGAAATGTTGCGCAACGGCCAAGTGCCGCCGAGCACGTTCAGCCGTCCGGAAGTGGCGGCCGTCTTGATCAAGGGGCTGCAAGAACGCGAGGCGGTTGCCCCGTCAGCGCGCTAAAGGAGGATCGCGATGAGCACCAATATCGTTTGGCATCATACATCGGTGACAAAAGAAGACCGACGCAAGCGCAACGGCCATCATAGCGCCATTCTTTGGTTCACCGGGCTGTCTGGCTCCGGCAAATCAACGGTGGCCAACGCCGTCTCCAGACGACTGTTTGAGCTCGGCATTCAGAATTACGTCTTAGACGGCGACAACATCCGCCACGGACTTAATAAAGACCTCGGCTTTTCCGCTGAAGACCGGGCGGAAAACATCCGACGCATCGGCGAAGTGGCGAAGCTGTTTGTCGACAGCGGCCAGTTTGTGCTGACGGCGTTCATCTCGCCGTTTGCCGAAGACCGTGCACTCGTCCGGCGCATGGTTGAAGAAGATGAGTTTATCGAGATCTACGTCAACTGTCCGCTTGAAGAATGCGAAAAACGTGATCCAAAGGGACTGTATCAAAAAGCCCGCCGCGGGGAAATCCGTGAATTTACGGGCATCGATTCGCCGTACGAAGCGCCGGAGGCACCGGAGCTGACGATTGAAACACACCGTTACTCGGTCGAAGAATGCGCTGAACAAGTGCTCGACTATCTGCGTGAGCGTGGGCTGATCCCAGCTGCGAAAACAAAATGATCTCTCGCCTCCTTCCGAAAAAAGATGGAAGGTCATTTTACAAGGTCGTTTTCATGCCAAAGGCAGGCCATTTACAATAAAAGCAGCCGAACATCCATGGCGTTCCTTTTGGGCGGCTGATTGAATCACGCAAGAAAGGGCTGAAACAACGATGGGCAAAGTCTACCTTGTCGGCGCCGGCCCCGGCGATCCGGAACTCATTACCGTCAAAGGATTAAAATGCATCCAGCAGGCGGATGTCATTTTGTACGACCGCCTCATCAATGAAGAGTTGCTTTCATATGCCAATCCGGACGCCGAACTCATCTTTTGCGGCAAGCTGCCCGGCTTCCATGCCATGCAGCAGGAAACGATCAACCATGCGCTCGTCCGGCATGCCAAAAAAGGAAAAACGGTCGTCCGCTTAAAGGGCGGCGATCCGTTCGTGTTCGGGCGCGGCGGCGAAGAGGCCGAGGTGCTGGCCAAACATGGGATCGAATTTGAGATCGTTCCCGGCATCACCTCCGCCATCGCCGCAGCGGCGTATGCCGGCATCCCGGTCACCCATCGCGAGTTCAGCTCAAGCGTCGCCTTTGTCACCGGGCATCGACGCAACGGAAGTTGTGACGAAATCAAATGGGAAAGCCTCGCCAAAGGCATCGACACGATCGCCATTTACATGGGGGTTCATCATTTGCCATCCATTTGCGGTCAGTTGATGAAATACGGCAAAGCACCGGAGACGCCGGCGGCGGTCATTGAGTGGGGAACGACAACCGCCCAACGCACGGTCACCGGCACGCTCGCGACGATTGCGGCGGTTGCCGCCAAGGAAAACATCGAAAATCCAAGCATGATCATTATCGGAGAGGTCGTGCGGCTGCGGACCAACATTCAATGGTTCGAACGGTTGCTTGCGTCATCGGCAGCCGCTGGCGCAACATCGTGAGGCGATGGCCATGGAAGCTGTTTTGTACGTCAGCCACGGCAGCCGTGTCGCCGAGGCACGCCAAGAGGCGGCCCGTTTCGTCGAACGTTGCCGGGAAGCCATCCATATCCCGATTCAAGAGCTATGCTTTGTCGAACTCGCGGAACCGGACATTGTCACCGGTGTTGACCGTTGTGTCGCCCAAGGGGCGACGCGCATCATCGTGATTCCTTTGTTGCTTTTATCCGCTGGACATGCCAAGCACGACATTCCAGCGGCTTTGGATATCGCCAAACAGCGCTATCCTTCCGTCGAAATCATCTTGGGCGCTCCATTCGGCGTCCATGAAACAATGATCGACATCATTATAGACCGGATCAGTGAACAGTCCGCGCCGCTTGACGGTGAATCGATGATCCTTCTTGTCGGCCGTGGGAGCAGCGATCCCGACACGAAACGCGACATGTCCGCCATCGCCTCACTTTTAAAGGAAAAAACAAACGTGCCGCACGTGGACGTTTGTTTTCTCGCCGCCATCCGCCCGGCGCTTGATGAAGGACTCAGGCGGGCTCATGGATCGGCGTATCGGCGTGTGTTTGTCGTCCCGTACTTATTGTTTACCGGCGTTTTAATGAAAACAATCGAACGAAAGCTGCAAGGGTTTTCCGTTTCCGACAAGCAATGGCATTTATGCTCTTACTTAGGCTATCATCCTCGGCTTGTGCTGCTCATTCAACAACAAGTATTATCGCTGTCATCCGTAAAAAAAGGAGCTTGAACCATCAAGCTCCTTTTTCATGTACTTTCGACCTCATCTATTATATGATAGAAGCAGGACAACCGTGATGAAGGAGGATTCATCTCCGTGAAAAGAGTTCATGTCATCGTGGAAGGGCGCGTACAAGGCGTCGGGTTTCGCTACTTCGTCCAACACGAAGCGCTAAAACGACAGCTGACCGGTTGGGTGAAAAACAATGATGACGGTACAGTGGAAATGGAAGCTCAGGGGAATGAAAGCGCTCTTCAACTCTTTTTGGACGCCATTGAAGCCGGGACGATGTTTGCCAAAGTCACCCGCATGCACGTCGAGCCGCGCGATGTCCGCCCCGATGAAAAACAATTTCGCATTATGTACGGGAGCGGCTTTTGACAACTAGGCTCACTCCCTCAAGCAGCGGCCTTTCCTTCTTTTTCAGCCATGGAATCAAAACAACGCCGGCCCGCTCGCCGAAATCCAACAGAACGGTGCCTTCCCTGCTTTTCTGGCCGCCAAACCAAACGCGGTGCTGCCTTTCCCGCGCTTCTCGCCGCTCGATTACGCCGGCCGCAAATGCGGCGCCGCATAGTAGAAACATGTCTCCAAAATGGCCATGTTCGCCTGCTCATTTTTTCGTCGCGCTTCACGGCAAAGAGGGTCAAACATATCGACAGCGGATGGCGGATACTCACCACATACATCCACGCCGAGCACTTTTTTATGGAATAAGAGCAACCTCAGGCAGGCGAGCAGCCGAGATAGCGGAATCACCCCTTGATCCCAGTTCGTGATCGCGTCTTCGCGGCGAAGCGCGTCTTTATCGATGCTGATATAGATGCTTCCGGTCGGGATGGCCTCAATGAGCGCTTTCGGCCATTCATCATGATCATCAAATGGAAGAACAGTTATGTTCGGAGATAAACGGAGTTGATGTGAAGAAGCAGTTGGGCCAACAATAACGACTTTTTGCAGCCGCGGATGCTTAAGTGCATAAGAGACCCATGAACCGCACGAAATGACATCCCCCACTCCTTCAGCATCCGTATGGCGGTCAAAAAGCACAAGGGTAAACGGTTCGTTGATTTCTTTCAACAATAAATACGTGACGTAATGATAGTTGCCGTTGCCGATCAGCACCGCTCCGCGCTTCCGCCGCCGCTCAAGCCGCCGCTCAATTTCAGCAAGCGCTGCTTCGCTGCAATACAAATTCGTCTCCGGCACGTCGGCGAGATCAACCCATTCGTGCGGAAACTGAAACAGCCGCTTTTGCGGCCGGTACACGCCGTCAAAATTCAACACCGTGACACCATTGCCTTGAAACCCCATCAATCATCACCTTTCTTTCGTTGAATCAGCATTCAACGCTTTGTAGGTGTGGATGAGTCCAAGATGTGTCTCTTTATTTATTATACAATAGAAGTCGAAATATTTCCGCTCACACGCCTCAGTCATGTACAATAATAGAAAAACAAACCGCTAAGGAGGGAGCCGCTTGCAACCGATCGACACCGTTGCTGTGCAAGAGGCGCTGAATCGTTTTGCCAATCGCGACGTATATATTCATTTGGAAACGACGAACGGAGCATACGCCTCCCATCATAACGAAGGCTTTTATTCCGTCGGCGCCTACATCCGCAACGCCTGCATCCGTTTTACCCGCGGCAAGATCACCGGCCCCGGGCCATACCGCGTCGGACTGAAGCTTGATCTTGGCTGGGTGTACGCCGAAGGGCTGACCCATTGGGAATGGACAGAAAAAGGACAATTACTGTTGGCAGGCCATGATGATCAAGGGAAATTGGCCGTCGCCCTCGAACTAAGCGACGAACCGTTTGTGTAAGGAGGGAGTTCCGTTGAACGAACGACATGTGCTCGTTGTTTTTCCCCACCCGGACGATGAAGCGTTCGGCGTGTCGGGAACGATTGCCGAGCATGCGCAAAACGGCACGCCGGTGACGTACGCTTGCTTGACGCTTGGTGAAATGGGACGAAACATGGGCGTGCCCCCATTTGCCAACCGCGAAACGCTTCCGTTGATCCGCAAACAAGAGCTCGAGGAAGCGTGCCGCATTCTTGGAATTCGTGATTTGCGCCTGCTCGGCTATCGTGATAAGACGATCGAGTTTGAGGATGAAGAAGAGCTGGCGGACCGAATCGCCGCCATCGCGGCGGAAACGAATCCATCGCTTGTCATTACGTTTTACCCCGGCTACAGCGTCCACCCCGACCATGATGCATGCGGGGCCGCTGTCATTCGCGCCTTAAAGCGCTGGCCGAAAGAAAAACGGCCAACCGTCCATTGCGTTGCGTTTGCGAAAAACTGCGAACAAGACCTCGGTCAGCCGGATGTCGTGCGTGATGTCAGCTCGGTGATCGACACGAAGCTGGCCGCCATTCGCGCGCACCGTTCGCAAACCGAAGGGCTGATGCAGGCGGCCTCCAAGCGCGGCGATGCGCTTGCCTGGCTCAAAACGGAACGGTTTTGGACGTATCGCTGGGATGATTAACCAACCCAACATGCCTTGGGCAAGGTGTCCGTTCGACTTGGACACCTTGTTCCCGCATTAGCCGAACCTCCGACGAGCCGCTTATCAACTTCAGTTGTAGGGCTAAACGGTTAACATTGCTTTCAATACGGTAACCGCTTTTCCTTCGAACTCTACTCTCTCGCCCGCTGCCGCCACCCTCACGATGCCGCCGCGGGCTGAAGCCTGGGAACGGACTAACGTCGTTTTTTCCGACCTTATCCGCCCAGTACGGTCCAAGACAGCAGTGGGCCGGACCGGTGACTGGGTCTTCCGGCGCACCAATCATTCTCAGCCGGCTGCAGCAACAGGCAGACGGCCGCCGGGTTGCCGGCAAGCGGCCGATCGGTGAACGCATCAACAATGTACATCGGAATCCTCAATCATTCCCATCCCTTCCTTCTCTCGGTTTCGTTCTTTTTCTATCGTCAACAGGTGAGCGAACTTCTCATCCCAACGGCCGTTTTGCCGGAACGAATCGGCAGCGAGCGCCCGAAACAGCCGTTTCCGTCCCTCGGCGTCATCCACTTCGCGCAATACAATGTCGCGGGCCCGTTGCAAGAACTCAAGATACGGCCCGTACTCTTCGCCATACTGCTCCTCAAGTTCGCGACGAATGCGGCGAGCAACCGCCGGACTTGCCCCACCGGTCGACACGGCGATGGTGAGCGGACCGCGGCGGACGACAGCGGGAACGTGAAAATCACATCGCTCCGGGTCATCCACGACATTTACGAGTTGCCCAGGCGCTGCTGCCTGCGCCACCGCTTCATTCACCTTCCGATCATTCGTCGCAGCAATCACCAAAAACGCTCCTGCCAAATCGTCTGGGTCAAATCTCTTCTTCTTCCAAACGATCACCCCCTCGGTGGCGAGCGCTTGAAGCTCCTGCTCCACTTCAGGCGCAATCATTACGATTTCCGCCCCCGCCTCTAACAATCCATGAATTTTCCTTGCCGCCACCTTCCCGCCGCCGACAACGACCGCCTGACGGCCGCGCAAACAAAGAATGACCGGGTATCCCATTGCCTCTTCCTCCCCGTCACGAAATCACTTTGTGCTAAAATGCACGAATTCCCTCCGTCAACCTTTTGTGATAAGAACATTTGAACATCGCAGTCGTCTTTCCTTTTCGTTCAAGCGGCCAATTATGATAAAAAAAGAAGCCGTGCTTCAAACACGGCCTTTTTTCCATTATATCACCCTTCTTTGACTTCCTGAAGCCATTTCGCCAATCGCTCATTCTCCTTTTTCATATGATCGAGCCATTGCGGCAGCAGTTTGGCCATTGCTTTCTTGTCGTTGCTCTCCATCGCCTGTCTTGTTTGCTCATGAAGCATATGGAGCCGTTGTTTTTCTTCCTTCGTCATCCAGCGTTTCTTTTTATGTAACTGTTTCAACTCTTCCTTGAACTGTTCTTTCGTGATTTTTTTGTCAGCGAGCTGGTCGATGAGTCGATCAAGCGCCGCTTCGCGTTCCTTTTTCATTTGCTTGCACTTCTTTTTGATGGCTTGCTTCACCTTTTCGTCATCCATCTGCTGGCGCAGTGCTGTCCGTTCCTCCAACACTTTTTTCCATTCATCCACCTGCTCCGGCGTATACGTTTGCACCATGTCCAGCCACTTTTGCTCATCGAGCATCCCATATTTCCACCCATGGCCGATCGGCATATGAACATCAACGGCTGCGTCGTTTTGGCTGACGGCGCTCACCGACGACGGCATCGCCAACGCCAAGGCGGTAAAAAAGGCTAACCATACACGTTTCACGATTTCGCTCCTCCTTCTTTGTTGATTCACCGTCCGTTTCTCTCCCCTTGACAATCTCGTTCCCCTAAAGGTGGTGTTCGCCCTCCTTTCTTTCCAGCGGTCCTCTCCTATTTTCCCCATTTTTTGTCCATTTTTGCATAAAAAAAGAGAGATGAGCGTTTTCGCGCATCTCCCTATGCACAGGTTCAGCGAAATTTTTCTTCAATGCGTCGGCCGTAGTCGCGCAATGCTTTCGAGTTTGTCTGCCCCCGTTTCTTCATCAGTTCCGCAAATCGAAGCTGTTTTTCCGTCCACTTTTTCTCCAGCTCCCGTTTTTCCTCATCGTCCTCGCAACAACGAAGCAAATCTTCGAGCGTCAAGAGTTCTTTGCGCAACTCCGTTTCTTCCTTCACATAACCGGCGTTTTTCAGCAACAAATACCCGAGCCGCAGCTCCTCCGGAATGCGGGAAAGGTCTTCAATCTCCAGCGGTTTGCCGAAGCCAGGCAAGTTGTCGAACTCGCCGTTTTTCATCGCCTCACGAATTTTCTCCTCGGCGATGCGCCAAAATCCGTCCATGTTACGTCAGTTCCTGCGCCTGCCGCTTCACGCGCTGCTCGTTTAAGAACCGAACGAACTCGCCATACGGAAGCGGCGGGGAAAAATAATAACCTTGCGCCTCGTCGCACCGTTTCCCTTGCAAATAAGCCGCTTCAGTCTCCGTTTCGACCCCTTCGGCCAGCACCTTTACACCTATATTATGCCCGAGGCGGATGATCGCCGGCAAGATGACATCTTTTTTTCCTTGAATATGCTGAACAAACGAACGGTCGATCTTCAGCCGATCGATCGGCAAATCCGTCAAGTAGCTGAGCGAACTGTAGCCTGTGCCAAAATCATCCATGCTGATCGTCACACCAAGCCCTTTCAGTTTCGAGAGAATATCAAGCGCACGTTCCGTATCCATGGTCATCCGCTCCGTAATTTCAAGATCTAAATGGTGCGGCGGCAGCCCGACGTCGGCGAGCAGACGGGCGAGTTTATCCACAAATCGGCGGCTTTCAAATTCATATGGCGATAAGTTGATGGAAACGGACAAGTCAGGAAAACGATCAAGCAGCTGCTTCGTCTGCTCACAAGCCGTGCGGATCACCCACTCGTTGATCGGGATGATCATGCCGGTCTGTTCGGCAACAGGGATAAACAATGACGGCGAAACCATCCCTTTTTCCGGATGGCGCCAGCGAATCAACGCCTCCATGCCGATCACTTGCCGGTCGTGAAGCCGAATTTGCGGCTGATAGTACAATTCAAATTCCTCATTTTCAAGCGCACGCCGCAAGTCGCGTTCCATCGCCATCTTTTCATGGAGGCGAATCGCCATCGGCTCAGTGAAAAAGAGAAAATCGCTCGCCGCTTTTTTTCGCACCTCATAGCGAGCAATATCCGCCTTGCGAATCAACGTTTTTGCATCTTCCCCATCTTTTGGATAGACGCTGATGCCGATGTTCACGGTCACATACAATTCCATCCCATTGACGACAATCGGCTCGTCGGCTGCCTCAATGAGCTGTTTCGCCATTTCTTCAGCCTTTTGATATGTGCTGTTTGGCACCAATGCGATGAACTCATTTCCGCTCCAGCGCCCGACAGTCATACCTGGATTTTCTCTCCATGCGCGCGCCAAATGGAGGAGCACTTCATCCCCGACAGCGTATCCATAAAAATCGTTAATCGTCTTCATCCCACTCACTTCGAAAAATAGGACTGCTGCTTCATAACGATGCTGTTTCGCCTCAGCAAGGCAACACTCCACCGCTTTATACATCGCCTCCTTGTTCGGCAGCCCGGTCAGCTCGTCATGATTGGCGATATAACGCATCCGCTCTTCGTTTCGTTTTTGTTCCGTCAAATCGCGGACGGCGGCCACCGTCACTTTTTCCCCTTCATAATCGTAGCAGCGGCGGACGATTTCCGCTGGAAATGCCGTGCCATCTTTTCGGAGCAGCTCGATTTCAAAACGCTCCGGCTCCTCATGCGGACGAGTCAGTTTCATGGACCCGTCAACGACTACATCCTCGATCGGCAAATGAATCAGTTCACTTTCTGAATAGCCGAGCAAACGGCACGCCGCTTCATTGACCTCAACGACTTTCCCGTGCGCATAGACAATCAGCCCTTCCATCGTCATTTCCGCCAGCCGCCGCAGCCGATGCTCGTTGGATGCGAGCGTTTTTTTATAGGCATCCAACGCCTTCCGTTCCATTTGTTGATGCAAAGCAAGCAAATAGGCAGCCGCCGTCGCCAAAAACATGGTCATCATCGCCCACATCGCCTTTTGCCGCCCCCACTGCAAATGTTGCTCATACGTTTTGGCGTCAAAATCAATGCCGACGACTGCATCCACCGTTCCGTCCGGTTGACGAATCGGCATAAACGCGCTGATGCTTCTTCCCCATTCGTCCGTTGTCGGATGCTGTTCCATCGCAAACCGGCCGTGGAATGCCTCTTCAACCTCTGGAAAATGGCGGTGGTAAACTGTTCCAGGCGGAACAGCTTGTTCCTTTTTCCCGTCAATGCGGCCGTTCCGATTGTAGTCAGTCGCTGGCGCTGCAACGAAATATAGCTCATTGTGCTCATTCTTTTTTAACGTATACACACTCAACACACGACCGTAATGTTGCCAACGCTCCAGCATCGCCATCACTATGTGATACGCAGGCAAATGTTCCGCCCTTTCATCGAGCCGTTCGTGCCCCATGGCGGCCAAATCGCCGGCAATCATGCCGGCGATTTGCTTTGCGGCTTCCTCATATTCACGATGTTCTTGTTTTTCAGCATAATGGATAGAGAGCATCCCTGCCCCCAAAAAAAGCAGGGAAACGATGGCAAACGCAGCAGTCAGTCTCGGCGCCACCCGCCATGGGATGTCCTTCCAATGCCGTTTTGCCATCCAATGGCCGTATACATAGACACCGCTGACCGTCAAAAAAAGGCCAAAGATATACAAGATATATTCCAGTTGATTCGACATCATCCATCACCGTCATCGATTCTTCGACGCTTTGCTTTCATTATAAGACGGCCATTCTCCGCTCTGCTTCCCTCCCCCGTTCCTATTTGTTCGACAGCTTACGACATTCATCTGTCAGTCATAGGACTCGGGTATGAGACACCGTTTCCACACTTATGGCCATAAAACCAGATCGACCGAAACGAAAAATATCTATCTATTGGTATAAGCCTTTAGGACGAGGTGCTATATTTGTAACGGCACTGTAACATTATTTAATCCAACTGTAAAAAACAAGTCACATTTCCTCTGCTATACTCTAGTTGAAAGACGTCGAATCGGAAAAGATTTTGTCGGGGGTTAGGGAAAATGAAACAGTGGTGCTCTCTCCTATTTGTATCTATGATCATCCTATTTTCCTCCTTCTTTGTAAGCACTTCCAGTTCAGATGCAGCCGCCGACAAAGCACGGCTCATCATCGAAGCGAAAAAGCTGGTCGGCACTCCTTACCGATATGGCGGCACGACGCCAAAAGGATTTGACTGCTCAGGATTTGTCTACTATACCCATAAAAAAGTTGGCGTCATCTTGCCTCGCACCTCTCGAGAAATGTACAAAAAAGGTACATACGTACAGAAGTCCCAATTGCAACCGGGGGATTTAGTGTTTTTCGACACTTCCAAACGGACGAAAGGCGTCTCCCACGTCGCCATCTATATCGGCAACAACCAAGTGATTCATGCTGTTTCCCGCGGTGTCAAAATCGATAGCTTAAACAGCAGCTATTGGAAAACGAAATATGTCGGAGCCAAGCGTCTATAACGGCTTATCGGAAAAGCTCTCTGTCATATTAAGCGCGCTTAATAGGCAGGGGGTTTTTATTATGCCAAAAAAAGCGGCCCTCCAAAAACTGGAGAGCCTAATACTATATTTCATAGGGGATCGGGGGAATACTTGGAAAACGTTACGCTATTATTCCTTTCCCCTTTTTTCATTTTTTATACACGAAAACAAAAAAAATTTTTCTTTCCTTCATCAGCTACGCCGCCGATAACCCCCCTCGTGTCTTCCGCCTCACCGTCATAAATACCCGTTTCGTGTCGAATGTTATAGATGATGGGCTGTCTGTTCATCGAACTTGGCAAAAGAGAGGTGTTTTGGTTGTTTGTTTCTTCAGAGCTCGGCGTTGACTTAGGCACAATGAATGTCCGGCTGTTTAGCCAAACGAAAGGGCTCATTTTTGACGAACCAGCGGCGGTCGCCTATCATCGCCAAGCGGACAAGCTCATCGCCATCGGCCAACGAGCAAAAACGATGATCGGCAAAGCCCCGGCCCACGTCGAGGTCACCTATCCGTTGCAACATGGCGTGATCGCCGATTTTGAGCGCGCCAAAACGTTGTTGCAGGAAGTGTTTAAACAGTCTAGCAGACAGCTTGGCCTCTCCTTCAAAAAACCGAACGTCGTCATGAGTGTCCCGTTTCACGCCACCTCTGTCGAGCGCCGTTCTTTTTACGAAATCGCCAAACATTGTGGAGCCAAACATATTCACCTGATTGAAGAGCCGGTGGCCGCAGCCATTGGCGCAGACTTGCCGGTCGGTGAACCTGTCGCCAATGTCATCGTCCACTTGGGAGCCGGAAAAACGGAAGCCGCGATTATTTCGTTTGGCGGCGTCGTTGCCTGCCGTTCGCTCCGCATCGGCGGCAATCGGCTCGACGAAGATATCATTCAATATGTTCGCCAGCGCTACAATTTGCTAATCGGCGAACAAACCGCTGAACAAGTGAAAATCGAAATCGGCAGCACTCCCGGGACGTCTTTGACACAAGGAATGACGATTCATGGCCGCGATGTGGTCACCGGATTTCTTAAAGCCATTTCTCTTGATCCCGCCGAAGTGCAGCACGCCCTGAAAGAATCGCTTCTGCAAATCGCCGAAGCCATTCGCGCCGTCCTTGAGGAATGCCCGGCCGAACTGAGCGGTGATATTATCGACCGCGGCATCGTTCTCACCGGGGGCGGGGCCTTGCTTCGCGGCATGGAACAATGGCTTGGCGCCATGCTGCATGTGCCGGTGCATGTGGCGCCCAACCCGGCCGAGGCGGTCGCCATCGGCACCGGCAAAGCGCTGCGGGCGATGCCGAAACAGCTCGGCGCGGCGCTGTAGCGAGCTCCTTTCTCCCAAAAACGAGCGGGCCGCCGCATGATGCAGCTGGACTCTTCCCCATTCATCATGAAAACCGTGTTTCATCGTTCGGCCACATCGCCCACGAGCGCAACGGAAGGCTTCGCCACCATCACGAAAAACCCCGCGTCCATGGCGGGGTTTTTCGTTGATCATCCGACTTGTTGATAGCGGAAAAGGGGCCGGGCTTGGCGCCTCGCTTCCGGGCCAAGCCTCGTCCCCCTTTGTTCCCGTCTACGGAATCATCCACGACAATACCGTCGATTGCAAGTATACAAGAATGCCGATCAAAATGATCAAGAATACGCTATGTTTGACCGTGAAGCGGAACAAGTCGGATTCTTTGCCCGTCAAGCCGACGGCCGCGCAGGCGACGGCGATCGACTGCGGCGAAATCATTTTCCCGACGACGCCGCCGGAGGAGTTGGCCGCCAACGCCAGCACTGGATCCATGCCGATCGATGTCGCCGTCACTTTTTGCAAGTTGCCAAACAATAAGTTCGACGATGTATCGGAGCCGGTGATAAACACGCCAAGCCAGCCCAAAATCGGCGAGAAGAACGGGAAGAACGACCCTGTTTTCGCCAGCGCCATCCCGAGCGTCGTGCTCATGCCCGATGAGTTGGCGATATAGGCAAAGCCGACGACCGAAGCGATGGTGATAATCGGGTATTTCAGCTCATTCAACGTTTCCGCAAACGTCCGCGCCCAGTCTTTCCATGAAATGCCGACAATGAACTTGGTCACGACCGCCGCCAGCAAGATGGCCGTGCCGGCCGCACCAAGCAGCTCAAGCTTATACACCGCCGCAATCGGTTGGCCGCTCGCGTTCAAAATTTGGTTGTTCAACCCCGGCACCGGCGGCATAAACGTCAAATGCGAGCCAATCGCATTGACTGCCTTCAGCAACCCGTTCGTTCCTTCATAGTGGCCGGTGAGCGCCGCCTTCACCTGCGGGATGCCCCAAAGCGAAATCAAGGCCGTCAGCACGAGAAACGGCGACCACGCCCGGAACACTTCCCCGCTGCTGTGCGTTGCACGAACCGCTTGCCCGGCAACCGCCACCTCCGACTCCGTCGCAAAGCGGAATGTGCTTTTCGGCTTCCAATAGTTCAAAAAGACAGCCAACGCGACGATCGACACGAGCGAGGACAAAATGTCCGGCAGCTCCGGTCCTAAAAAGTTCGATGACAAGTATTGCGTCAGCGCGAACGAAACGCCGGAGACGATAATGGCTGGCAGCACCTCAACTGTTTTTTTCCATCCCGCCATAATGAGGACGAGATAGAACGGAATGAACACCGATAAAAACGGCAGCTGCCGCCCGACCATTTTCGAAATTTCCATCGCCGGCACGCCTGTCGGCCCTTCCATCGAGATGATCGGAATCCCGACCGCCCCGAACGCCACTGGGGCCGTATTGGCGATCAAACAGATGCCAGCAGCATAGAGCGGGTTGAACCCCAATCCGGCAAGCAACGCTGCCGAAATCGCCACCGGCGCGCCAAACCCGGCCGCCCCTTCCAAAAACGCTCCGAACGAAAAGGCAATGAGCAGCGCCTGCAGACGCCGGTCTTCGGTGAGCGAAATGACCGAGTTGCGAATGATGTCAAAATGGCCGGTCTTCACTGTCAGCTTATATAAAAAGACAGACGTAATGATGATCCAGCCGATCGGGAGCAATCCGTACACCGCACCTTGCGTTACCGACATGACCGCTTTTCCGGCCGGCATCCTGTAAGCGATTACAGCCAATACAACAGCAAGCAGCAACGTCGTCAGCCCCGCAACATGCCCTTTCATCCGTTTGACGGCCAACGCCCAAAAGAAATACAAAATCGGAATGAGTGCGACAATGGCCGATAACCACAACTGGTCGGCAATTGGCGTAAAATCTTGCTTCCACATGCGGTTTTCTCCTCCCCTTTGTGCCCGACTTGGCGGCGTTCACGAACGGTCATCCGTCCCCTTTATCATCTCCTCCAGTCATCAGATGACCGGATAAGAACGCCGTCTGTCTCAAATTATAAAAGCGTTTTCGGCAAAAGACAATAGGTGTTTTCTTATTTTTTTGAACTTTCCATCCATTGTGTTTCCTCTCCATTGAAGTTCCTCCACCGATGTTGACAGAGGACGAGGATGACCATCACGGCTCGCCGGTGCGGCATTTTTGAAGTTTCTTCACGATGTTGACTAGAACCCAGCCCGTCGCCTTCACACTTCGCCATGCGCGATGATGGAATGACTGGTTTTCCACGAACCGCTGACGCCCTCGTCTGCCGGCAACAAAAAGCGCTTGTCTCGAACGATGATGCTGTATCATAATAGACAGTGCAGGAGCTTTCCTTCCTCACAATCGGAAAGCTACTTTAATCGTATTTGAGGTGGATCCATTGGCATTTAAACGGATTAAAACAAAAAAAATTTACGAAGAAGTGGCGGAAGCCATTTTTGATATGATTAAAAACGGAGAGCTAAAACCTGGTGATAAACTCGATTCCGTTCAGCAACTGGCCGAGCAGTTTCAAGTCGGACGGGCCGCCATTCGCGAGGCGCTCACCGCCTTGAAAGCGATGGGACTGATCGAGCTCAAACAAGGGGAAGGAACGTATGTGCGCGAGTTTGACCCAACGTTGATGACGTTTCCTTTATCGATTGCCGTCTTAATGAACAAGGAAGATATTTGGCATTTGCTTGAAGTGCGCAAACTGCTCGAGGCAGGCGCGGCCTCGCTCGCCGCCACCAAGCGGACAGACCGCGACCTCGATGCGATGACAGAAGCGCTTCGCCAAATGAAAGAAGGGATCGGCAGCGATGAGCTTGGCGAAAAAGCGGATTTGGCCTTCCATATGGCGATTGCGGCGGCGTCGCAAAATCCGATGCTTATGAGCATTATGAACAGCGTTTCCGGCATGATCGTCGAAACGATGCGGGAGACGCGCCGCATATGGCTGTTTTCGAAACAAACGACGACCGAAAAACTGCTTGCCGAACACCAAGCCATTTTCGAAGCCATTCGCGACCAAAATCCGGACGCCGCCCGGGCGCGCATGCTGGAGCATCTGACCAATGTCGAAAACGTGCTGCGCCGCTACATTCGCACTCAGCAACCTGACTGAGTGCGTTTGCTGTGAAAATCCCGCCGGCAAGCGGTCATTTTCATCCCCCGATGGAGGGCAGATCGCTGCCCATGGAACTTTTCCATGAAAAAAATCCTTTCTAACGTAGAGTGTTCGTTAGAAAGGATACCATGTCTTTGGCGATGCACAAAGACCAAAATCCTTAACTGATGGCTATGGGCAGCTAATTGCCTTCTACTCGATTTCAAATCTTTGCTCAGAATTTTTTATTTGTCAAGACTCTCTTTCAGGTGTATTTTCATCAGTATCAATTAGCCAAGGACCATCTCGATTTTCCTTAATGAGAATAAATCTTCGATAATTTTTCCCACCTAAAGTGGGGACCAAATTGGGGTCCTGTACCTTAATGTTAAGTTCCCCATAATAGACTTTGATCGCAAAATATTGTTTATAATTCGGGTCAATCGGGCCTGAGTCATTAGAGATATCAACAAGCTTAGTGATGGTAACCTGCTTCATATTTTTAAGGTATTTACTATACTCTGGTTGTCCTTCGAATTTCAATTGGGGACCTAGAAGGTTGGTGAAAAATCGCTGTTTGCCTTGATCGATGATGGAACGCGCGAACATAGCAGCTGATGCAGCAAGCTTTTTCTACTTGAGAAACGGTTCCGGGAAGCGGTTGCGCGAGTAAATCACCGGCCTTCTAGTATTATGTGTTGTCCCCTTCTCAGCCATCTCCCTTTCGATTCGCTTCATCATATGGAAAGCGGCATCTTTGACTTCATTCCTCGTTTCATTCATCCACACTCTAGACGTTGGACCACCCCCCACATACACTGGCTTCCATCCAACGACAGAGACGCTTTCCACGAAATCGTCCCATTGCTTCTTGAACAAACGGGCCGTTTCCGCAAACGGCGCTTTGACGACTTGCCGGTAAATCGTTTCGAAGATCGGCTTTATTTTATCATCGCACACAACATGGTTCACTTTCGAAAGGGCGGAGGCGGCGTCGATCGCCTCGCGCCCTTGATCGCCGCTTTCCCCGCCATGCCGGCCCCTTTAGCGGGAGGGAAGATTGACGCAAACAGCATTCCGCCCGCCAACAAGCGGTCTCCTAAAGAAAGGCGCTCGCCGGTGATCGGATCGTACTCGCCAAACACGCGCTGAACGTCATACCAGCCGAGAAGCTTCAAACCGAATTCTTTCATGTTGTCGGCGAGCGTCTCGTCCGCTTGGCGCATTGCCGCCGCAGTTCGATAGAGCAGTTCTTCCGCTTCGTTGAGCTTTTCTTCATAGCGCCGCAGCCAATGAATCAATTCCTCCCGCAGCGCTTCAATGGCAGGCGTGCTGACACCGGGGAGGTCCATCGCAAGGGAAGAGGGTTCCCATGACAGCGTCGTCCGCGCCCGCTCGCAAGCGTCTTCGGCATCGGGAATGTGCTTCGCGACCACTTCTAACACATCCGGTTTCAACCGAATCATGTGATCACAACTCCCTATCATTCGACGAAGACGGGCGATTTCCCTGCTGATTCCATCGACCAATTCATCGGCCGTCGCCTCAATCCGCGTCTCGATTTGCCTTGCATCGGCATAGACTCACTCATACGCTTCCCGCGCCTCCCCTCGCAGTATGGAATGTATTGATTATGGGAGTGATAAAAGCCGCGAATATAGATGTTGACATTAACTTATTAGCGATGACTAGCGATCCGCAACACGATCAAAGAAAATATCTTCCAATGTCGGTTTTTCTACTCTTACTTCATATATATCAATATTTTGACGCGACAAATAATCAATCAGCTTTGGAATGTCTGACTCCCGCCAAAGATCACAGCATAAATAGTCACCCGATGTTTGCACATTGGAAATAAAATCGCCGACATCACGTTTTAACGAGTGCGCAATAGAATGATGTTCTTTTTTTATTTTTATCAACAACTGAATCGCTCGTTTATGCATCCCTCTTAACTGTTCCATCGTCCCAATTTTCGAAATGACCCCGTCTTCCATAATCGCAATCGTATCGCATATTTTTTCTACTTCAGAAAGATTATGTGATGTTAGAAAAATCGTCATATCATTAGAAGCAAGTTGCTGAATAAGTTGCTGAATTTCGGCAGCCGATTCCGGGTCCAGACCGGAAGTCGGCTCATCGAGAAATACAACTGACGGTGTTCCTATGATCGCCTGGGCAATCCCAAGCTTCTTTTTCATTCCAAATGAGTAACTGCCGACCTTTTTCTTCTCATGCCCTTTCAATCCTACACTATCTAATATAGTCAACGCATCAACCTTTTTTAGTTTCACGTTTTTCAATTTCGCAAAAAATGTTAGATGTTCTAAAGCTGTTAAATCATAATAATAGTTTGCCGCATCAGGCATAACACCGATCATCTTCTTAATCTCGTTCATTTCCTTGTTCGTTTTCCCGCCAATCACAAAACTCCCTTCGCTAGGGAGCGTAATTCCTGTGAGCATATTAATGGTCGTTGTTTTTCCTGCGCCGTTTTTGCCTAAAAAGCCGAAAATTTCGCCCTTTTCTACATCAAAAGTAACCCCTTTAACGACATAATGATCTTTAAATTTCTTTTTTAGGTTATGTACTTGTATCATTTTCATTACAAATCTCTCCTTTTAAATACCGCCAAGGCGATTAGCAGCATAAGCGCCGCGAAACAAGCAGGAACAAAAGTATAATAGCTTCCTTTCATAATGTAGTAATAAGGCAACACATATTTAACAATTTTTAAAACAAATTGCTTAGATGTGATAGACCATATCCCTAACACCGGTATAGCAATCCCTAATAAAATAGCAATGAATGTAGTATGGGATGGCTTTTTTACCACCAATGAAAGTAATATCGTCACACCGATAGCGTAGGCAAGAAAACAGATCATTTTCAGAAAATCAAAAACAAATAGTTGTCCCGCAAACAAAGCAATGACAGTAAATGAACTTAGAACACAGACGAACCAAAACAAAAAAACCCCAAGAAACTTTCCAATTACAATGGCATTTCTTGAAGACTTTGTAACTAAAAAACGGATTGTCTGATTTTCCACTTCCCGATTTATCACATCATGAGATAACGATAAGACAAAGAGAGACCCAAAAAACATCACAAGTGCACGAATGCTGGAGGCATACACGGATTCACCTTGATCTTGTTGCAATAATTCTAAGTTATTGCTGAAAAATTTAGACGAGGCAAAACTCACAATCAGAAAAAACAAAATCACAGCAATCGATTTAAAACTTTTAAATAAGCTTTTAAATTCTTTTTCAATAATGGCTCGCATGAATCATCACCTACTTTGTTCTCTTTTTCGAACTAAGCGCAGAAACGAAAAGTACTGCAACAATAGCGATCAATATAAAATTGTACGGCGATTGGTTGCGATAAATAAAATAGGCAACAACGGCGGCAGCCAATAGAAGATATCTCATGTTACTCCATTCCTTCCCTGTATATTTTGTAATACGTAAAAATACCGAAGACTACCAACGCTAAAATGCTCAGCAATGTTCCCGCGCGCAACAATATAAGCCCTACAAATAGGCTCAAAATGATATACTTTACAGAGGAAAATATTACATATTTCTTCGTCGGAGATTTTTGTGCTTTAAAATAAAGGCTGATACTATACAAAAAAATAGATATTATCATATTGGTGAACATAAGCGAAAGATGGACTTCACAAAAAATACAGTAGACAACTAATGCAAACCAGCTAAACAAAATATTGAAACATCCTGCCACAAAATCATCGGACATTATCTTCTGCTGATTTGGTACAGGAAAATGATCAACAATGCTGTTGGAACGGAACAATCCTAACATTCTAACCTCATAAAAAAAATAACAACTCATCATAAATACTAAGTAAAAGCTAGAAATTTCGTCATTGGCTCCTTGTACAACATAGCTCCCCCAAGAATATACGATTGATAAAACCGTAATAGTCCAATATTTTAATAATACAGATTGATCCCTTATATATATCTTTATGCTCGTTTTTATGATATTTTGTAACTGCGGATTAAATACTGCTATATAACTCAGTCGGGAGATAACATTGCTCAATCTCCTAATGCCTATAGGAAGATCTGGCTTCTTGACGATTAATAATTTATTAACAAAGACAGGTGCTGCCACCAATGATATAGCAACACTTAATAAGATTATAGAATCATATAGTCTTGTTTGAGAAAAGCAAACCGCATAATAATGGAAATTAAAAAAATATGGCTTCTCATTTTCCGTGAAAAACAAAACAACCAGAAAAATTATCGGGATTAAAAAACGCCAAAAATACCTTCTTTTAACTAAATAGGATATATACTCTATCACTTGAGACACGAATATTAGAGAAAGAATCCGAAAAAAATAAAGGGCCATAAGTAACAATGGAGTTTGAATTATAACTAGGACAATAAAATTTAAAAAATAGAATCTCATTTTATCCCGGTTAAATAGTTTGCATAATCCATTTAAGATAACTATTTTAAATGGGTGTATAGGTGTTTTTTTTAAAAAAACAAATAATGCTTCAATACTTTCTCTTTGATTTCCGTTCATAAATATGGAAATTATGTGTAGAAGGAAAATGGCTAATGGGACTATCTTCAGTACAATATCAACTTGAAACATATGCAGCAAAACAGCCAATACTCCTCCAAAAAGAGCAGCAGTTCCCCAAGATAGCAATTTGTTAACATGCCCTTCTACTAGCTTTGTATAAATCATAAAATATTGTTTAATGAGCATGTTATTCTAGACTCCCTTTTATAAATAATCGTCCTCTTTAATTGTTCTATTAATGATTTGATAGCACCTATCCGATACCGCAATAGCCTCTTGGTATAAATGGCTTGTAAACAAAATAGAGTGACCCCTCTTTTTCTTCTCTAAAAATATCTCCCTAACCGCTTGGACTGACGGTGCATCCAACCCCTCAAAAATCTCGTCACAAACTAACAAAACTGGATCATATAATAAAATACCCATAAGTACAATTTTTTTTCTTGTCCCAAAAGATAAATTTCCGATTAGTTCATCTAAGTAAAGCTTTACAGATAATTTCTCTGATAGATGTTCAATTTTTCTGCTCGTCTCTTTTTCAGATAAAGAAAAAACACCTTTTATAAATGAAAAATACTCATTAGGGGTTAAAAGCTCACAAAAAGAATAGTCATCCGTTGGCACAAATCCACTGTGCCTTCTAATTTGGATTCTTTTCGTTATATCATATCCGTTAATCTTAACTAATCCCGATTCAAAATTTGTGTACCCTAATATGCAATGTAAAAATAAACTTTTTCCTGTTCCGTTCTTTCCGAACAGACAGCATATTTCTCCTCTTGCGATCGCCATATTGCAATCCTTTAAAATAACTTTGTGATTTATCATCTTTGTAAAATCCCTTACATATAATACATTGGAACCCATTGACATATAACTAAAACCTCGTTATAATTTATTTAATGAAAATAGGCTAGAACGCATCTTTTTTATTGTTAATAATGTGTTCTAGACAAATCAGCTCGAATGGCTGCAAAGGGATTTAGAGGGCCCCCTTTGTAGCCATTTTTATTTTTATAGCCACAGGCTACTTTATAGCCACAGGCTACCGTGCTAATTAGAAACCTAATAATTTTGCGATAGCCTCAATAACAGTAGACGATAACCCTGAAAGGTAATCAATAAGCGCACTAAGACCTTGGGCAATTGCATTTACAATCGCGCTACCCGCAACAGCGATAATCGCCTTTTTGATCCAATCGCTGAGCTTAGGCCAATTTCGAATTAAATATTCGGCAATTTTTCTAATTAGAGTTGCCATATTTTCATCCTCCTATCAAGGATGCGTTCTAGCCTACGTTCTACATTTTAAGACAACTTGAAATAACAAACATCCGTATTTTCCACAATTTTGATTACGGAAAATACCTATTTTTCAATCGTTTTGTCATATAAGGGAGAACTTTGAGGAACACCCTAGGGGGCCGGTGATTTACTCGCGCAACCGCTTCTCAGAATCGTTTCTCAAGTAGAAAAACTGATTGCATCAGCTTCTATGTTCACGCGTTCCATCATCGATCAAGGCAAACAACGGTTTTTCACCAACCTTCTAGAGGCTTATTCGTATAACGGGTAATGACAGATCATTTTATCCGCGCGTTGATTATCCAATGAAATCCATGCAGAATATACCCGAGTTCGACAGTTTTGAGGTCATTTTAGGCAAACGAAAATGGCCAAAATGCTGTTATATCAAGGGTTTCGTGATGTGGATCCTAGAAAAAAAACGCCGAATTTCATAGGCACACGATTTATTAATTTTTCCTTTTAAACATAAATTTTATACGTTTAGGCATGTACATACGACTCACATTTCGCACCCTCTCGACAAAAATCGGGAGGATTTTTTTATCTTCCTGTCGAATAAAACCTTGAAACACAAGGAAAGCAAAGGAGTTTGCCCATCATGGACGTTCGAATTCGGGCCATTTATGAAAGTTCTTATTTGAATATAATAAGCGCCCTGTTCAAAGATCTTGACCTTCCTCAGTTGATTGATCATCTCGTTCCCGTGAATCCGCAATGCCAAACTCGAGCCAGCGATATCGTCAAGCTAATCGTTCTGGATATCTTGAGCGGCCGGCAAGCGCTCGTTCATTTGGAACAATGGGTGCATGACATCGATTTGCCGAAGCTGGTTCGGCCAGGGCTGGAGCCGTCTTGGTTCAACGACGATGCCATCGCGCGTCATTTGGATCGACTGTATGAGGCGAATATCCATCAAGTCCTTTCGTCTTGCCTCGTGCAGATCTACAAGAAAGAAGGCCTCTCTCTTCGCGTCTTCCACGCCGATACGACGGACAAGACCGTTTACGGCGCGTATGAATCGGTCTCGTCAGAGGCCCTGCAGATCACGCATGGCTACAACCGGCACCATCGTTGGCAAAAACCAATCGGTTTCGGGCTGATCGGCAACGAAGACGGCATCCCGTTTTACGGCGATGTGCACGACGGCAACGTGCCGGACAAAACGTGGAATCCCGAGGTGCTCTCCCGTGTCCATGAACAGCTGAAGCAAGCCAAGATCCAAGACGAATGGATTTACGTGGCGGATTCCGCTGCGATGACGAAAGACACACTGACGCAAACGAAGGCTGCCAATGCCTTTTTGATCACGCGGGGCCCTTCGTCGCTTCGGATCGTGAAACAGGCATTGGCGGAGGCCGATTCGCCTCATATCCCGTGGAGCGACCCCTTTACGCTGGCGGAGAAAAACGGTGCCACGTATCGGGTATGGGAAACGGCCTCGACTTATGAAAGCCATCCGTTTCGGCTGATCGTCGTCGAATCGAGCTCGCTCGACCAGCGAAAAGGAAAGACGCTCGACAAAGAGCGGACCAAAGAAGCGGAGCTTCTTCGCGAGGAACAAGCCCGTTGGGAACGCCACCCCTTCTCTTGTCGGGCAGACGCCGAACAAGCCTTGGCCTCCCTCAAGGCGTCCCTTCGCCCCCAGTTTCATCGGGTGGAAGCCGTGGTCGAAGAGATCGTTCGCCCGAAAAAACGGCGCGGACGACCGAAAAAAGGGGCGGAACCCGAGATGGAGACGCTGTATCTTGTGCGCCTTGACGTCGAATTCGACCCAAACGCTTGGGAACAGGCGAGACGGAAAGCGTCCCGGTTTGTCCTCGTTACGACCGTTCCGAAGGAATGGAAGGGTCAACCGATGGAGGCAAAAGAGATCTTGAAGTTGTATAAAGGCCAAATCTCCGTGGAGATGAACTTCTCTTTCTTGAAAGACCCGTTCTTTACGGATGAGATTTACGTCAAAAAACCAGAACGGGTCGCGGTATTGGGCTATTTGTTTCTGTTGGCCTTGGCCATTTACCGCGTCTTCCAGCGCCGGGTGCGTCAGTTCATCACCCCGGAACGCCCATTAAAGGGCGCGGGAGGCCGGAAACTGACCCGACCCACCGGGCAGGCGATTTTTCAGTTGTTCCGGTATGTGAAAGTCGTCCTACTGGAGTTGCCGGATGGGCACATCCAACGCGCGTTAGGGAAACCGCTCACCCCTGATCAGCGAAGGATCCTGCAGGGATTGGGCATGGATGAGAGCATTTACGTGTAACGTCATACCCGAGTTCGACAGTCACTAGGCAAACAAAATGCCTCTCATCCCTTGATACCAAAGGGACGAGAGGCATTTGGGCATACTTTGGGCGTGTATCTAGGTGCGAGGATGAATGCCTAGAATCTTCGGAGGAGGCTCCAGCCCTAGAGCCGCAAAGAATTGAGCCTGTTTGGCCGTCAGTTCGGTTCGTTGATAAAGGTCACCGTTTTTTGAAGAAAAATGTCCAAGCATGAGACGTTCGCATTCGTCCCTTACGTTCGGCCACGATTCATGGGTTCGAATCTCCACGATCCGAACTAACAAGAGAGCAAGCCAACTGAGCAGCACATGTGCCCGAATGCGGTCTTCCAAGCGATGATACATAGGCCGCAATTCCAATGTAGACTTCAATGTTCGGAAGGCCTGCTCAATATCCACCAGCTGCTTATACCCGATGGCGACATCTTCGGCAGACAAGGTGTCATCGGATGTCCGGATGAGATATTTGCCGTCGTACTTTTCCGCGTCACGAACCGCTTGCTTGTCGATGCGAAGGGTTCCGTCCTTCAACTGGCGCAAGTATTTTCCGTAGGACGGATGGGAACGCAACCGGCAGGTCGCCTTATGATGGGCTTCGTTTGGGAGTTGGCGAAGCCCTTTTAACTCCTCTTTCAGCGATTCGAGCAGCTTTTCTCGCTCCTTGCGTTGGCGTTCGGCTTCGCTGGGATTGTACACGAGAACATAGCGCTGACGCGCTTCTCCGTCGCCGACGATGATTTCTTTGATGTGCAAATTCTCGTCCACTTCATGATAACGTCCGCGACGGCTTAAGGCCTCTTCGACGGCGGCTTTGCCGGATCGCATTTTTTCGCCGACAATGTAGTGTCCGCCGGCCTGTTGCAAGATTCGCAAATTCTCTTCAGAGGAAAAGCCGCGGTCCATGACGCTGATCACACGTCCAAGCTTCCAGCCAATCAAGTCTTGTTTCACCTGTTTGATGACCGTCATGTCCATCGTATTGCCAGGCCATACCCAAGCGCGAATCGGGATTCCTTCCCGGGTGACAGCCAGCCCAATGACGATTTGAACCAAGTCTGGGCGTTTGTCTTTCGAGAATCCTTGTTTTCGAAGCGATTCTCCTTCCGGTGTTTCAGAGGGATCCACTTCGAAGTACGACGAAGTCGTATCGAAGTAAATCAAGTCGACTTCCAAATTCAATAAATCGGCCACAGCATGGAACACTTGACGTTCCAATTCCGGCTGCACGGCCAGCAGTTCATCCATCGCCCGGTACAACTGGTGGCTGGCGGCTTGAGGAAGGTGAGGGATATACACGTCTTTCTCCACCCACTCCTCCATCGCCAACTTGCTTGACGGATGAAGGGCGCGATTCGCCACCATGGCAAAAATCAGCCGTTCCAGCGAAATCTGGTGATGTCGGGAGGTAAACAAGGAGTGGAGAATCTCTCCCAACCCCAGTTGTCTCCAGAGCTGATCCAAGAGCCAGACGCCGCCGAGGTGTTTGCATGACTGGAATTGAAAGTCATCGGAAGCTTCTCCTGTCAACGTTTCGACTTCCCAAGCCTGCTCAGGAGAAAGGAATCGCGAAATGCTTTTGGCCAGACGCTCCAAGACAGCGCGATCCACTTCGTCTTCGCGCCCGAACGAATAAATCACCTTCGCTTTCGCATATTTGGCCTTCGGATCCCATTCGTTGTGAGCAAGCTGGAGATACGCCACGGTTGTTCCATCTTTGTTTTTGCGTGTAACTCGTCGTATGTACATGCCTATATTATAAATTATAAACTTTATTTTTAAAAGGGAAAATTAATAAATCGTGTGCCTATTAAATTCGACGTTTTTTTCTAGGGGAGGCGTGGTGAAACCCTTGATATAACAGCATTTTGGCCATTTTCATTTGCCTAAAATGACCTCAAAACTGTCGAACTCGGGTCATACGGAACGACTAGATATGGTAAAAAAAGGATTGCCATCGCTCATTGTGTTGGTCGAAATGTTATTCTAAAAAACGAAATAAAAAATCCTTTCTTTCTACCCTGTTAGGGTGCGAAATGTGAGACCGAAGATATCGCGCTTGGATATAAGCAATTGGTGGATATCGAGCAGGCCTTCCGGACATTGAAGTCCACATTGGAATGGCGGCCTATGTATCATCGCTTGGAAGATCGCATTCGGGCGCACGTGCTGCTCAGCTGGCTCGCTCTTTTGCTGGTTCGGATCGTGGAGATTCGAACCCATGATCGGGTATCAAGAACAATAGGTTATTGAAGTATCTGAAAACAAATACAGGCAGAGTACTCGTTGAGACACTATACCCTGCCTCTTTCCTGAAACCTAGTGATATGCAATATGCTTTATCCGAAGCTTTATATCTTATTGGATTTTTCCTTTTTAAAAATGTTTAAAAGCGATGAAGATAGAAAACCAACTGCAATTGCCACGATAATCTTTCCTGACATCTGATTCGTATATCCCATTGTAAATAAGTATACAATTGTAATAACAGAAAGAATTAATATGATAAAATACATTGTTCTCATTGCTCTAGCTCCTTTAGTTTTCCATTTGACATTTCATAAAATCTTGTTGCTAGTTCATATTGTAATTCTTTTAAGTGACTAACAAATAAAATTGCTCCCCCATTTTGACTATATGTTTTTAGTAAATTTATTGCGATGTTTTGAGATTTTTGATCTAAAGCCGTAAATGGTTCATCAAGAAACATCAACCCCGTCTCCCTTGCAAACATTGCAATAAAAAACAATTTATGCTTCATACCAAGGGAATAATTCTGAACCAATTCGTTTAAATAGGAACTCATATTAAATACTTCACATAAATCATACACCTTCTTCCAATAATTATCTTTATCTTTTATGTCCCATAAATTTTCTATAAGTTTCAAATTTTCCTTTCCCGTCATTAAATCATAAAGATACGGTTTATCAGGAATATAAGCGATCCTTTTTTTATATTCCAATAAGTTAGACAGAGGTTTACCTTCAAAATAAATACTACAGTCTGTATGAATTATCCCACTCAATATTTTTAAAAGTGTAGATTTACCGCTGCCATTATCGCCTATAATACATACTCTATCTTTTGATTTTATAGTTAGAGATAAGTTGCTAATGATATTGTTTTTATCATATGAAAATGTTAAGTTTTTCACAACTAACTTAGCTTGCATAATGAACAACCCCGTAACTAGTAGTAGAAAACGTAATAAAGAGAATAATAGCTGCAATGATAAAACTGATTTTTTTGGTAACCCCTACGTAATTAACTAGTCCAAAATATAAAATTCGTATATATAGTATATTCACAATTAATAATAAAGTTATTGTTAAAGTGTAAAATAACTGTGGTGCATTGTTAATCCAAATTATATAAAGAGTAGCTGCATTAAATAGAAAAATAAAGGAATTAGCACTTAATACAACAGTATACAATCTCAAAACTGAAAAATCTTTTTTTAAAATAACCAAAATAATACCTAACAGAACTGAGAAAATAAAATTAATAATATAGTAAAATGGGATAGTTATGAATGTAGCTACGAGAAAAAATCCAATAATCTTTTTTGGTTGGTGTATATCTAGTACATTTGCCACCCATAGCTCTAAAAACATCATTGCAAATAGTAAAACAAATAAGTTAAAAAATAAAAGTTTATTGGGTGTAACATTCTTTTTAATAAAAAAGAGACTAGGGTTCAACCAAATAGTCATCTTCATGCCATACCCCCTTTGTATTATTTGTATTTAAGTCACAGAGATTCTAGAGAACCACTTTACTTATGTTACTTTCTACCCAACTCGCGAATAACAACAATAAAATAGCTATCAAAATTAGAATAGTTCCATCTTTAATGAGTCGAGGAAGAGGAAGCTTACTCCATTTTCCTATACACATTAAGAAAGATATACTTGACATAAATCCTACTGTAGCGCAGGAAACTATAGCAGCTAATTCTATAAAAAAATGGGGCATTAGTCCTGTTAGTATCGGCAGAAATCCGTAATCCGCAATTGCCCCGTATATTACAATACCAATTATGTATCCATTTATAATTAATACGATTGATGATAAAACACCTCCGGTTAACAATCCCGATACAATAATAAATATACATATTTTTGTATTATTAACAAAAATATCAAGCATTTCAGCTTCTTTAGGCCTAAATGTACTATAATCTCCCAAAAAACCTGCTACTATTCCTATAAGTACACTAACCGAAAATATTAAAATACATAGTAACATAACTCTTTTCCAACGTTTAATAATCCCTTGCAACATCTTATTCAATTACTTCCTTTTCAATTTTCGATATTCCTTTTTGAATAACTTTTTGTGCAATATAAGCAAAAATTAAGCTACTGGACATAAAATAGAGGAAAAAAATAACTAACAACCATTTTGTTAGTACATTAGGGAAACTAATAAATAAATTCATATATAAAATAACTAAAAAAGGTAATAAAATGAACTTGCGCGGGAGACCCTGTGCCCTTAAATACAGCTTTGCTTCTTCTTCAGTTTTACCCACTTCAATTACATTTGTATAATTAAATTTTGCAAACATAGGAGACATATACAATTGAAACAAAGGCGTGATCCAATATGCATTAACTAACGCAATTAAAATAACTAAGTAACCTAAAGAATAAATATGACCGCGAATATATAAAATTGAATTAACTATGAGCACAATAAGAAAAGGTATAAATAAAATTAATTGCATCAGTCTTTTTTTGGCTATATATAAATCTTTAATAGATCTTGCAGATATCTTAAACAAATTAATATTATTCTTTTCCGCACTGAGCAAAAATAATACCGGAAACTCTTCACGTAGTTCAAAACAATGATTAGTTAAAATGAGCAAATTTAATGTGAATATTAGTAATAATTTGGTATCAGTGGATTTCACTAAATTAATTAACGAAAAGATAAAGCCAAAATAAAAGCTAGACTCTAATGTGATAAAAATTAAAGAAAAGGCAACGGGAGATACTATCCATCTATTTCTTTCAAGCAATAGAACTTCTTTATTTGTGAGAGCATCATTTTTAAATATTAAATAATTTAATTTTCTTAGAAATATACAGTAAAAATGCAGAAAGTCCCGACATTTGTATAAATTATTGTTTTGATTTTCATCAATAAATTTAGGATTCGTAAAAAACAATACTATATAGATAAAAAAACCGGAAAAGAATAAAGACAAAGCCCCCCAGTAGTTAAAATTTTTGAACTGGTAGCATATAAAATTAAACAAAACAAATGAATACATAGTACGAATAAATCCAATTATAGAGGTTAACCACTGTTCTTCTAAAATTGAAATGATATTGTTCCAAACATTATCATTAAGAATATCATTATAACTATCGATATTCTCTTTAACTGTTGCTATCAAAGGAAATAGCATAAACTTCACTAAACAGAACCCCAATAAAAAACAAATTACAATGCTCATGAAATAAGCAAAAAAACGAAAAATACCAATAGGATTAATGATCTTGTTCCTTACGTACATCCCGAAGAGTTTATTTGAAATTATAAACAGAAGTATTGAAACAAGGACTAATAGTATATAGGCCAAGCTACTGCTGATCCATTGAAATTTATTTATATAAAGGAAAAATATAAAAACTGCTAAATAAAAGCCGCATTGGTTAAGAGCTAACCACAATATCTCTTCTATAAGAAGTATATTATGAATAGTCCTTGCATTTCTTGGTGCCATAGTAAATAGTGAAACCAAAATTGGAGTATGAGTTCTTCGGTAACTGATTAAACCATTAAAAAAATGCATTCCTATAAAAACCATGATTAAAGTACATTCCCAATAAAATGAATATTTTTCATTATAAAAATAAATAATGAGTGCAAATAAACCTATAATTGACAAAATAATTCGAGATAAAAGAGATAATGTAAAAATGCTTGTCGGTTTTAATTTATTTAAAATCGGTCTATATTTACTAATTAAAGAATACTGCTGCTTTATTCGCACATTAATCAAAAGTATAATGAGCCTGAAAATAGACATATTTTATAACCCCTAGTTATTTAAGTAATATATTGGAAAAGGAGACAAATACATTGCCCCCTCCACTGTGTAACCGACGAGAAAAATTGAACAGTTTTCGCTAAATAAGAGTGAACACTTTTCTGGAAATGTTCTTCAAACATTCGTTGAAGCGCTTGCTGTGCTTCGGCAAATCCTCGCAACGTTCGTCCTGCCCATTTCTCATTAAAATCTTGAATGGTCAAATACACGACTTTTTCCGCGGCTTCTAAACTGCTCAAACGGTTCATCGGCTTGAGACGTTTCCGAATCTCCTTGATCGTTCGTTCGATGGCATTCGTCGTGTAAATCACACTTCGAATACTGCTTGGATCATCCATAAATGTTAGGAGGACATCCAACTCGTTGGCCCAAGATTGAACTTCTCTCGGGTACTTACCGAACCATTTCGACTCAAACTGTTGAAACATCTGGAACGCCATCTCCTTATTCGGCGCACGATAAATCAGTTTGAGATCCTCTGCCACTTTAAATTGATCTTTTTTCCGAACACGATTAAGAGTATTACGGACTTTATGAACGACACAACGCTGCACATCGGCTTTCGGATACACCGCCTTAAAGGCTTCCTCCAGCCCCGGAAGGCCATCGAAGACGCCAAGAAGCACTTCCTTGACGCCTCTTTGGTAGAGCTGTTGGAGAATCTCCTGCCATACATAGGCGCTTTCTTGTCCTCCTACGAAGAAATCAAGAATTTCACGATATCCTTCTTCGTTCACCCCCAGTACCACATAAATAACTTCTTTCTCCACCGTATCCCGGTGAAGTTTCACGTACAAGCCGTCCAAATATAAGACCGAATAACGTTTGGATAGTGGACGATGGTGCCATTTCTCGATGTCTTCTTTCACGACATCGGTAATACGGCTGATCGTCGCTGGAGAATAAGCATTTCCTAGAATTCGTTCGATAAATTTGCCAATTTCCCGTATACTCACGCCACTTTGATACATCCGAATGATGGCTTCCTCCAGCCAGCCGGTGTGGCGTTGATAAGGGGCAAACCTGTGTTTGAAATTCTCCGTTTCGGTCTCTTGGCACCAAAAGACCCTCAATCCGGCCGTATTGCGTATCTAGATTTCGCTGATCGTAGCCGTTTCTCATGTTTGGCGTTCCAGCCTGTTCGATTTCGACGAAATGTTTGATTTCTTCCCGCATGATCAGTTCTCATTTTTCTTTTACAAACTGACGAATGGTATTTTCCAGTTGATTTGCCCAGTCTACATTCGGTATACTTTTAGACATAGGTAGGGTTCTCCTTTCTCTAAGATTTTTGGTCCAATCAGAGAATACCCTACCTTTTTTCTTTTGTTCTAGCAAAATGCTTTACACAAAATTGTATACATCATTTAACACACTGTACTTCCATGTTGATTACCAAGCAATAAAAGCTTGTTTTCCTCTCTTTTCTAACTCCTCTTTCAAATATTTTTTAATACCCATAGTACCAGCCGCTGCTATTAGGCTCAATCCACCAGTACCTAAAGCCGTAAGAAAAGACACAATTGCCGTTACAGTGGTACTAGCATCAAGTGCCGTTAGAATCCAAGCAGCTGCCCATGCCGGGACTCCGAATTCCTTTGCTAAATCTGCAACTGGAAGGAAAGTTAACATAAAAAAGTACAACCCTCCGATGCTTATCCCGGCAAACAATAATATAAATAATTGAGTAAGTTTGTTTTCTATTAGAATCATAGCCACATCTCCTTGCAAACAACATAAATTCCGTTTCTTAACTTATACGATTACAACCTGTAAAGTCGATCGACTTACAATCAAAATGTATCAAGAATCTCCGCAAAAAACATCCGTATTTTCCACAATTTTGATTGCGGAAAATACCTATTTTTAGAGAAAATCATGACAGAAGTTGTAATATAGTGTAAAATTTTGATGAACCATAATCATTTATTGAGGGGGGCTTTGTTTATGAATCAAAATTTATGGGATGTCCTTCAAGAACTTCTTGAGAAAGATGGCATTGGAGCAACGGAACTTGCGCTCGCAAAGGAACGCTTAAGTCCACAAGAATTCTCAGCACTTGCAGCATATCTTCAGGACAGCTCAAAAAAAGAAGGAAATCTTTGGGTGTAAGATTAGATGAACAGGATTGAAAAAAGCACTATCAGAGCTTTTTTACAAAATCACTTGTTGACTAGCTGTATGCTAGAAAAAGAAATCATTCAATATATTTTTCATCTGCTGCACGGCAAGGGGAAAATATTGAGCACTAATGAAACACATTTTTCCTGGGGGGAATTTTATGCGCAAGTATCCACCTTCCATTTAAAAGACGACACTTGTATACAGTCTATTATTAGTCATGCTGCTGCTATTGAACTTCTCATTCTAGCAACAGACATTTTTGATGAAATTTCCGACCATGACCAAAGTGATCAAGTTGTAAGTCAGTTAACAACTGGGGAAGCAGTTACGATCGCTAACGCGCTTATGATGGAAGCGTTTCGGCTTATTCTTCATAATTCTAAAGAAGATATACAAGAAAAACTTTCGATTATTATTTCTGAACTACAAAATGCTTGCAATGGACAATGGAAAGACTTACATTTTATTATTTCTGAATGTATTCCGACAGAAGAAGACTATTTTTCGATTATTAAACAAAAATCATCCTCATTAGTCAAATTAGTTTGTGAACTCAGTGATATGCCCAATAGACATATATGGGAAACGATCGCAATGGATATCGGTATCGCTGGCCAATTGAAAAATGATGCTCGGGATATTATGTCAGACGACAAAAGCGATCTCACTAATAAAAAAGCGACACTCCCGTTCATTAAAGCCATCGAATATAGCTCTAAAAAAGATAATGGATGGTTAGTAAGGAAGCTTGGCCAGCTAAAAGAAGCTAATAATAATTCTCAATTAATTAAGGAGATTAGAAACTACATTCAAAAAACAGGGGCGATCGACTACTGCTTGATTCTCTCGAAAATTTATATGGATAAGGCGTTTCGTCAAATAGCTACTCATTTTCCCGACAAGCAGATTCAAATAGCCCGCTTAAAAAGATATTTAGAAAGTTAGGGATAGAATGAATAAAAAAGTTCTTCCTTTTAGCCTAATCCTTATTTCCATTTTCGTTATTTGTTATTTTTTACTAAAAATGTACAATGAACATGTTTCGCCGCAACGTTATTTTCCAATATTTATAGGAATGATCTTTTTATTGGCTGGCATTTACAGTTATGTGCAAAAACCTAATTCGATTGTCATTCAGTATTTTTTGGCTCTTATGTTTATTAGTGGAATGGCCCTCGCCCTGTCAATCCCTTCCAGCGAAAATATAAAGCCAGCAAGAGAATTGGAGGTCGTTTTTATTTCATTTGCTCCTTACATCCTTTTAAAATTTTTTGAGCATTTTCCTTCGTCTGCAAAACCGAACTTTTTTCGCCAAGTGCGCATTCTCACGTTATATACGGCCATCTTTATAACGATCAGTTATCTATTCATTGGTATTCATCATCGTGTCATCATTAGCACAATCATTCGTCCATGTATTGTAGCCAATATTATTCTAGCACTGCTAGGTTGCGTAGTCCTATTTTATTTACACCTTCGTTCCAATTCGAATAAGATAAAAAATCAAATATATCTTTTAATTGGCAGCATCATTATATCGTTTGCGCCCGTTGTTATTCTTAACTTGATTCCAAATGCGTTTTTTTCCCTGCCCGGCGCTCCTTTTCATTATAGCCTTGGCAGTATAGTCATGTTTCCACTGACGTTGTCATATTTGTTAACCCGGCAGGAAATTATCGATTTTCGCGAAATATTAGAGAAAATGATGGTCCGTCTATTCATGATTGGTTGTTGTTTAGCAATATTTAATCTATTATTGTCGCTATTTTACGATATACACTTTAAGCTCGGCATCTTAATCAACACATTGCTCATTTGCCTTTTTATTGTCTATGATCTAATCGACAAAGGGCTCGAACCGCTGCAAATGAGGAAATGGCATGGAAAACAAGAGGAAATTCAAAAAGAAAAACTCGCCATTCTTCAAGAGTTGCTAAACGGAAAACATTTAGAATATTGTGCTAAGCTCATTGCTGATTTAATACACAAAACGATCGATGTGAGTGGAGTATGCATCGTGTGGAAACATGATCACAGCCCTACTGTATTGCATAAAACAGGAATGTTCCGTCATTTTCACGATAGTGAATTATTATCTTATGCTTGTCAAAGCAGCCATTTTTACAAAATGACTATGAATGAAAAGAGCGTCTTTTTCTATCCTATGAATATAGACGATGCATTAATCGGCTGGATGATGATTGGAGAAAAAACAAACGCGACGGTTTTTGACAAAGAAGAACAAAAACTAATGAAAAAAATCCAAATGGACGCCATAGAATTATTCGCCAGCTCAAAAACGTTACAACAGATTGAGAACCAACTAAAGAAAACAATAGAAGAATCATGGATGTCCGAGCAATCCCACTGGCTCCTTCTTCATGAACATGAAGAAGAAAAAAGGAAACTGTCAATTTTCCTCCATGACGAGGTACTGCAACACTTAATTCTTCTTCTCAATAAGCTTGAATGGCTTATTCAAAAGAAAAATATAGATAAAAGATTGTTCGATGACATTAAAGGGCTACTTCAACGTGATATTTTTGAAGTCAGAGAGATGTGCCATGAGCTGTATCCTGTTATGGTGGAGGATTTAGGGCTTAAACAAAGCCTCTCTTCATTAAGGCGAACATGCGAGATGAACTATAACGTGATTGTTGAAGTCAATTATATTGCGAACCTAAAAATCATTCCGCCGTTTCTCTCAATCCAAGCATTTCGGATCATTAAAGAATTAGTTTATAACGCCATCAAACATTCTTCGTCAAGAAAGATTGTTGTAACTGTTGAAGAAACACAACAGTTTCTAAGTATACAAGTCAAAGATTACGGCGTCGGATTTAAGGTGCCGGATCATTTATTAGAATTATCACAGACAAATCACTTAGGTTTAATTACAATTCAAAAACGGGTTCATCAGTTAAAAGGTACACTGACAATACATTCAGAGCTGGGGGCTGGAACTTGCATTTCCGTTTCTTTGCCAATTACAGTTGAAGAAGGTGGGGTCAATGAAAATCAAAATATTATTAGTAGATGACCATTTGTTGGTCATGCATGGAATTCAACAATTGTTAGAAAATGAAATCGATTTGGAGGTCGTCAATACCGTTTGTGATCCCGCACTTTTAGAGACAGAAATCAAAAAACATAACCCCAATGTCATTGTCATGGATATAAGGATGAAAAATGATAATGGGATTGAATGGACGAGAAAAATTGCCAAAACATATCCTACCTGCAAAGTCGTGATTTTATCGGGATATGGTTATGACGAATACATTCAAGCCGCCTATGAAGCTGGCGCTTATGCCTTCGTCACTAAGGAAAATTCGGTCTTTGAATTAGCCAATGCCATTCGGCAAACTTATCTAGGGGTTAAATCGTTCCCAATTGATCGATTGGACCGCTACAACTGTCCTCTTACAAAAACTGAATGGAACATTCTCCAACTCATTTCCGAAGATAAGACAAATGCGGAAATTAGCGAATTGCTGCATATCAGCCGCAGAACGGTGGAACATCATGTGTCTTCCATTTTGCGAAAGCTCGAGGCTGATTCGCGGGTCGGAGCGGTTGTGAAGGCAATAAAGCTAGGATTGATTGGGTAGAAAGGACTGACTCACAAGGCTAGCTGTTCTCTAGCTAAACACTAGATATAGAATTACAGATTCGATTAATGCGTATATATAGTAGCAGAAAAGGGTGTCTCATTGCTTTTGGACACCCTCTCTCCTTTCTAAAACGGCTATGTCAATCGATAAAGAACAACGACTATTGTTGGGCTAAGACTGATTATATTATAGCAAAAAAGACAACTTTCAGCTACGCTAACCGGAATTCATCTCCCCCTTTCACTTTGTTTAGAAGTGGGAGACTTCTTCCGTTGGTAAGTTAAAGTAAATGGGTTATTGCTTTCCGTGAAAATGCAAGACTGGCGCGGATTTTCCATCCACGGGTGGAGGGCAAAACGCTGCCCATGGAACTTTCCGTGAAAATGCTGCACTGGCGCGCATTTTCATCCCCAAGTGGAGGGCAGATTACGCTGCTCATGAAACTTTCTGTGAAAATGTGTCGTCTTAATCCATCATTTCATGCTAGGGGGAAACAAGACTTATTCATGAGTGTTTTTTCAAAAAAGGGCTACGAATCTGAAAAAAACATTTTATAATAGACATATAGTCATCAGATGACCTGTTCACTAAACTCGGTACACGGGAGGGAGAACCGATGAAAGTCTCGTTATTTGTCACCTGCCTGATCGATCTCTTTTATACGGAGGCCGGCAAAGCGACCGTCGAACTGCTCGAGCGGCTCGGCTGTGAGATTGATTTTCCCGAGGCGCAAACGTGCTGTGGACAGCCGGCGTATAACAGCGGCTACGTCCAAGAAGCGAAAGAGGCGATGAAACAAATGATGCGCGCGTTCGCCGATGCCGACTATGTCGTCACCCCATCCGGCTCATGCGCGGCCATGGTAAAAGAATACCCGCACGTCTTCCGTGGCGATCCGGAATGGGAAGACGAAGCGAAGCGCCTAGCGGCGAAAACGTACGAGCTGACCCAATTTCTCGTTGAGGTGCTGAACGTCGAGGATGTCGGCGCCTCGCTCCCCGGACGGGCGACGTACCATACGTCCTGTCATATGACAAGGCTCCTTGGTGTCAAAGAAGCGCCGCTCCGCTTATTAGAACATGTCAACGGGCTTGAGCTTGTTCCGCTGCCGAACGCTCATCAATGTTGCGGGTTTGGCGGCACGTTTTCCGTCAAAATGGGTCCGATTTCCGAACAAATGGTAGATGAAAAAATCGCCCATATCGACGAAGTGGACGCCGACTACGTGATCGGCGCCGATTGCGGCTGTTTACTAAACATCGGCGGACGCATCGAGCGGCTCGGCAAACCGATTCGCGTCATGCATATCGCCGAAGTGTTAAATCAACGCAACGAAAAGGAGGGGAACGACAATGCCGATGAAAATCGAAAACGGGCCGTTTTGGAAACGGGTCGAGGAAAACTTGCAAAATAATTTTATGCGCGGGGCGGTCGCCGGCATGCAAGACCGCGGCTATGTGCGGCGGCTTGGCGTCATTGAAGAGCTTGGCCATTGGGAGGAGTGGCGCTCGCTCGCTGAACAAATCCGAAAACATACGCTCGAAAACTTGGATTATTATTTAATGCAGCTTAGTGAAAACGTTGCCAACCGAGGCGGCCACGTCTTTTTCGCCCGGACGGCCGAAGAAGCGAACGACTACATCCGCCGCATCGCTTTGGAAAAACAGGCGAAAAAAATCGTCAAATCCAAATCAATGGTGACCGAGGAAATCAATTTAAACCCGGTGCTTGAAGCCATCGGCTGTGACGTTGTCGAAACCGACCTCGGCGAGTACATTTTGCAGATTGACGATCATGACCCGCCGTCGCATATCGTCGGCCCGGCGCTCCATAAAAACAAAGAGCAAATTCGCGACGTCTTCCGCCGCAAGCTTGGCTATACGAAATCGTCCGATCCGGTTGAACTTGCCCGCCATGCCCGCGAAACGCTGCGGCGCGACTATTTGACGGCTGACATCGGCATCACCGGCTGCAACTTCGCCATCGCCGAATCGGGTTCGATCACGCTCGTTACAAACGAGGGCAACGCCGACTTAGTGACCGCGCTGCCGAAAACCCAAATTACAGTCATGGGCATGGAGCGGATCGTTCCGACATTTGAAGAAATGGAAGTGCTTGTGAGCATGTTGACACGCAGCGCCGTCGGGCAAAAATTGACGAGCTACATCACCGTCCTCACCGGCCCGCGCGACGAAGGGGACGCTGACGGACCGGAAGAGTTCCATCTCGTCATCGTCGACAACGGGCGCTCATCGATTTTAGGCACGGAGTTTCAGCCGGTGCTGCAATGCATCCGCTGCGCGGCCTGTGTCAACGTCTGCCCGGTATACCGCCACATCGGCGGCCATTCGTACGGCTCGATTTACTCCGGCCCGATCGGCGCGGTCTTGTCGCCGCTCTTAGGCGGCTATGACGACTACAAGGAGCTTCCGTACGCATCCTCCCTTTGCGCGGCCTGTACGGAGGCATGTCCGGTGAAAATTCCGCTTCATGAGCTGCTCATCAAACATCGCCAAATCATCGTCGAGCGGGAAGGAAAGGCGCCGGTCGCGGAAAAGTTGGCGATGAAGGCGTTTCGCCTCGGGACCGCCTCGCCGTCATTGTACCGGTTCGGCACGAAGTTGGCGCCAAGCGCCTTCGCCCCGTTTGCCGAAGACGGGCGCATCAGAAAAGGCCCCGGCCCGCTGAAAGCGTGGACGGAAAGCCGCGAGTTTCCGGCGCCAAGCAAAGAGCGGTTTCGCGACTGGTTTCGCGATCGGCAAAAAGGAGGGAATCCGTCATGACGCGTGGTACGATTCAAAACCGTGACGCATTTTTACAAACGATCGCCGGGCGTCTCGGAAGAAGCCCCCGCCTGTCCGGCGTCTCCCGGCCGCAATGGGATTATGCGCCGCAATGGACGGTGTTTGCCGGCTATAGCCAGGACGACTTGCTGGCGGCGCTTCGCCAACAGTGCACACTCATTCATACGGACTACATCGAGACAACAAGCGCCGAACTGGCGGGCGTGCTGAAGCGACAAGTGTCGGCCTACGGCGGCGGACCGGTCATCGTGCCAAACGATCCGCGCTTTGCCGAGTATGGCCTATCCCCCTTGCTTCAGGAGGAATGGCCGGCGGCACAAACGGACGTTCACGTGTGGAACCCGGCGCTCGGCCGCCAAAACATTGACGCCGCCGAACAGGCGAACGTCGGCATCGCCTTTAGCGACATCACCCTCGCCGAATCGGGAACGGTCGTGCTGTTTTCCCGCAACGGGCAAGGGCGGGCCATTCACTTTTTGCCGAAGACGTATATCGCCATCGTTCCGAAAAGCACCGTCGTGCCGCGCATGACGCAAGCGGCGGCGATCATTCACGAGCAAATCGAACAAGGCACCCTCGTTCCGTCATGCATCAACTTCATCACCGGCCCGAGCAACTCCGCCGACATTGAAATGAACTTGGTCGTCGGCGTCCACGGTCCAATGAAAGCGGCGTATATCATTGTCACTGACCGGTAAGCAACGCGAAACGGTGCCCCCTTGTTCGTCGGGCACCGTTTTTTCGTTCAATATTGCCGGCTCACATCAACCGCATTGGCAAGCGGCTTCCCGGCTTCGATGCGGCTAAGCGTGTCCAATATAGAGCGGGCGGCGTCCTCGGCCGCGGTGAGCGCCGCGATATGCGGAGTGATGATGACATGGGGATGACCCCATAGCGGCGAGTGCGGCGGCAGCGGTTCTTCTTCGAACACATCGAGCACGGCGAGGCGCACATTTCGGTTTTCCAGCGCCCCGACAAGCGCCGTCTCCTCGACCGTGGCGCCGCGGCCGACATTGATAAAGCCCGCATTGTGCAGGCAGGAAAAAAACGTCTCATCAAAGAGATGATGCGTTTCCTCTGTCAGCGGAAGCGCGGCGATCACCCAATCGGCGCGAGCAAGCGCTTCCCCCGCCTCGTCATGGCGGTAAACAGCCGAAAACGGCGGCGTGTCTCGGCCGCTTCGCGAGACGCCGACGGGCGAAACCCCAAACAGACGAAGCGTTTCGGCAATGCGCCGGCCGATCTCGCCCGTCCCGTAAATGACAATCCGCTGTTCGCTAAGCCGCTTCGGGGCGACCGGCTTCCACTGCCGCTGTTCTTGATACCAAGCATACACGTCATGGCATTGGGCGTCGCGCAGCAAGTAGCTGAGGCAATATTCGGCGATCTGCTCGCCAAATGACCCGATCGTCCGCGTCAGCAGCACGTCCGGCTTCCATTCCCGCTTCCACAAAAACGCGTCGACCCCCGCGCCGAGCGAATGCACCCAGCGCAAATGGGCAAGCGAAAACGGCCCGGCCGGCCGAAAGCCGATGTACGCGTCCGCCCAAGCAAAATCCGCCTCCTGCAATTCTTCTTCAGCGACAAAGCGAAACGCTTTATCGGGCCGCTTGTCCGGAAGAAGAGCGGCAAGCTCGGCATAAAGCCTTCCCGTCACGAGAATGCGTTGGATGTTCATGGAAGCACACCACCTCCAGCCGCTCAAATCAACGTCCCCTCTTCACGCGCTGCTTTTTTATTCGCGATGTAGCCGGCAGCCAAAACAAAAATCGTCACACCGGCCGCGACGGCATAGACGAACGGACCGTGCGAAAGATGAAGCAAGCGGAGCACCCCTTCGTCCCCAACGATCATCTTCCCGGCCGTCCACGCCAAAATGCCCGACCCAACGTACGCGATCCATCGATGTTGTTCCATCACCCGGACGATCGCTTTGGAGCCGAAAATCATGATCGGGATGCTGATGGCTACCCCGAGCGCCAGCATGCCAAGATGCCCTTCGGCCGCCCCAGCGACAGCGACAACGTTGTCCAAGCTCATGACCGCATCGGCGATGATAATCGTCATAATCGCCTTCAACAATCGATCCGCCGATTGTACACCCGCCTCTTCTTCCCGCTCAACGAGCACTTTATAGGCGATCCATACAAGCAACAAACCGCCCGCAAAGTGAATAAACGGGATTTGGAGCAAAAAGACGATGACAATCGCAAACAAAACGCGTAGCAACACCGCCCCGGCCGTCCCCCAAAAAATCGCCTTGTTTTGCTGGTCTTTCGGCAGCCGCCGCGTCGCCATCGCAATGACGACCGCATTATCCCCCGACAAAATGATATCAATCGCAATAATCTTCCATAAGGCCAACAACGCCGCGGCTGAAATCGTCAACAGAAGCCACCCTTTCTCCTTTTTCTCTCTTCCTCATCTTACCGCAAATCTGCAAGGGGAACAACTTTGGGAGACTGGTGAAAAATGACTGATCTCGCCGAATCCGTTCAGTTGACAAAAGAGGCGTTGATGTTACAAGGTTTCTCAGCTTGGGAAAGGGCTGTCTTTCACAGCTTTTTCATGACATCCCCCTTTTCGAACCGCTCACCAATGCCCTCGGCCTAACGAGAAAGAAATTGGGAGGAAAGACGGTCAAATTTTGCAAAAAAATGTAAGGAAGCAAGCCACATTCACCGAGGGCGGCTTCCCGATCTCTAGCGGAACAAGGCGGCGGTTCAAGGTCTATCTACCTTCCATTTTTTGAAATACCGCTCCTTGAACGCCCCCCCACCTGCGCCCGCCATGCCTCTTCCTTTTCTAAGCTTTCGTTTCATCGGGGAGAAGTTGATGGTTTGCCCTTTCTCTCAGCCACGCCGCCACCGCTTCGATGTCATCGGAAAACACGCGGTCTACCACAATGGAAGGAACGATGCGGCGCGCCTCGTGGTAAAACTGCCTCGTTGACGCAGCCAGTCGCTCGATGCCGCGCGCTTCGACAGCCTGCAACGCACAAATGAGCTCAATCGCCAACACCTTTCTTGCGTTTTGCACGATCATGTACGCATGGCGGGCGGCGGTCGTCCCCATGCTGACATGATCTTCTTGGTTAGCCGACGACGGAATCGAATCGACGCTGGCTGGATGAGCGAGCGTCTTGTTTTCCGATACGAGCGAAGCCGCGACGTATTGCATAATCATCGCTCCCGACTGCAAACCGGGCTGCGGGCTTAAAAACGGCGGCAAGCCTTCGTTCAAATGCGGATTCACGAGCCGCTCGATGCGGCGCTCGCTCATGTTGGCCAGCTCCGCCACCGCGATTTTCAACAGATCCATGGCGATCGCCACCGGCTGGCCGTGAAAGTTGCCGCCGGAAAGAACATCCCCGTTCGCAAAGATGAGCGGATTGTCGGTGGCGGCGTTCATTTCGATTTCGAGCGTTTCTTTCACATAGCGGAGCGCTCTGAGCGATGCCCCGTGCACTTGCGGGATGCAGCGGATCGAGTACGCATCTTGCACGCGCCGCTCCCCTTGCCTTGTGGTAAGCTGGCTTCCAGCGAGGTAACGGCGCATTCGTTCCGCCACCTCCGCCTGTTCCGGAAATCCGCGGGCTTCGTGGATGCGGGCGTCAAAAGCATCGGTCACGCCATAAAGCGCCTCGACCGTCAATGCGGCGATCCGCTCGCTGTCGTAAGCGAGCTGTTCCGCCGCTAAGCAAGCCAAAATTCCGACGGCCGTCATCGCCTGCGTCCCGTTAATGAGAGCCAACCCTTCCTTCTCTTTCAGGGAGAGCGGTGGGATTCCGGCTTGCGAAAGCGCTTGGGCGGCAGGCATCCGCCGGCCTTGATACATCACTTCCCCTTCGCCGACAAGCGCCAGCGCCAAGTGAGCCAGCGGCGCCAAATCGCCGCTCGCGCCGAGGGAACCTTGCTGGGGCACGATCGGATGAATGCCGGCGTTCAAAAACGTAAGCAGCTGCTCAATGACCGCCGGCCGCACGCCGGAATACCCTTTTAACAAAGCATTCGCCCGCAACAGAAGCAGCGCCCGCACCACTTCCTCGGCAAACGGCTCGCCGACAGCACAGGCGTGTGAGCGGAGAAGATTGATTTGCAGCTGCTCAAGGCTGCTTCCTTCAATGCGCACATCAGCGAGTTTGCCAAAGCCCGTATTCACGCCATAGATCGTCCGTCCACTGGAAATCGCTTGTTCCACTGCCGCGCGGCCTTTCTCGACAGCCCTCATGCTTTCCTCAGCGGCCGCCACCATCTCCCGCTCATAGACAACACGTCTTACCTCATCGATCGTCAAAGTGTGTCCGGTCAATACGATCATCATTCCATCTCCCTTCGTTTGTTTTCCCAATCGAACGCCTGGGCAAACAAAAAAGGAGGCGCCCTGCCATATGGCAGCGTTCGCCTCCTCATGACTCATCGCTCTAGGCATTGATCGTTCCTATATATGATTGATTCCGAGCCCGGCCGCCTCGTGCTCGAGCCCGCGCACCGGAGCGCCGATCGTCCCGTACAAGGCGACGGCGATCCATTCCCCTTCGCTCGGTTGTTCATACGGCATACCGCGCACGACGGCGAAACGAAGGCCAGCGGTTCTCAACAAATCTCCCAGCTCTACCTGCCCTCTCGTTACGCCATGCACTGCCTCTAAAATCGCATGGTATAAGGCGTGCATCTCACGGTACAAGCCGCCGTCAACCACTCCATGCCGTTTCGCCGCCGTCTCAATCGCCGCGACGATTTTTTGCGGCTCCATCGCCCCGACCCGCCCTTGACAATAGCGCCAGGCGAGCGCCTGGAGCTGGTTGAGAACCGGGGCTTCCTCTCCTTCGTCAAGCATCGCCAGCAGCAATGCCAGCCGGCCGATGCGCGCCGATTTTTCTTTTCCCATGCTCGATACTCCCATTTGCTCTTTTTTTCTATTGTATGACGGCGAGAAAAACGGAGTCAATCGTTTTTTTCCATATTTTAACACACTAACTTGTTATCGGAATAAAGGCCTATGGCCAGAAGGTATGGCAAGTGAGGTTGTTTTCCAAACCCCGGCGCTTGATGGATGTTTCCCGACAGATCACACATGAAGGAAAACAGCGAATGGCTGAAAACCACAATAAGACTCGATTTACATTTTATTGAATATATGATATCATAAAAATATAAAATTGATATGAATTAGGGGGACAATCAATGAGGGAACAGAAAGCTTGGTATCTCGATGGATTCATCGGTATCGGCGGCATCGCTATGCTTCTCATCGCTGGGTTTCTCCTCCTCGTCCAGCAATTGTTTTTGCCCGCCCTTTTGTTTTTCGTCATGACTGTGTTGCTCGCGACCGGCATCACGATCGTCCAGCCTAATCAAGCAAAAGTGCTCACCTTTTTCGGCCGCTATTTCGGTACGATCCGCGACAGCGGGCTGTTTTTCACCGTGCCGCTCACGGTCCGGACGAAAGTATCGCTGCGCGTACGCAATTTTACCAGCAACAAACTGAAAGTGAACGATATCCAAGGCAATCCGATTGAAATTGCCGCCGTTGTCGTTTTCCGCGTCATTGATTCAGCCAAGGCTGTATTTGATGTTGATGATTATGAACAATTCGTCGAGATTCAAAGTGAAGCTGCGATCCGCCATGTCGCGACCAAATATCCATACGACACATTTGAAGACGACAACGAAATTACGTTGCGCGGCAACGCCGATATTATTTCCGATGTTCTCGCCGCTGAACTGCAGGAACGATTGCGCGTCGCCGGAGTCGAAGTGATGGAAGCGCGCCTCACCCATTTGGCCTACTCGCCGGAAATCGCGAGCGCCATGTTGCAACGCCAACAAGCCGCCGCCATTTTGGCAGCGCGGAAAAAGATCGTCGAAGGAGCGGTTTCCATGGCGCAAATGGCGATTGAACAACTTGACAAAGAAAACATTTTAGAGTTAGATGATGAACGAAAGGCCGCGATGGTGAACAACTTGATGGTCGCGATCGTCTCCGAGCGCGCCACCCAGCCGGTGATCAACACCGGCAGTCTATACTGATGGTTGTGGAGTGCGATGACAAAGAAAAAACAGTTCCCTTTGCGCATTGATTATGACCTGTACACCATACTAGAGCAATGGGCGCACGACGAATTCCGCAGCGTCAACGCCCAGATCGAGTTTTTGCTGAGGGAGGCAGCGAAGCGGGCCGGGCGGCTCGGGAAAGGAAAAACGGATCAAAGACAAAGAAGCTAGCCGCTAACGGCTGGCTTCTTTCGTTTTTCAGTCATGGGCATTTGTTACAGAAATATAATGATAGCAGAGCTCTTTTTAAAAAGGGGGACGACCCGATGCCGCACCCGCTGCCGCCGCTTACGGCCATTACGAAATCTTATTTATCGTCCCGCCGCGCTTGCAACAGCTTAGCCGCCTTTGGCGCCATGCGGAAGGAGGATGAGCATGGAGAGCTACTATGCTGTGCTCGAAGCGATCGCCGGCGCACCAGGCGATGGCGTGGTAGCCATCATCATTGACGTTGAAGGCTCGGCCTATCAAAAAGAAGGGACGTGCATGTGGATTGACGCAAATGGGGAAACGGTCGGGCTGCTGAGCGGCGGATGCCTTGAAGAAGCGGTGGCGGCCCACGCCCGTGACGTATTGGTGAGCCGCCAGGCAGCCGCTGTTTCGTTTGATTTGCGGACCGAGGACGATTTGTCTTGGGGGCAGGGCGCTGGCTGCAACGGACTCGTCCGTGTTTGGCTTGAGCCGGTGACGGAGGACACAAAATCGGTCTGGCTGGCGCTCAAACGCTGCCTTGAACACGGCGAGCATGTTCTGATGGCCCGCAGCCTCTCCAACCGAAACGAACCGCCGTTTTTTCAAAGCGAAACCGGAGAGCGCTTCGGCGGCTATGCTTCGCCGCCGAGGCCGGAATGGCTCAACGCGCTGCATGGCACCCCGTTTTTCCGCGGCCGAAATGGGGTGCAGGAAACGGATGACGGCGCGTTTTACATCCAACATTTTTGGCCGAAGCCGCGCCTCGTTATTTTCGGCGCCGGGCCGGACGTCCCGCCGCTCGTCTCGGCAGCCAAAGCGGCGGGATTTTCCGTTACCGTAAGCGATTGGCGGCCGGCGTTTTGTCACCCGTCTCATGTGCCGGACGCCGACGCCTTAGTCATTGGCTTTCCGCATGAAACCGTTCCGCGGCTTCACCTGAATGAACGCGACTTTGTCATCATCATGACCCATCAGTTTGAACGCGACCGCGAACTCGTTTCCTTGTTAGCCGACATGCCACTCGCTTATCTCGGTGTGCTCGGTCCGCAGCGGCGCACGGACCGCCTCTTTCCCTCCGGCTCGGCTCCGCCGTTTGTCCGTTCACCGGTTGGACTGCCAATCGGCGCGCGCAGCCCGCAGGAAATCGCCATTAGCATTACGGCCGAGCTGATCAGCGTGTTGCGCGGGCGGGGAACGGAGGCCGCCCTATGAGCGGAGTTGCGATCGCTGCCATTTATTTAGCGGCTGGGCAGAGCCGGCGGATGGGAACCGATAAGCGCGCCCTGCCGTGGGGAGATGAGACGCTCGGCGCCGCCGGCCTTAAAGCGGCGCTTCGTTCCCGCCTTGCGCCTGTCATCGTCGTCGTTCCTCCGGACGATGCGCTCGCGTGGCTTCCGGCCGAGCTTCGGGATCATGAAAACTGCCGCTTCGCCCGCTGCGCTGACCATTGCCGCGGGCAGGCGCATTCGCTTGCCTGCGGCCTGCAAGTGGCGATCGCAGAAGGGGCGGACGCCGCTGCTGTGTTGCTCGCCGATCAGCCGTTTGTCACGTCTGAAACGATCGAGGTGCTTGCCGACCTTTATCGCCGACACCGTCCTGATTACGTCGCCTTCACCCGCTTCGGCACGCCGATGCCGCCGGTTATTTTTGGAAAACGAATGTTCCCTTCCCTGCTCACTCTAAAGGGCGATGCCGGCGGGCGCGCGCTGTTTGGTCATTCCTGCTGGCGCGGCCTCTTGTATGAAGGCGACGAAATAGCAGGCATCGATATCGACACGAAAGACGATTACGAGCACGCTGTCACTCATCAAAAAGAAAAGGAGGGACGCCACCGTGGCCGTCGGTAAAAGCATCATTCGCAAAGAAGCGTGGGATAAAGTGACCGGCCGGGCGAAATATACGAACGATTTCAAAGAACAGAGGATGCTTCATGCTGCTCTGGTGACAAGCCCATACGCCCACGCACGCATCCTCTCGCTGGATGCACGCCGCGCGCTCGCCGCCCCCGGCGTCCATGCTGTTGTGACCGGTGAAGGGCTTCCGCTCACCGGTGAAGATATGCGCGATCGTCCACCGATCGCCGTCGACAAAGTGCGCTACTTTGGCGAGGTCGTCGCCGTCGTCGTCGCCGACACGCTTGCGCAGGCCGAACAAGCAGCCCGCCTCGTCCGCGTCGCTTACGAACCGCTTCCGGCCGTCGGCTCGCCGCGCGAGGCGTTGAAAGAAGGCGCTCCGCTATTGCATGAACATCTCGACCGCTACGAAAAAAACAAAACGACTCATCCTGAACCAGGAACCAACATCGCCCACCGGACGAAAATCCGAAAAGGCAACATTGAACAAGGGTTTGCTGAAAGCGACGTCATCGTCGAAACGAGCGTATCGTTCGCCCCTTCCGACCATATCGCGATGGAAACACGCTGCGCCACGGCAGAAATTTGGCCGGACGGTGCAATCCATATTTCCGCCTCTTCCCAGTCACCGTTTATGATCAAGAAACTGCTCCATGCGTATTTTGGCGAAGAAACCGGCAAAGTCATCGTCCATACGCCGCTTGTCGGCGGCGCTTATGGCGGAAAAGCCCCCGTGCAGCTGGAACTGCTCGCCTACCTTGCTTCGAAAGCGGTCGGCGGCCGAAAAGTGAGCGTCTGGAACAGCCGCGAGCATGACATGGCCACCTCTCCCGTCCATATCGGATTAGAGGCGACTGTCAAAATCGGCGCCACGAAAGACGGCGTCTTGAAAGCGATGGAAATCATATTTCTGTTTGACGGCGGCGCTTATTCCGACAAAGCGATCGATGTCAGCCGCGCCGCGGCCGTCGATTGCACCGGCCCGTACCATGTCGAACACGTCTGGTGCGATTCGCTTTGCGTCTACACGAACCGCCCGTACGCGACGCCGTTTCGCAGCTTTGGGCATTGCGAGCAAGCGTTTGCCGTTGAGCGAGCCATCGATGAGCTAGCACGGAAGCTGCAGCTCGATCCATGGGAAGTGCGGCGCAAAAATGCCATCCGCCCAGGACAAACAACCCCGACGCAAGTGCGGCTCACGAAAAGCAACGTCGGCAACATATCAGCCTGCCTCGACCGGTTGCGCGAGCTGATGCGCTGGGACGAATGGCAGCGCGTCGAAGTGGACGCTTATACGGTAAGAGCAAAAGGAATCAGTGGCGGCTGGAAAACGTCCACGATCGACACAGACGCCAGCTCCGGCGTCATCTTAACATTTAACTCCGACGGCAGCGTCAACGTCATCTCCGGCGTCGTCGAAATCGGAACGGGCACGAAAACGGTGCTCGCACAAATCGTCGCTGAACGGCTGAAGATGGATGTCGATCGTGTCCATGTCAAAATGGATATCGATACGCAAACGACGCCCGAACATTGGAAAACGGTCGCCAGCCGCGGGACGTTTATGGCCGGACGTGCGGCTCTCGCCGCCGCCGATGACGCCATCCGCCAGTTGAAAGAGATCGCCGCCTGCGTGCTGCGGGCCGCGCCGGATGATTTGGAAGTCGGGTTCGAGCGCGTCTTTTTGCGCGATGACCCGGCGATATTCATTCCAGTGAAAGACATCGCCTACGGCTACAAATTCCCAAACGGCAATGCCATCGGTGGACAAGTGATCGGGCGCGGCCACTACATTTTGCGCCACTTGACCCCGCTTGACCCGGAGACCGGCGCCGGCAAACCGGGGCCGGAATGGGGCGTATGCGCCGAGGGAGTGGAAATTGAATTCAACCGCCGCGACTACACGTATCGCATCGTCAAAGCGTATGCGGTCATTGACGCCGGCAAAGTGCTCAACCCAAAGGCAGCGCTTGGCCAGGCCATGGGGGCAATGAGCATGGGGCTGAGTTTTGCCAGCCGAGAAGGGTTTCTTTTTGACCACGAACAGCGCTTGTTAAACCCGCAGTTGCGCACATACCGGCCGATTCGCTTCGGCGAACATCCAGAATACATCGTTGAGTTTGTCGAAACGCCGCAAATTGACGCCCCATATGGCGCTCGCGGCATCGGCGAACATGGCCTGATCGGCATGCCCGCCGCCTTGGCAAACGCCTTGTCGCTCGCTGCCGGCGTTCCGCTCAATGAACTGCCGCTCGTGCCAGAACTGATTTGGCGGAAACAGAAAGGGGACTCCTATGGTTCCGTTTGATTTTGCCTACTACCGGCCGCAGTCGATTGCCGAAGCGACAGCGCTATTCTTGGCGCTTGAACGTGACAGAAAACGACCGCTTTACTACAGCGGCGGCACGGAGATCCTCACGTTGTCTCGGTTGAACCTTGTCCGCACCGCTGCCGTCATTGACATAAAAGCGATCCCTGAGTGCCGGGCGCTTGAGGCGAGCGCCGATCCTCTCGTGCTTGGAGCGGCGCTGTCGCTCACCGAGCTCGAGGAGGCGAATCCGTTCCCGTTATTGACAAAAGCGGCCCGAGAAGTCGCCGACCGAACGGCGCGCAACCAAATTACACTCGGCGGCAACATTTGTGGACAAATTTTTTACCGTGAAACCGCACTGCCCCTATTCGTCGCCGAGGCAGATGTCATCGTTGCCGGACCATACGGCATCAGGCAATGCCGCTTCCTTGACTTGTTTCATCAACAGCTGCAGCTGGGCCGCGGTGAATTTGTCGTCCAGTTCAAGGTTGACCGTGCCACCGCCACCCTGCCCCATTTCCATCGCAAGCGCCGCAAACAAGGAGAAGTCGGCTACCCGCTTGTGACGATTGCAGCGCTGAAAAAAGACGAGGCCGTTCGCGTCGCTTTCAGCGGTGTCTGCCCGTTTCCGTTTCGCCTGGCTGAAGTTGAGGCGCACCTCAACGACCGGAGCCGCCCGATTGGCGAACGGATCCAAGCGGCGATCGCCGCCTTCCCGCGCCCGATTTTGCATGATATTGAAGGATCGGCGGACTACCGCCTGTTTGTCGCCGCCCAACTTTTGGAAGATGCGCTTCGCGAGTTAGGGGAAACCATCTAGACGGGAGGTCCACATATACACATGGAAGAAACAACAAAGCGGGAGCTTGTGTTGCACATTAACGGGGAGCAACGAACCGTCGTCATCCGCCAAGCCGAGACGCTGCTGTTTGTTTTGCGCGATCATCTTGGGCTGACCGGCGCCAAACCGGGTTGTCTAAACGGTGACTGCGGAGCCTGCACCGTCTTAGTCGATGGCATGCCGATCAAGTCATGCATGATGCTCGCGATGGAAACGGTCGGCAAACCGATCACGACGATCGAAGGGCTGGATGATGCCCCCATACAACACGCTTTCGTCCGCCATTTCGCTTTTCAGTGCGGCTATTGCACACCGGGCTTCATCATGAACGCTCAGGCGCTCATCGAGCGGCATCCGGATGCCGATGACGCGATGATTCAAGAATGGCTCGAATCGAACATTTGCCGCTGCACAAGCTATCAAGAAATTGAAGCAGCAATCAAAGAAGTGCTTGAAGCTAAAAAACAAGCATGACGCGTTAGCCTCATTTTCGACAGAAATCTCCACCTCGAGCAATAGGCAAAGCAAGCGATCCTAGGAAGAAGTGAGAGAAGTTGGCCAAGACAGCTCAGATTTCGCTCCTCCGTAGGAGCGTTTATCATCGCGGCGCAACCCATTGGCAAGTGGAAATGCTGTTTACCGCCTACATTTTTACGATGGCCGTCATGATGATTCCGGTTGGCCTCGTCGTCAGCCGCGTCGGCGATAAACAAATGATGGTGATCGGACTTGGCCTTGTCACGATTTTCTCATTATTGTGCGGCTTTGCGGCGAATATCCCGCAATTATCCCTCTTCCGCGCCGGGTGGGGGCTTGGCAATGCCACGTTTTTTGCGACCGCCATGACCTTGTTAATCGCCTTAACACCGCAGGCGAGCACGGCTGTCGGCTTGTATGAGGCGGCGATCGGCCTCGGGATGGCCGGCGGCCCGCTCATCGGGGGGCTGCTTGGCCAACATTCATGGCACTACCCGTTTCTCGGCACGAGCGTGCTCATTTTTATCGCCTTTTTGCTTGTCGCCTTGTTTGTGTACGATCCGAATAAAGGAAAACCAAAAAAGGCGGCCGGGTGGCAAGAAATGCGGCGTCTGCTCGCCTTTCCGCCGTTTTTGAAAGGGGCGGTGGGCGGCATGCTTTACTATTACGGCTTTTTCGTTGTCCTAGCCTATTCGCCGCTCATCATTCGCTTATCCGCCATTCAAATCGGCCTCGTCTTCTTCGGCTGGGGGCTTTGCCTCGCCTACGGTTCGGCGGTGCTGGCTCATCGGCTGGAGGAAAGCCATGAACCGAAACATCTATTGCCGTACAGCTTATTGCTGTTTGCGGTGTTGCTGCTGCTGTTGGCCGTCGCTCAGCCAACTTGGTTGATGATCGTCTTGATCATTTTGTCAGGTCTTGTATCCGGCGTAAACAACGCCTTGTTCACAAGCTACGTGATGGAAACATCGCCGTATGAACGCGGCGTCACTTCCGGCATGTACAACTTCGTCCGCTGGCTCGGAGCGGCCATCGCCCCCGTGCTGTCCGGCGTCATCGGCCATGCCATTTCCGCGAAAGCGCCGTTTATGGTGGCCATGGCGCTGGCGCTCATCGCCTTCCTGTTCCTTGCCTGGCGCAAGCGGGAGACTTCGGCAACCAAAACGGCATAACCGTGAAAAGCAGGCGACAACGGCCGTTTCGCGTCTATATAAAACTCGGAAAACGCCCGTCTCCGTCTGGAACGGGCGTTGTTCACAACTCGCTTTCCAGCCACGATCATTTTGAGCATGCTGCGGTGGCGTTGTCTGCTCCGCACGCAATGGCGAGACATTGCCCTTTTTCACGAAACTTCTTCCATCCTCCTACTTATGGCGCCGCCTTTTCAGCTATGAACCGTCCGCTTCTCGCTGATGAGGACGCCGCGTTTTTTCATCTCGTCCATATACACATCCCCCGGAACGATTTGCTCCGGCGGATAGACGCCGCGCTTTGTAATCACCCCGCGGCCGATGAGCTGAGCGACAGCGGAAATGGTGTAAGCCGTCGTGCGCGCCATCGCCGTCACCTTGTTTTCGCGGTCATTGAACGTGACGGTTTCGTATTCAAGCACTGTTTCCTTTCCGTCTTTCCGACCGCCGACGATGACTCGGAGCAACACCACATCATCTTTTCCTTTCAAATCAAGAAGCGGCTTTAGGACGGAAAGCAGCACGTCGCGCGGCTTGACTTTGCATCCATTGACCTCGACTTCTACATCGTTGCGCGTCAAGTTCAAATCGACAAGCAGCTTGCATTTTTCTGCATGGCCGCGGTAGCGGATCGTTTTGTACTCGAGCCGCTTCAAGTTCGGAAACGAACGCGAGAGCGTCGACGTCCCGCCTGAGGTGTGAAACGCTTCAAGCGGCCCGAACCGGTCGAAATAAATCGGCTCGACTTCCGAAAGGGACGGCACTTCCTGCTTTTGGCCGTTGCGGATAATCAAGGCTGGATCCGTGTAATGGTCAAGCAGCCCCTCGAGTGAAAACACATGGTTGTACTCCAGCGGCGGTTCAGGACGGACGGGAATGCCGCCAACATACAACAAGATGGATTCCACCTCATCGAGTTGACTCGCCCCATAACCGGATAAAATGTTGATCATTCCCGGTGCGACGCCAAGGTCAGGGATGATGGTCACACCAGCAGCTTGGGCTTGTTCATGCAGCTCAAGCACCCGGTCGGTGATATGGCCGATATGGCCGCCTAAATCGACAGAATGGACGCCAGCTGCAATGGCCGTTTTCGCCACCGTTTCGTTAAATTGGTAAAACAAGGCATTGACCACCACATCGTGCCCTTTCATGCAAGCCGACAGCTGCTGTTGATCGCCAGCGTCCACCCGCACGGCGGCAAGCTTCTCGGAATGAAGCTGCCGCACCGTCTGCTCTGCCTTAGCTAAATCAACATCAGCCAACGTCACCGCCTCAACGTCTGGGCTTTGCACTAAATCGCGCGCTGCTTCTTTGCCCATCAACCCCGCTCCAAGCACAAGCACTTTCATCGTTCTTTCCCCCTCCGTCACCGATTCTTTGCCATACGCTCACATGGCAGCCGCTTGTTTCGCATCCTTGTTGCGGCCGTTGCTTCAGTTCGCCACACGTGTTTGGTGTTGATTTTTTCTTCTCTTTCCCCGACCATCTTGCAAGCGACATCCCGGTTCAATCTCCAGTATCGATTTGCGCCCGCTGCAGCCTGCCGCTGAAATCGACATAAATGCTCCGCCATTCGGTGAATACGTCAAGCGCAGCGACGCCGGAGTCGCGATGGCCGTTGCCCGTCCCTTTCGTGCCGCCAAACGGCAAATGAATTTCCGCTCCCGTTGTGCCGGCGTTGACATACACAATGCCGGTGTCCAAATCGCGCATCGCTCGAAACACGTTATTAACATCGCGTGTGAAAATCGCGCTTGACAGCCCATAATCGACGCTGTTGTTGACGGCGATCGCTTCGTCCAAACTGCGGACGGAAATGATCGACACGACCGGGCCAAAAATTTCTTCGCGGGCGATGCGCATATTCGGCGTGACATCGGTGAAAATCGTCGGTGCGTAGTAAAAGCCGTGCGCATAGTCGCCTTCACGCAATATATAACCGCCCACAAGCAGCTTCGCTCCTTCTTCTACGCCAATACGCACGTAGCGGTCAATTTTTTGCAGCGCCTCTTCGTGGATGACGGGTCCGACTTTGACCGTTTCATCGAGCCCGTTGCCAATTCTCAATGTTTTCACGGCTTCAAGCAGACGCCGTTCAAGCTCCTGTTTCACCCGCTCATGGACAATGACCCGGCTGCACGCCGTGCACCGCTGGCCTGATGTACCGAATGCACTCCAGATGATGCCGTCCACCGCCAATGTCAAATCAGCATCATCCATCACAATGACAGCGTTTTTTCCTCCCATTTCAAGCGAAACTTTTTTCAACAGCCGTCCACATTTTTCCGCAATCATCCGCCCGACTTCATTCGATCCGGTAAACGAGATGACCTTGACATCCGGATGTTCGACGAGCGCATTGCCAGCTGTCGGCCCGTCGCCATGGACAACATGAAACACTCCCGGCGGCAAGCCCGCTTCTTCAAAAATGCGAGCCAACTCCTGCGCCATGATCGGCGTCTCGGGAGCCGGCTTCCACACGACCGCATTGCCGGCAACAATCGCCGGGAATGATTTCCAAGTGGCGATGGCAATAGGGAAATTCCATGGTGTGATGATGCCGACCACTCCAACCGGCACGCGGACGCTCATGGCAAATTTGTCCTTCAGTTCAGACGGCGTCGTATCACCAAACAGTCGGCGGCCTTCCCCAGCCATGTAAAACGCCATATCAATGCCTTCCTGCACTTCGCCGCGCGCTTCCTCAATCACTTTGCCCATTTCCATCGTCAACAGCCGAGCCAACTGTTCTTTCCGCTCCTTTAGCAACATCCCGACTCTATATAAAACTTCCGCGCGTTTTGGCGCCGGCACGAGCGCCCACCGTTTTTGCGCTTCTTTGGCTGCCTGAACCGCTTCATCGATATCGTTTGGACCAGACATCGCCACCTCGGCAATCGTTTCCCCTGTCGCCGGATTGATCACCGGCGCAAATTGCCCGGTGCTTGGCTCCTTCCATTCTCCATTGATATAATTTTGGATTTTCACTGTATACTCCCCCCATTTTTTCTAGATGATTTATTAAGATAATTTATACATTGAACGCCGGGTGATGATCGTCAGGACTTCCTCTTGGCCCGCAAGTCTTGGATCGTTGCCGCCACCGAAATGTGGTCCGGATCGGTCAACACTTCAATCACCGTCGGCTTCTTGGCTTCAAACGCCAACAGAAGCGCTTCCGTGAACTGTTGTTCCGTCTGCACTTGGAATCCGCGGCTGTTCAAGCATTCTGCCAACCGGGCAAACGACACGCGGCCTAAATCGGTGCCGATGACCCGCCCCGGAAACTGCAGTTCTTGATGCATGCGGATGGTGCCGTACATATGATTGTTAAACACAATGCTGATGATCGGAATATCGTATCGTGCGGCTGTTTCCAACTCCTGCACCGTCATCATAAAACCGCCGTCCCCGGATAAAGAAACGACAGTCCGGTCAGGAAAGGCCAGTTTGGCGCCAATGGCAGCCGGCATGCCATATCCCATCGCTCCAGACGTCGGACCGATGTACGTGTGTCCATCCCCAAACGGGAAAAAGGCATGAAGCCAACCGGCGAAATTCCCGGCATCGTTCGTAATGACCGCATTTTTCGGCAAATGACGCCCTAAACTCGCCATGACCGCTTCATGAAGATTTCGTTTTTCAAGCGGCAACGCGGCCGTTTGTTCGTACCGTTTCCTCCGTTCAGCCACCCATTCTTGCCAAGACGGCCGCACCGCGAGATCGAGCAAACGGGACAGCGCTTCCCGACAATCAGCCCAAACCGCGATATCCGGTGCATACACTTTTCCGAACCCATCGCTGTCGATATCGATATGAATCAGCGTCTGCGTTGGAGATAGCAAACGGTAATCTTGCGTCGTCACTTCCGACAGCCGCGTCCCCAACGCAATCACCACATCGGCCTGCTCGGCCGTTTCCATGACCTCTTTCGGCGCCCCTAGGCCTAGGTGGCCGACATAGCACGGATGGTTGTGGGGAAACACATCATGCCTCCGGAACGCCGCCATCACCGGAAGTGAATACTTTTCCGCCCACAAGCGCAGCAACGGCTCCGCCCCCGACCATTTGACACCGCCGCCGGCAATCACGAGCGGCCGTTGGGCGCGCTCAAGGCGCTCTTGGATGTTCCGTATATCTTCTTGCCTTGGAGCCGGTTTCGGTGCATGGGTCTCGGCCAGCACCGCTTCCGTTATCGTTTTGGAAAATAGATCTTCTGGCAGTGAAACGACGACGGGGCCGGGCCGTCCTGTTTTCGCCATGCGAAACGCCCGTTGCACCAGCTCGGGCACCCGCTCGGCTTCGTGAATTTCAACCGCCCATTTTGCGATCGGTCGAAAAAACGCTTCCATATCGACTTCCTGAAATCCTTCACGCCCTAGGAAGCGGCTGTTCACTTGCCCCAAAAACACGACCATCGGAGTGGAATCTTGCCTCGCGGTATGGACGCCGATCGCCAAGTTCGCCCCACCAACCGCTCGTGTGGCCAGCACGACGCCGCACTTCCGTGACGCTTTCGCATATCCTTCCGCCATAAACGAGGCTCCCCCCTCATGGCGGGTGGAGATGAATTCGATGGACGGCTCATCGTAGATGGCATCAAGCAACGGCAAATAACTTTCCCCCGGCACACCAAACACATGACGGATCTGTTCCTGTTTTAGACATTCAACGATGGCTTGAGCCACCCTGATGTGATGTATCGTTCGCTTCATGGCGCCGATTCCCCCCAATCCACGTGCTTCCATCGTTCAACGGCTTGCTGCAGACGCTCCATCGGCGCTGACAGCGATACGCGGACATACCCTTCCCCGGCGGATCCAAACGCTGTTCCTGGTGTTACAATGACCCCCGCTTCTTCCAGCAGTTTGGCGGCAAACTGCTCGGACGAGTATCCGTCGCAAACGGGAACCCACAAGAAAAAGGTCGCTTTCGGACGCTGCACGTCGATGCCCAATTCTCGGAGTTTCTCGACCATCATATTCATGCGTTGTTCATAAATGCGGCTATTTTCTCGAATAAACGTCCGTCCGTTCGTCAAAGCAGCCACCGCTGCTTTCTGAATCGGAATAAACTGACATGTGTCTGTGTTGCTTTTGATCACCGAAAGCGCTCGAATCATGTCACGATTTCCGACCACATATCCGATGCGGCAACCGGCCATGTTATAGCTTTTGGACAACGATCCAAATTCCACCGCCACTTCCTTTGCCCCGTCCACCTGCAAAATGCTCGGTGCCTGAAAACCGGCAAACGTCACGAACGAGTAGGCCGCATCATGAGCAATGAACATCTGGTGCTGACGGGCAAGTGAAACGGCTTCGGCAAATACATCCAAATCAGCAGTGGCGGCCGTCGGATTGCTCGGATAATTGAGAAACATGATTTTCGCTTGGTCATAAACAGACGAAGGAAGCGCATCAAACCGGGGAATATAACCATGTTGCGCATCGAGCGGAAGCGATAGACTCTGTCCACGGGCAAAATGGACAGCCGTCCGGTAAACGGGATAGCCCGGATCAGGCACTAAGGCGAGCTCGCCGGGATTGAGAACGGCTTGCAGCAAATGGACGATTCCTTCTTTTGAGCCGATTAACGCCAACACCTCGGTCTCCGGATCGAGCTTGACGCCATATTCCCGTTCATAAAAACGCGCGACCGCTTCCCGGTACTCCCTGCAGCCGCCATATGGCGAATACGTATAGTGCTCCGGTACATCAAGCGCTTCTTTCAATGTTTCGATGACAAAGGAAGGAGGCGGCAAATCGGGGGCGCCGATCCCTAAATCAATGACATCGACCCCGAGCTTTAGCAGTTCTTCTTTTTTCTTCTGAAATCGGGAGAACAAATATGGCGGCATCGTCTGCACAATATCGGAAAATGTGTTCAATCCCATCCCTCCTCATGGGCCTTCGTTTCAGTTTATGCGCGCGCCCATCGCCCTCATGCCCGTTTCACTTTCAAGAGGCTGCCTACAATACAAACAGATTTCCCAAAATAAAGACATCATCAAAATCCTTTTTCTCGGAAATCGGTTGATGCTGGGGAAATGATTATGTTTTTTCACTAGAAGGTCAGTGATTTTGCAGGAGATGCAGCCCGACCACGGAATGTATCAAATTGAGCAATCTTTCAAAATCTGCTTTTCTCTCTTACGAGAAACATCGAGTTGACGGAACCCATCGTTTTTTGCCAACCTTCTAGTGCTAGAAAGACGCGATCAACCTTCTGAAAACCGCCCCTTTCGCCATAAAAAGAAGCGGCCGGCATCATCCACGGTTCGATGACGCAACTGGCCGCTGTCTATGGAAGCAAAACGCCGGCGAAGGCGCCGCAATAGACTGCGCAGTTTTCCCCGCATGATCATTCTATGACTAGAAATTTGTACCTTATGCCATTATCATAATCGATTTGAAATGATTTGTAAATATATTTTTTGAAAATTATATATTTTATATGTATTATGAACCTAAGACTGACCCAAAAGGTTGTTTTTCCTGAAGCAAAACACCACCTGTCATTTCTTCATGATTGTTTTATGCCTACATACGGTAATAACATAAGGAAATCCTGATCCTTTTGGAACAACCTCTCCTAATTTACGTTAATGAGGAGACGCACCGATTTGCAGGACAAACAAGGGGGCGACGAACGTTCGCCCCCTTCCACTGCTTCGATCAGCACCCGAGCGTTTTCCAGCTCATGCTTTTTCTGTTGATCGAACTTCCATATCCTTATTTACCTATTTCGAGCAGCGCAGCCCCTTCTTGTCATTGATACAGCGACGACCCTTGCTGAACAAATTGTTTCGCTTTTTCTTTCATCCCTTCCTCTTTGATTTTCCGTTGCAATTCATGAGAAATGTTCATCGAGCAAAACTTCGGTCCGCACATCGAACAAAAATGGGCTGTCTTCGCCGCCTCAGCCGGCAATGTTTCATCATGGTACTCGCGGGCCCGTTCCGGATCAAGCGATAAGTTGAACTGATCGTTCCAGCGAAATTCAAAGCGCGCCTTCGAGAGCGCATCGTCGCGCTGCTGGGCAGCTGGATGCCCTTTCGCCAGATCAGCCGCGTGGGCCGCGATTTTATAGGCCACGACCCCGGCGCGTACGTCCTCTTTATTCGGCAGCCCTAAATGTTCTTTAGGCGTTACGTAACAAAGCATCGCCGTTCCATAAGCGCCAATGATGGCGGCGCCAATGGCTGATGTAATATGGTCATACCCGGGTGCGATGTCGGTGACCAGCGGCCCTAACGTATAAAACGGCGCCCCATGGCAAATTTCCTGTTCCCGCTCGACATTTTCGCGAATTTTATGCATCGGAATGTGTCCTGGCCCTTCGATCATCACTTGCACATCATGCTTCCAGGCGATTTTCGTCAGCTCGCCGAGCGTCTCCAGTTCGGCAAATTGGGCCTCATCGTTCGCATCGGCGATAGAACCGGGGCGCAAGCCGTCGCCAAGGGAGATCGCGACATCGTATTGTTTCAAAATTTCGCAAATGTCTTCAAAATGCGTATACAAAAAGTTTTCTTCATGGTGGGCGAGACACCATTGGGCGATGATCGAGCCGCCGCGCGAGACGATGCCGGTCGTCCGGTTGGCGGTGAGCGGAATGTAATGAAGACGCACGCCGGCGTGGATCGTCATGTAGTCAACTCCTTGCTCGGCTTGCTCGATGAGCGTCTCGCGGTACACGTCCCATGTCAGCTTCTCCGGCACCCCTCCTACCTTTTCGAGCGCCTGATAAATCGGCACCGTTCCCACTGGGACCGGCGAATTGCGGATGATGTACTCGCGCGTTTCATGAATGTGTTTGCCTGTCGATAAGTCCATCACCGTATCGGCGCCCCAACGCACCGCCCAAAGCAATTTTTCCACTTCATCTTCAATCGATGAAGAAACAGCCGAGTTGCCGATATTGGCATTAATTTTTACATGGAAACGACGGCCAATGATCATTGGTTCGCTCTCTGGATGGTTAATATTGGCTGGAATAATGGCCCGACCAGCGGCGACTTCTTGGCGGACAATTTCTGGATCGATTTGTTCACGAATCGCGACAAACTCCATTTCTGGCGTAATGATCCCCCGTTTGGCGTAATGCATTTGTGTCACGGTTTTTCCAGTCTTCGCCCTTAATGGACGGCGCACAAACGGAAGCGGACGTTGGATGGCAACAGAAGGCCGCTCCATTTCCTCCACATCCCCGCGCTCGACAATCCAGCGGCGGCGAAGAGGAGGCAAGCCTTTTTCTACGTCCGGTTCAAAATCGGGATCCGTATACGGGCCCGTCGTATCGTACACACGCACCGGTTTGTTTTCCACCATTCCTTGTGGCGTTTTCGTTGGCGACAAGGCAATCTCTCTCATCGGCACGCGCACATCCGGGCGCGACCCTTCGATGTACACTTTGCGGCTTTCCGGAAACGACATAAACGAGCGGATGTTTTCCATGCGTGGCTCCCCTTTCAACATAAAATGAAGATCAGATCTGAAGCCACACCGTCTGAAGAGGGGCAAACACGAGAATCAGTGATGGCGGCCAATCGAAAATAAAAACAGGTTCCGACATCGGAACCTGATCGAAGGCAAAAGGCCAAATGGACAAGATATACGTCTACGTCCATCTATTCCCGCTGCCTGCTTCCCTACGCTGGCATGACCCAGATCAGGTTCAAAGGGTCAAAGAACTTCATCGCGTTCTTTTCTCAGCCCGGCTCTCGGACTCCCCTAGCAGATAAGCGTATAACAATGATGCCTGACTTTTTTTATTTTATCAGTCCATTGTCAAAGATGCAAACCATTTTGTTCCAAACGTTGGCTCCCACACGTCGTTTGCAAGCCCCTCTTTCTCGGAGAAAGCGTCCTGTTCCTCACTCACACAGAAAATTTCTTCAGCATGGCCCGCATCTCGTCCGCCATCTGACCGAGCGATGTCGACGAAGAGGCGATTTCCTCGACGGAAGCCATTTGTTCCTGCGTCGCTGCCGATACGTTGGCCGCACCGGACGCTGACTGTTCGACAATATGGGTCATTTGTTGGAGTGCATCATTTACTTGACGAGCATGCGCTGTCATTTGCTCAATAGCGGACGATACTTGTCCAATTTGTTCACTCACTTGACCGATTTCCTGGCGAATATGGGCAAATGATTGGCCGCAGACCGCCGCAACGTTTAATCCTTTTGCCACCTCAGCGATCACCTGTTCAGTGGATGCAACCGCCCGTTTCGTTTCTTCTTGAATATAAACAATCAGTTCGGAAATTTGTTGAGCTGAACGAGCGGATTGTTCTGCGAGCTTCCGCACTTCATCTGCGACGACCGCAAACCCTTTCCCTTGCTCACCGGCGCGCGCCGCTTCGATCGCCGCATTGAGCGCCAACAAATTCGTCTGCGACGCAATGCCAGTGATCGCTTCCGTAATCTGTCCAATCTCATTGGAGCGCTCCCCAAGACCTTTCACCAACTGGCCGAGCGTTTGCACATGATCATAAATGAACCGCATTTGCTCGGACATTTGCCCAATCGATTGCTTGCCATCCTCAGCTTTCTCCGACGTTTTCTCGGCCCGGTGCGCCACATCTTTCGTAAGGCAAGCGACGTCGCTCAATGTTTTAGAAATATCATGCACGGACGCGGCGTTGGTGCGGACAGCATCGGCCTGCTCCTCCGCGCCTGTCGCAAGCGTTTCCATCGTTGTCGCAATTTGCTCTGTCGCTTTCGTCGTCTGTTCAGCAACAGCAGCAAGATGCTGAGAATATTGCGCTACCTCTTCGGCATGATGTTGGATTTGCCTCATCACACTTTGCCAAGCGTCTGCCATATCGTTTAACGACGCCGCAATCGGCCGCAGCTGCTGCACGCGATCAAGCGGTACGCGTACCGTCAAATCTCCGCCTGTCATCTTGCCTAAATGTTCATTAATAACAGCAATCGGGGCAACAAACCGCCGGTAATTGAGCGTTGCCGAAACGAAGCCGAGCATCGCGCCAAACAGCACCGTAGCAACAAGCGTCCACCAAAATGCCGCGCCGCGAATGCCGTTGACCAAGCATGTGGCAAGGCCGATCGCCGCTGTGCCAGGAATGACAACGAACATTGTGCGAATGATATAAGCGCTTAACGACAATCCATTCTCCTCCTTTTTCTATCGTGCAAACAGTTTTGTCGTCGTCATAGACTTGATATATTCGTCAACTTGCGTTGGTTTTCCTGCTTTATCGCCCAACCGAACATCCTTTATATGACAGGAGTTCAGTAAAAGTATCAGAAAATGTTATTATACCAAGGTTTTATCCCCTCCTCGAATCTCACTTATCGAGTGAGCAGCAAAAACGTTATATTTATTCATTGTTCTCAGCAGCTTGGACACATTTTTCACATGGAAAAGATCCATGGGCAGCACGATCTGCCCTCCACCCGGGGATGAAAATCCCCCTTTTCTTCCCATAATGAAGAATAGGCGCAAACAGTTCAACAGGACGTTATGCTTAATGGTGGCTTAGACCCTGTACGGAAAAGTGTTTGAATCCACTGGGTGCACCACCCATTGTCCGCCCTTTCCTGTGATAGAGGAAAGGTGACGACGAACGGAAAACTGCCGCATGTCTCCCGTGGATTCGCTGTTTGCGCACTCCATCATCGAAAAGGAGGCGTTTCATCATGGATGTCATCTATCCTCGCTGCGCAGGATTGGATGTTCATACCGAAACTATTGTCGCTTGTGCCCTATGGGAAGAAGAGGGGGAGATTCAAAAGGAGATCCAAACGTTCTCAACGTTCTCGAAAGGGCTTGGCGACCTGCTCGAGTGGCTCGAAGACCATGGGGTCACCCATGTCGCCATGGAATCCACCGGCGTGTATTGGAAACCGGTCTTTGCCTTCCTCGAGGGCTATGTCGACTTGACTTTGGCCAATCCGCAGCGGATCAAAAATGTCCCGGGAAGAAAAACCGATGTCTCTGACGCCGAGTGGATCGCCAAGCTGCTCCGCCATAGACTCATTGAAAAAAGTTTCGTCCCCCCAGCGCCGATTCGTGAACTGCGGGATTTTACCCGCCTGCGCAAAAAGTGGGTCGGACAGTTGAGTTCAGAGAAAAACCGGATTCAAAAAGTGCTGGAGTCTTCCAATGTCAAGCTGGGCTCCGTCCTCTCGGATCTCTTCGGCGTTTCCGGACGAAACATCCTTGCCCGGCTGCTCGAGAAGGGATACGTGGACAAGGACGAGCTGGATCAATGCCTGCGCGGCAGGCTCAAAACGAAAAAGCAGGCGGTGTACGATTCGCTGCTGGGCACCTTGACCGAACATGAGCTCTGTCTCCTTCGCCTCTTGTGGAAACACGTGGAGGAATGCGAGCGGCTCATCGAAGAAGTCGACCAGCACATCGACCGCCTGCTCGAGCCGTATCGGGAGGAAGTGGACTTACTGATGACCATGCCTGGAATCAAAAAACAAACCGCCGCCGTCATCATCGCCGAGATGGGAACCGACATGAGCGTCTTTGAAACGCCGGAACGGGCGGCTTCATGGACGGGGTTGTCCCCCGGCAACCATGAAAGCGCCGGAAAGCGAAAGAGCACGCGCACCACCAAAGGCAATCCCCATCTTCGATCAGCGTTATGCGAGGCGGCATGGTCAGCAGCTCGATCCAAGACACATCCCTTGTCCCGAAAATTTTGGTCGTTGGCGGCCCGATGCGGGAAGAAAAAAGCCCTCATCGCCACGGCTCGACGAATGTTGGTGATCATCTTTTGCATGATCTCCCGCAAAGAGTCGTTCCGCCAACCACAACTCATTTAGTATAGCCAACAGGCAGCCGGATGATACGAGATGCCCGAAAATGGGGCACCTCTGCTTTCCTATTGCCTTCTTTGGCCATTTTCAGTATACCCACACGGATCAGGAGCGTATACAGCACTCACCCAGTGGTGGGGATTTTCACGGAAAAATTCTATTGCTAGCAAAAGGGAATTGGATTAAAACAGAAATTATGTTATAAATATTCATTTACGAGATCAATAGAATGGAGGATCATCCATGAATAGGAAGATGATTGGCGGGGCACTTGCCTTCAGTTTGTTGGCATTCTCCCCTTGGACGGCCACGCAAGCTGAGCCGATCAAATGGACGAACGTCAATGCGTTTGAAGAACAAAACGGGAGCTTATTCAACCAAGAAAACGATGACTTTGTCAAGTTTTCGTAAATTAAAATCGTTGATTCATAAACGCGTGGAAAGGTTGTTCATTCATTAGCGACCCCCCCTCGCTAGAACGTTTTTCCTTTAAATTACCGACTTCTGAGGCGGAACCTTTATAATTCTTCCTCCCATAAATCGAACTAACCAGTTTTTCTTACTCCCCTCCCTATCTCTTGGACGGAAAGACTATTTTTTATCCCTCTATTGAAAATGATAATCATTTATATTATGATATTTAACGATATTGATAATCGTTATCAAATGGAGGGGTCCCCTTGCATTCGATCCGCCTCTTTCTTGATGAGGAAGAAAAAACATATCAGTCTTTACAAACGATTGATCCGTCGCTGGCTCGTTTGTTTTTGTCTATTTTGCCAAATAGCCGGCGACGCATCGCCGGCCGGCTGCTACAGGCGCTCATTCGCGAACGGCTTATTCCCCTTGACCGGGTCATCTGGAAGTGTGCGGGGGAAGAATGGGAGCTTTTCATCCCACTTTCCGGGACAAAACAGATCAAAGCGGCGATAACGGAACGGTTCAACCTCGGTCAATTTGTCGTCGCGCATCTTTGGCTGCTCGACGGAAAGGAGCGAACCCCCCTCTCCTCTCCTTTGGAGCTGCTCGAGCTTCTTCGGAGCGAAGGGCTCATCGGTTCCGCGCCAAACTGGAGCGGATTTTGCGCCGAAATCGCCAACAGCGTAATTAATGACGCGCTTGTCCAAGCCGCGGCCGAGCGGCGAAGAAGCCGGCGGCGCGACGCCTACGGGAAGTGCTCCTCTTCGCTCGAGTGGGTGCGCGCTCAGCCGCGGCCGTTCAGTCCGCTCGTCTTTTATGAACAGGCGGTCATTGACGGACATACGCTACATCCGTGCGCCAAAACAAGGCTTGGTTTCAGCGTCCAAGATATGATTGAGTATTCGCCGGAATGGGAAGCCAACGTCTCTCTCCCCTTGCTGGCGGTGCATCGCAGCCATTGCCGTTTTGTTTCCTTTTCCTACGGACGGATGGCAGATTGGGTTTACGAACAAGATGAAACGTTGCAGTCCGTTGTACAAAACGCGTTGCGGACATACGGCCTGTCTGAATGCGAATACGACGTCATCCCCGTTCATCCATGGCAATGGAAGCACGTCATCCAACAGCGTTTCCAAAACGAGCTGGCCGCACAAACCATCGTTCCGATCGATGGCGGCGTACTGCCGGCTTATCCGCTCGTTTCTGTGCGGACGTTCATGGTTCCCGGCGCTTCCGGCGATCATTTGAAAACGCCGGTCAACGTGCAAATGACAAGTGCCATCCGCACTGTATCCCTGGCGGCGGCAGCCAATGGGCCGCGATTATCGGCATGGCTGGCCGATGTGCTCACAAAAGAACGGCTCGCTCCCCGCTTTCGGATCGTCAGTGAAAAGGCAGGCATCTGCTTCTTGCCTCACGGCCGAACGGACGAGGAGGCAGCGGCCCTGGGCAAACAACTCTCGGCCATCGTCCGAGACAATCCGGAACGCGGACTGTCCGAAGGAGAGATCGCGTTGCCGGCGGTGGCGCTTCTTTCTCCGTCTTTCCTAAGCGGCAAACCCGTGGCAGCTGAACTTGTCCAGGAATATGCGGCCGATCAAGCGGCAAGCTCCATGCGTGAGGCGGCTGTGTCATTTTTCCGTCAATATGCGGAAGTGCTCATTCCGCCGCTGCTCGTTCTTTTATGCAAGTACGGAATCAGTCTTGAAGCCCACTTGCAAAACAGCGTCCCTGTCTTTCGCCGCGGCGTGCCTCAAGCGATGCAAGTTCGCGATTTAGGGGGCATTCGCCTTCATTCCGGCCGCTTTCGTCGCCATCGCTATCCGCTTGACGAGCTCGCGCCGTCAAGCGTCGTGACAGCCGATCTCAACGAGTTGCGGCATACGTTCACCCATGCTGTCATTCACAACCATCTCGGCGAGCTGACCGCCTGCTTGTCTCGCACATTCTCTGTTGAGGAACCGCTCTTTTGGCAGACGCTGGCCGACGTGATCGAAGAGGCATTCGCTTGGCTCGCCCGCGACAGCGAAATCAAAGAACAGGTAAAACAAGATCGCGAAGCGCTCTTTTCCCCGGTGCTGCCGATGAAAGCGCTCGTTGCTATGCGCTTAACGGATGATCTTCGCAACCATTTCATTGAAACGGCCAATCCGCTGGCCAAATGGAAAAGGGAGGAATGGGAACGATGAATACGCGTTTATCCCTCCGGACAGCTGATATCATCCTTTATCCATACGAAGAAGAATGCGCCGAGTTCATCGAAAAACGATTTCCTGAACATCTGTCCGCTTATGTCCACCATGTCATGCGGGCGCGGACGACGATCTTGCAACGAACCGTAGCTGCGTTGCTGCGGGAAGACGTATTCGGTCTATACTCCCGTTCCTACAACTTGCAAGTGATCGGCTCAGTGTATATCACGAACTGGCACGGGCTGACGCCGGAATGGGAACCGGCTGTCCGCCAGCTGCCGGCCGCCCACTTGCAAGAAGGGATCATGTATAAATTGTTCCCCGTTGCCCCCGGCCAATGTTTGCTGATCCCGATCCGCGGCGAATCCGCTTTCCGCCAATGCGACATCGGCGAAGAGGTCATTTCGGTCGGCGAAGGCATCCAAACGGTGCGGGACGCCCTTTCCTTCCTTTCGCTGCTAACGCCGCTCATCAAAGCGGCCGGCGAGGAACAAGCATGGGCGCAGCTGGCGAAAGAATTGGAAAACGGAACCGCCAACTTGGCGTTGGCTTATTGGCATTTTGAAAAGGAATGCCAAACGATGCGCAAGGAAGCGGACAACTTGTTCACCTATATCGAACAACGACAAAGCGATCCATCGTTTTGCCCGGCGCTGTTTTTCGAGCAACTTTGCATTGAAGGGCATCATCTCCATCCGGGCGCCAAAACGAAACTGCCGATGTCCCCTAAAGACGTATTGGCTTACTCGGCGGAGTTTGGGGGTCAACCGCAGCTGCGGATCGTCGCCGTCCGACGCAATTTGTGCGATTTCCATTTTGACGGATATGAGGATCCGAACACCTTCTTGTTCGACCATTTTCCGGCGCTGCGCGGCCTGGTTGCCGAACGCTTTCGGGAAGCGGACAAGAGGCTGGAAGACTATGTGCTCGTGCCTGTCCATCCTTGGCAATACGAACATGTCCTTCCGAACGTCTATCGCGAGGAATTGGACGACGGCCGCCTTTGGCTGATCGAAGGAGCGGTGATCCCAACGCAGGCGACCGCCTCGTTCCGAACCGTTTTGGCGAAAGAAGCGCCGCTGTATATAAAGACGGCCGTCCATAGTCAAATGACCTCGACGGTCAGGTCCATTTCCCCCCAGTCAGCCAACAACGGCGCAACATACAGCCGGCTGTTTCGCGCCATTTTGGAAAGAGAGAGGGGCTTGTCCGCTATCTTTCTTCCTGTTTGTGAAATTGGCGGCTGCTCGTTCCGCTCCAAAGATCCAAATAAAGCACGGAACTTATCGGTTATTTATCGGGAAGGGCTGGATCGCTTGATCGATGAAGGGGAAATCGCCATTACCGGCACCGCTTTATATGCCCCATCTCCATTTAGCGGCCAGCCGATTATCAACGATATGATTGAGGCATATGCCAAGGGAATCGGCCGCCCATCATCTCAAGAAACGGCGCTTTCCTTTCTTCGCGAATACGCCGTCATCGCCGTCCGTGGCTTTCTAACGTTGCTCGTCAAGTACGGCATTGGCCTGGAAGGACACTTACAAAATACCGTTCCCGTTTTCCGGCAAGGAAAACCAACAAAATTGCTGTTTCGCGACTGGGGCGGCATTCGTTTGTACCGGCCGCGCCTTGAACGCCAAGGATTCCATATCGATGTCCGTCCCGGTTCCATCACGATTACAGATGATTTGCGAGAAGCACAAAACAAAGTGTTTTATACAGTCTTTCAAAATCAGTTTGGCGAAATCATCCGGCACATCAGCCGCCGCTGGGGCATCGCCGAGGAACAAGGCTGGGCGTGCGTCCGCCGCCAATGTGATGCGGTGTTTGCCGAATTGGCGAAAGACCCGAGCCTAACGTTCGCGGTGGACGAAGACCGCGAGGCTTTATACCGGCCGTTTGTCGACCATAAGGCGTTGACAAAAATGCGGCTGCAGCCAGAGGCGAAGACATATTGTTTCGTTTCCGTGCCGAATCCGCTAGCAACAAGCTAATAAGGGGAAATCGATATGCTTCTGACATCGAAAAAACCGTCCCCTTCCTTCGCATTATTTTGGCGCCCGTTCCGGATTTATTGGGGCGGAACGCTGCCGGCGCGCATCGGGGAGTGGGCTGATTTCATCGTCTTAAACTGGGCCGTGCTGCAGCTTTCCCGCTCGCCGCTCGACCTCGGCGTTCTCAACGTTTGCCGGCTGCTGCCGATTTTTCTATTCAGCTGGCTCGGCGGGATGCTCGCTGACCGCCTTCCGCGTCGCCAAGTGCTGGCCGCCTCCTTGCTTGGCATGGCAGGATCTACTTTGGCGATCGCCTGGCTGTTGCATGAGCCGTCCTCCCTCATTTGGCTGCTTGCCGCTGTCTTCGTCCGTTCGGTTTTTATGGCCATTGAGACGGCGGTGCGCAATGCGTATATCGCTGATCTTGTTCCAGGCGCGGCACTCTCGAGCGCCATTTCACTGCATACCGCCGCTCTTCACATCGGGAAAATCATCGGCCCAGCAATGGCCGGATGGGGGCTCTCTTCACTCGGCGGCGTTTTACTGCTTATCATCTACAGCGCGATGCTCGTTATCGCAGCTTTTGCTGTATTGTCATTAGAAGAGAGCCGCCCCCGCCGTCCAGCTGCGCGTCCGACCAACAGCGGCAAAGGGGAGGCGATCTGTTACATCAAGCGCACCCCGCTCGTTCGGGCGCTGCTTCTTCTTTCAATCATTCCGATGACGTTTGGCTTTGCCTATTCGGCGGTCACCCCGCTTCTTGTTGACGCGTTGGCCAACGGCGATGCCGGGGATTTCGCCTTGCTGCTTTCTGTCTCATCCGCCGGGGCATTGCTTGGCACGACTTGGCTTTCCTTCCGGCCGGTCGAGGCGATCGGCAAATGGCTCATCATCTCTTTGCTCGCTTTCTCTTTATCGTTGCTTCTATGGATCGTCTTATTTGAACATTGGCTGCTTTGCTTAGCTGCCATGGCACTGGCCGGGCTGACCGGGCAGCTGTATCGGACGCTATGCCGCCTGGCCATCCAGTTGACCGTTCCGGATCAGCTGCGCGGGCGGATCATGAGCATCGCCTTAATGGACCGCGGCTTCATCCCGCTCGGCACCCTTTTGCTGACGACTCTTGCCGAGTATGTTGGAGCGAAAGTCGCTGGCTATGCGATGGGATGGCTTTGCCTGCTTTGCGTCCTTGCCTTTTGGCGGCGAAAAGAACTATGGAACATCTCCACAGGAGGACGAACATGGAACGATTGAATACTGTCATTCAAACGATCGTGAGCCACAAGACCAAACAGCGGTCCCCGCTTTGCGCCTATGTATATGACTTAGACAACCTCCGCGTCCATACAGCGAGCTTGTCCGCCTCGCTCCCCCCTTCCGTCCGGCTCTTTTACGCCGTGAAAGCGAACGCGGATGAGCGGATCTTGCGAACGGTCGCGCCGCATGTCGCCGGTTTTGAAGTCGCCTCAGGCGGCGAGCTGCAAAAAGTCCGCCGCCTGTTTGCCGATGCGCCGGTCCTTTTCGGTGGGCCAGGAAAAACGGATGAAGAACTTATCGCAGCACTCGAGGAGCGCGTGGCTCTTATTCATGTCGAAAGCCTTTGGGAATTGCAGCGGCTCAGCTGGATCGCTGCCGATCGGCAAACAACCGCGCGCGTGCTCTTGCGAGTCAATTTACGCCAAGCTGCCTCAGGCGCCACATTGCGTATGGCGGGAAAACCGACCCAATTTGGCATCGACGAACGGCACATCGCCGAAGCCATCCATATAGCGCTGGCACTTCCATCTGTGGATCTACAAGGATTCCATTTTCATTCGATGTCCAATCATACCGACGAGCAAGCCCATCTTTCTTTTATCGAAACGTGCCTGTCATTTGTCGCGCAAGCGGAAATGACGTACGGGCGGCGGTTTTCCACAGTAAACGTTGGAGGAGGAATCGGCGTCCATTACAGCGATCCGGACCGGCAGTTTCACTGGGATTGGTTTGCCAAAGAGCTAAACTTTCTGCTGCGCCGCCGCGCTTCCCGGCATTGGACCGTCATTTTCGAGCTTGGCCGTTTTATCACCGCTCATAGCGGATATTACGCTGCAGAAGTGCTCGATCTGAAAAACAATTACGGAACGTATTTTGCGATTCTCCGCGGCGGCACCCACCATCTCCGGCTGCCGGCAGCTTGGAAAATGAACCATCCGTTTCTCATCATTCCGATCGACAAATGGCCTTACCCGTTGGACCGCCCATTTTTGTTCAATGAACGGGTGACGTTAACCGGCGAGTTGTGCACGCCAAACGATGTATTGGCTCGGGATGTGCCTTGCGACCGTCTGCGCGTCGGCGACATCGTGCTGTTCCGCTGTGCCGGCGCCTACGGCTGGGACATTTCCCATCATGATTTTTTAAGCCACCCGCACCCGGAATTTATTTACCTTGATTCGTCAACCTAAAACAGCGGGCCTCCATTTGGAAGCCCGCTCGTTTCCTTGTTTACACCGTCGGTTTTTCTGTTGTCACATACGTCCCGGCGATAAAATCGTGAATCGACCGTTTGTCTTCTCTTGCAGCTACCATAATCGCACTAATAATAAGACCGATTCCAAAAGTAACAAAATAAACCAGTCCACCGACAAATGAACGCAAAAACATCGTGCCGAGGCCGACTTTGCCGCCATTCACCTTCGCAATTCGAATGCCAAGCATCCGCTTGCCCACCGTATATCCATACCAGACAACCGGAACGATTAACGCGTACAGGATGTTCGCTAACGATGTAAACCAGTTCGTTTCCCAACTGCCCGTGATCCAATAGCCGACAAGCGAAATTGGAATACCCACAACAATGGCGTCCAACAAATTCGCCAACAGCCGCTTCCAAAATCCAGCCGGATTCGTCACCGCCATCGATCTTCCCTCCTCGTGCCTTTTCTATATTGTATTCGCCATCAATAGCGTAATTGTCTTTATTTTAACCTAAATTGTGGAAAGGAATCTATACCATTGTTTTTGTATTTATCTCCATATAAGGAAACAGGAGTTAATTTGCCCGTCTTTTCAAAATAATTAAAAGGGAATAGGGCAAAAGGCCACTTTTGTAACCGCCTCCCCTTTGAGGGAGGCCAACTTGACTGCCATGCCGTTTCATCCGAACAAAAAAGTACTTGTAAAACGAGCCGACAGCCGGATATAGGCAGGCGGGGCCCTCATTCAGCCAAGCTTGGCCACCACCACCGAAAAATCGTCCCGAAGCGGACCTTTTTGCGCAAAATGGCAGCGCAGATAGTCCAAAAGCACCTGTTCGTCCAATAAAATATGCGGCGCCAGCGCGTCGCGAAGCGCCTCGATCTTTTGCCGAACGGATCCCGTTCCCCCTTCAATCGCCCCGTCGGAATACAGCACAAGCGTCGCCCCCGGCTCGTAGCACAACCGACCGCTGTCGACAAAAAGATGCGGAAGCAATCCGATCGGCGCACAGCCGCGATCCAGCTCCGCCACCGTCCCGTCCGATTGGAACAAAAACCCTGGCGGATGGCCGGCTGATGCATATTCAATCATCCGTTCCCCGACATCCACAAGAACATACACAGCGGTGAAATAATACGTCATTCGCCCGTTTTCATGGTACAACTGGCGCATATGGCGGTTCAACTCGCGAAACACTTCCGCCGGAACGATCCCTTTGCGGATGACGCCGTTTAAGAGTGAGCGAACCGACATGCAAATGAGCGAAGCTGCTGCCCCATGCCCCATCACATCCATTAAAAAAATGCCGTACCGCTGCTTGTCGATCGGATACCAAGCGTACATATCGCCACCCAGCTCCCGCGATGGGATGTACATCCCGGCAATCTGAATTCCTTTGGCCGACAGCGGCTTGCTCAACACACGCTTTTGCACCTCGCGGGCGAGCCGCAAGTCATCTTTCATCGATGCGGCGTATGGGTTCTCATAAGTCGGATTGGCAAATAAAAACAAGTAAAAAGCGATTCCTCCATCATGGCCGGGCACAGCTCGCACCGTCGTCTTCCTGACATAAACCGAACCGTTTTTCCGCCGCCAACGCACCTTTCCCCTCCATTCCCCAGTTCCCGCTTGAACCACCTCGTAAAGCCAGGCTTCGTAATAACCCGCGTAAAGCGTATGCAACGGCTGACCAACAATCTCTACACCATGGCCTGTTAGTTTTGTGAATGCTGGATTCACAAACTGAACGATAAATTGGCCATCGGTTACCAGCATCGCCTGTTCCATAGCTTTGTACACTTGTTCAGCGAGCTGCCGTTCATTCTCGTTTCGCTTTGCTTCTGTCAGATCAGCGACAACCCCGCTGACGAGCCTCACTTCCCCGAATGGACTAAGCACAGGAAACGTCCGTTCAAGCACCCAGCGGACGGAACCATCCCGCTGATTGATGATGCGATACGTTTGGGCACCTGCATCCGCCCCTGAAAGAAGCGACCATTTTCGTTCCGCCTTGGCGCGGTCATCCGGATAGGACACTTTTGCCCAGATGTCTTGATCTCGGTAAAAGTCGTCCGGAGGCAAACCGTACAGCTGCTCACATGATGACGAGATGAACAAGAGACGCCTTTGTTCCGGCGCTGCGAGCCAATACACATAATCGCCCGGCCCAACGAACACATTCATTTTTTCCAAGCTGAGAAGCAACTCCCGCCACGCGAGGTGATCATAGCGTTGAACAGATTCCCAAAACCCATCCACCATAGAACGTCATTCTCCACTGAAATAATCCATGGCTTCCTTCTCTGTGGCAAATAGTTTGATAAACGAAGAAAATTTGACAATATGGAAAATTTCTGCGAGCGACCCTTCCACCCCAGCAATGACCAACTCTTTTTGTCGGGCTCTCGCCGTCATAACGCTGTCAGCGATAACACCGAGTCCAGCGCTGTTAATGTATTTGACCCCCTCCATGTTGACAATCAATCGGTCCGCCCGTTTGTCCAGCAACGTTTCCAGCACTTGACGGAACGACTCGACGTTGTTTAAGGTAATATCTTCTGTCCATGTCAGCGTGCAAATTGCCCCTTGTTTTGTCTCCATCCTGTTTCCTCCAATGGTCACTCTTTTTTTTGCATTTGCACATGCACAACAAGACGTTGTTTCCCGCTCGCTTCACGTATACATCGTCGACAATATGGGTAATCAGCTGCAATCCCCTGCCGCGCGGCCCAGTATTGACGACATCGGTTCGGGCTAAGGAGAAGCATCCCCCTCGCTGCTTGACAATCATCATCAACTGTCCCGCATCAATTTTCCAAAATATCCTAAATGGAAACCTCTCCGTTTTTTTACAATATTCATATGCATTCGTGCACGCTTCCTCGGTTGCCAGCCGAAGAAAAAGGCAATCACGCGGCAAAAACCCCACTCTCTTCGCCAATTCCTCGGTAATGTCCATCGCTTTTAAAATGTCCGCCGGTTTCATGATGGCCATCGTTCGGATCATGGCTGCAGGCTTCATCGGCATTCCCCTATCCTTGTTATGCTTATACGCCGACCAAAGCAGCACGGCAACTTTTCCGCTATCGCACGTTCCGGCGCTGGGGAAAACGGATTCGAATGCTATTTTTTCCTTGATTGTTCCATTCTTATCGAAAAATAGTTCTTATTTACTACAATTCATTATAATACAAAATAGGGTTCATTCCAATTTCCTACATTCAAAAAAAAAAGACATCATGGCACCCATCGTCCAATGATGTCCCCTTAGCGGCGCTGCCGGCGGTGGTTTAGTTGATACACAAGGGCGATCAACTGTGACCGGTCATTGACGCCAATTTTTTGAAAAATGTTCGTAATATGATTTTTCACGGTATGGACGCTAATGAACAACCGTTCTGAAATTTCACGGTTGCTGCAGCCTTGAATGAGCAACTCCAATACATCCATCTCCCGGGCCGTCAACTGCTCAGATAGCATGTCGATATTGACCGTCCCATCATTCCCGCCGTGAGCCTTGCCGCTAATCATCATCGAACCAATCGCAGCCAGCGCCGTCATATACACTTCCGCCTCTTTCGCTTCCCTTTCTTTCTTTATATGAACGGAAAGAACACCGTATTGGCCAGCGCTGACGAAAAACGGCACTTCCATCACAGGTTTGTCCTCGACATAGAGCAACACCGGCACCTCGTTTTTCGCCTTCTCGCCCTGACAGCCATAGCGACGGCAAACATCATCCCGATAACGAACAGCCATTTCTACGTCCATCGCTCCTTCATGGACAACGGCTGCTTGGCCATCGCTCGACCATACCACGCAGACAAAATCGCCGTAAGCGAGCTCTGCGGCGAATTCGGCCATCATCCGGATGATGTCTACCTCGTTTTGCACAACACGCATGGCTCGTCCAATTTCCATCAACATCGAAAGGCGCATCAAATGGCGGTCCATTTTCATATCGGCCTCTGTACATTTCGCCAAGAGCAGCCAATGTTGAACGAGGGCGGAGCCGACCGAACGAAGCGACGCCGGCAGTGAAGAGGCCGCCTCGCTGCCGATCATGACCCATCCTTCCATTGTTTTCCCGTACATCGCCGGATACGCGATCATCGCTTTCGGGCGGATGTCATGGCGGACAAAAAAGGAAAAGCGTGGATCCAAAGCGGCATCTTGAACGTAAACCGAACGAAGCGGGGGCTCCGAAGACGAAAGCGGCGGAAATAACACATCTATCATCTTGCCGCGCAGCTTCCCTGCCTTTTCTCCACTTGCCGCTGCCACCATCCATCCTTGCGGACATTTGGCGATATACAACGCCATATCGACGCGTTCATCGAACGCCCGCAACTCAAAAAGCAGCTTGTCTACGTCCGCTAAGGCGGAGCTGTCTGTGACCACTGTTTCGAGCCGTTTCCCGTATTCACAGCATTGTTGCTTGCGGCGCTCGCCGCTGATTAATTCCCCGCATATGATCGCCATCTTTTCTATATCTTTTAACTTCGCTTCGACTGCCGGCGCCGGCAGCGCCACCGATTGTTCGAGGGCTGACATCCACTTTCCGCCGTCTACCAGCGGCTGTTCGCAAATGAGCCATTTCGTCTCTTCCTCGATAAACACGCCCGCCCAAATCCAATATTCCACCTTTCCATCGACAAACACGGGAGCGACGATGCTTTTCATGCCCAAACGTCCGACCGGCACGACCGACGGGCGCTGCCATCTGTCAATGCTAAGTTCTCGCGGAAAGGAAAATGATGGCGCTTCGCTTTTAGCGGCAAACAAAACGAGCTCCGCCAGCTCAGTCATATTTGATACTTTCGTCACGGGAGTACCGTGATCATCAACGATCAGCATGCTCAACTCCGTCAATGCCGCGTATGCATCTTGAATATATTGCAACGATTCACGGATCACCACGCCTTCAACTCTCCTACAACTCGTTTTTACCCCTATCTATTATGGACAAATAACTGGCAAGAAATCAAGCTTTAACCCTCTGCGACAGCAAAAACAAACCGGCGCAGCGTCCGTCACTATGCGGACGGCCCACGCCGGGAAAGAGCTTTTGAACCAGACAGGGCACATCGGTGCAAACGTTTCGGAATAGGATGTCACCAATCGATGTGCAATTCCAGAGCATGGAGACAGTCAGCCAGCTGCCGCTTAATCTCCGCCAATGCGGCTTCCGTCTTCGCCTCCGCACGCAGGACAAGAATCGGCTGCGTGTTCGATGGCCGCACCAACCCCCAGCCTTCCAGAAACTGGATGCGGGCGCCATCCACATCAACAACTGGATAGCGGCCGGCGAACCGGTTTTTCACCGCGGCAATGGCAGCTGGTTTTTTCTCTTCCGGACAAGCAACGCGCGTCTCCGGCGTCGCTGCGTACCGCGGCACATCGGCAAACCACTCAGACAGCGGACGTTCGTCATTCGACAACAAGCGAAGCAGCCGCCCGGCGGCGTACAAAGCGTCGTCATAGCCGTAAAACTCATCATTAAAGAACAAATGGCCAGACATTTCACCGGCAAACGGGATCTCCGGACGGCGGCGCAGCGTCGCTTTGACGTGCGAGTGGCCGGTCCGATGGAAGAACGGCTTCCCGCCGAGCCGCTCAATTTCCTCCACGAGCGCTTGTGAACATTTCACTTCGACGGGCGCGTCGGCTCCCGGATGGCGCTTGAGAATCTCGCGCCAGAACAGCACCATCAGCTGGTCGCCCCAGCGGATCGCACCCGTTTCATCCACAACCCCGATCCGATCGCCGTCGCCGTCAAACGCAATGCCAAGATCGGCCTTCTCTTTGCGCACCGTTTCAATCAAATCCGTCAAGTTTTCCGGCACGACCGGGTCCGGATGATGGTTCGGAAACGTTGGATCGGATTCGCAGTAAAGCGGGATGACATCGCACCCCCACTCTTTGAGCACTTGTGGCGCAATGATCGATGGGGTGCCGTTGCCGCAGTCAACGACAACCTTCAGCTTGCGCGGACCGAGTTGGATTTTCTCCTTCAACATCTTGATATACGCTGGAGCAAGGTCCAACGTTTCCTCACGCCCCCGCGCTGTTTCAGGCCGCGGCTGTTCCTTGCTGAGCCGCTCCATCGCCAGCCGCAGCGCTTGGATACGCTCACCATAAATTGTCGTTTTCCCCATGGCAATTTTAAATCCGTTCTCATCGCCTGGGTTATGGCTGGCGGTGATGATCATGCCGCATGGGATGTTCGTGTAATATAAGCTGTAGTAAAACATCGGCGTCGTCGAAAGCCCAATATCGACAACATCGCAGCCGCCATCGAGCAGCCCGTCTTTGAGCGCCCGATGCAAGCCAGGCGATGACAAACGATTGTCATGACCGACAACCGCCCTCTTCTCGCCTTCCTTTTGCATCATGTCGGCAAAGGCCCGTCCGAGCCAATACGCGAACGACTCATCGAGCTCCTCGCCGGCTCGTCCGCGAATGTCATATTCTTTAAACACGTGTGCCGGCCATGCGAACGGTTTCGTTGTTGATGGATTCATCGACAACCACCTCCACCGAAATCGATTGAGCGATTGCTGCGGTTAACAAGTAAGATAATGTCGATTCTGCCCCCCGATTCGGGTTCGGGCCGTTCGGGCCAAGCCCGTCGCAACAACTGCCGTCGCTTGGGTCGGCAAGCGGCGCCTTGCCGTCGTTTTCTCCGTAAAACCAGGCAAGGCAGCGGCGGACGACGCTGCGATACTGCTCGTCGTCCGTCGCCCAATACGCTTCGCGCGCCGCCAAAGCGAGCTTCATCACATCAAGCGGCTGCTGATCCCAATCGGCGCGGTAGCGGCGGCTGCACCAACCGCGGTTGCCGATCGGGCGGATGACACCTTCCGGTCCGCTCATTTTTTCAATAAGGAAAGCAAGGCTTTTTTCCGCCACTTCCCTCACCTCATTCCGCGGCGCGCGCCGATATGCCGTCCAAAGCGCCCACGGCAACACCCCGTTGGCGTACGTCAACTCCGGCTCATACCAATGCCAACTGTCACCGGCATGCTCCCAATAAGCCGCAAGCAGCCGTTGCTCAAACCGTGCGGCCAAAGCCGCCACTTCCTCTTGATCGACGCCACGCGGGCGTCCTTCTGTCAATAAAACGCCGCAAGTGGCCAACCCCCAGGCGACGCCGCGCAGCGATCGAAGCTCCCATGCCGCCGGCATGGCCCGCCGCAACATCTCGGCCGCCGCCTCGCGCCGCGCCGGATCGCTGAGGCGAATGCAAGCCAACGCCGCCGCCCAAAACGATCGCCCAAAACAGTCGTCTGACGGCGTTTCCTCTTCTTTTGTCCGGTCGAAGAAAAAGTTGTTGTGGAACGTGCCATCATCGTTTTGCGCCCAAAGCAAAAACGCCAAATACCGGTCAAGCAAACGGTGCAGCCGCTCTTTCTCTTCTTTGTCCTCGCATAGCGCCATCCATTCCAGGCTCGCCCAAATAGCGCGAGCGTTGTCATCGGTCGAATAACCCTCGCGACGGCGCGGGATGCGACCAAGGCTATGCTCAAGCAACCCGGTGTCGTCAGTCATGCGCTCGAGATGGTCGAACTTAATGACTGACGGTGCCAATGGTCTTCACCTCCCCACGTTTCGCGGCGCACATGCGCGCAAACAAGGCGACATGCTGTTCGCCGACGCGCGGCCAATGCGTGTTTGCCCCGATTTGGCGCATCTTTTCCTCCCATCGCTTCAGCGCCGCCTCGTCGGCCAACAGCTGCCCGAGCCGCTCTTCCCAGACAGTTGTATCGCCATATGGCAACAACAGCTCTTCACAACCTTGCAACAAATCGCGCGCATGCTCATACGGCGTCGAAACGACCGGACGACCGACGCCGACCGCATAGGCAAGCGTGCCGCTTGTAATTTGTTGCATGCCCGGGTACGGGGTGACGTATAGATCGCATGCCGTCAAATAATCAATCAATTCCTCTTCGCTGAAATACCGATCTTCCATACGAACATGGCGCTCAAGCCCCAAACGGTGAATGAGCGATTTCAACTCCTCGCGATAGGCTTCTCCTTCCCTCTTTTTCACTTCTGGGTGCGTCTGTCCAGCGATGACATACAGCGCTTCCGGCACCTTGCGAACAACACCCGGCAATGCGGCCAAGACCGACTCAATGCCTTTGCCGCGGCTGAGCAAGCCAAACGTCAACATCACTTTGCGGCCACTGAATCCGAGGCGACGGCGCAGCGAATCGCGGTCCTCACTGCTTGGACCCGGAGCGCCGTGCGGAATGTAGACGACTTTCTCCTTTGGCAGGCCGAACGCCTTCACTAAGTAAGGGATCGCCTGCCGGTTCATGACGATGATCGCATCGCTTGCTGTCGCGATTTTCTCTTGAATCGGGCGATACGGTGGCTCGGGCTCGGCAAACACCGTATGGAACGTCGTTACGAGCGGCTTATGGAGCGCGGCAATGAAATCAAGAATGTATTCGCCCGCCTCGCCGCCGAAAATGCCGAACTCATGCTGCAATAAAACGACGTCGATGTCGCTTTCATTCACCCTTTTGGCCATCTCAGCATACGCCGCGCGGTTTTGCGCCGGAAGCGGCCAATACACTGGGTTGTTGCGATAGGCGTCATCTCCATCGCTTTCGTTGTACAACACGATGACGCGGTCGCCGTCGGACGGACCGCGGACGCCATCAATACTTTGGCGCAAATGTTCCGTAAACGTCGCCAGCCCGCACCGCCGTGGTGGGTACGTGCTGACGTAGGCGATTCGAATCATGCTTGCACCGCCTCCTTGAACTGATTAATAATCGAATCTTCGAACACTTCCCCCGCCGGCGTCACCGTCCGATAGCCGAAAATGCTGTTTTGCAAACGGCTGCGGTCACGAATGACAGAGCGGTCCCAAACGATGGTTTGCGCGCAATGGACGCGGGCGCCAATTTGACAACGATCGCCGATGACCGCATTCGGGCCAATGACGGCCTGCGGACCGATTTTCACGTGATCACCGATGAGCACAGGCGGCACAAACAAGACGCCAGCCCCAATCTCCACGTTTTCCCCAACAAACACGCCTGGTTGAATTTCACGTCCTTTGAGCGGAATCGGAAATTCCCGGTTCAACGCATCCCAATGCACTTGGCGATAGCGGGCCGGCGTCCCCATATCTCGCCAGTATCCGTTGCTGACGATGCCATATACACCGACATTCTTCTCGATCAGCAGCGGGAACGTTTCACGCTCGATCGACACTTCCCGCTCAGCCGGGATATAGCGCATCACGTCCGGCTCGAAAATATACATGCCGGCGTTGATCCGGTTCGATGGTGCTTCCTCGCGGCGCGGCTTTTCGACAAAGCGTAAAATTTGCCCGCGATCGTTCTGTTCGACTACCCCATAGGAAGAAGGATCGTCTACTTCCGTTAAGACAATCGTCGCCAAACCGCCATGTTGACGATGGAAATCAAGCAACGGGATCAATTGCGGCAAATGCACGATATCGGCGTTAAACACGAGAAACCGTTCCTTCAGCCAGCGTTCGGCGTTTTTGATCGCTCCAGCCGTTCCGAGCGGGAACGGTTCAAGCGCGTATGTAATCTTCACATTCCAGCGCTTCCCATCTTCGAAATAGCGACGGATCACGTCTGAACAATGATGTGCGGCGATGACAAATTCGTTGACTCCTTGGTCGCGAAGATGAACGATGAGGTGTTCAAGCCATGGCCGGTTCGCAATTGGGGCCATCGGTTTGGGGATGTTTTCCGTCAATGGACGAAGACGTGTACCTAATCCTCCTGCCAGCAACAATGCTTTCATTTCGTCATCCCTCCAATACTATTTTTTTCACAAAAATAGACACGCTTTTGACGGATGAACGAGAAAATGAAAGTCGTTCATAGATTGCTAGCACTCGGCTATGATGGTTGCTAATAATAATATACATAATATTCCTCCTTCGATGCAAGCGAAATGATTGTCGAATGACGTCGATGAAGAATGGACGCTTATAAATTTAGAAGCTTTCATTTTCTCGTTCTTCTTTTTCTTTGCGGTATAATGAGTATCGTTAATGCTATATATATGTGAGGGAGGAGGAGAATACGCCATGATTTCTTCATCATCTTTCCGTTACCATGTTGGCATTGCCGGTGCCGGCGCATTCGCTGAGTTTCTCGCCGGCGCTCTTGCTCCGCTTCCTTCCTTTCATCTCTTCGCTGTCGCTGGGCGGACGGACGAAAAACGCCAGCGCGTCATCGACGCCTATCGCCGCCGTCAGCCGCAGGCGGGCGACGTGCGTGAATACCGCGAAGCTGAAGAATTGATCGTTGACCCACACGTTGATATCGTCATTCTCACCACCCCGCCGCATTTGCACACCCCGCTTGCCAAGCGGGCGCTTGAGGAAGGAAAACATGTGCTGCTTGAAAAGCCAGGCGGCCTCACCGCCGAGGCGCTGCGGGCAAACATCCAGCTCGCCGCCCGCCAAAACCGGGCATTGGCGGTCAATCTCGTTCTTCGCTACCACCCGCTCGCGGAAGCCGTCAAGCAACTCATCCACCGCGCGCTTCTTGGCCCAGTGGACTACGCAAGCCTTCACAACGCCGCCCATCGCGTTGCGGAAGGCCATTGGTTTTGGGACGAACAGCGAAGCGGAGGCATCCTGATCGAGCACGGCGTCCACTTTTTTGAAGTCGGCCGCGATTGGTTTGGCGAAGCGGCTTCCGCGCACGGATTCGCGTTGGGGGAAACAGACGGCACACGGCCGCGCGTCGGTGCCACGGTCATTCATGAAGGCAACGGACGACGCGTCCCCGTCCATTATTACCACGGCTTTACGATGGACCCTGCCGCTTCGGAATCGACGCACTGGGACATTCATACGGCACGCGGGCGCATCGTGCTTGACGGCTGGATCCCGATGCGGCTATCCGTATCCGGCCTCGTCTCAATCGATGAGGCAACCTATATCAACGCCTTGTTTGATGCCATTCCGAAGCACCCATCCGCAGATGCCATCGAACAAATGCGGTGCACCGCCGACCGCCTGGCGCCGCCCGCTGCATCGCCAGCCGCCCCGCGCATCCCGTACGAACGCACCGTGGTGCTCTCGGACCGCCACGGGTGGTACGAAGCGATCGCCCAAGCGCGCTTTCTTGACTTTTGCCGCTTGATTGAGGATCCAAGTGCGCGCAGCATCGTCACTGCCGAGAATGCCGCCGCCGACCTCGCTTTGGCGGAAGCGTGCACCACCGCCAGTGAACCGTCACGCGTTCGCTAGACAGCGGGCAAGAAAACAAGCCTGTTGGGGATGCAATGAAAGCAACCGCCGACAGGCTTTTTCTTTTGGAACCAATTTCCTATTGTTACACAAATCAAAAACGGCTCTTCCTACGGGAAAAGCCGTTTTCCTGCATTAGAATCAATGAGGGCGGTGAAAAACGGCTGATTCCCTTACTCAATGGGGGGAATGGGCGAAAAGCAGGGTCGATGCAACAAGGTTTTTCTAATTGAGAAATGACATGGTAAAGCCGTATTCACGATTAAATCACCAGCCTCCAATACCTCCCCCAGCTCAGTGCCTCATTCTCCTATAGGCAGCCTTTTGCCAACAGTGCCTCAACGGTGGGAAGATCAGCCGGCGCCCATCTAAGGTCACGAAGCTGCGAGGGCGGCACCCACCGAAGCTCGGCATGCTCCCGAGCTCGCGGTTCCCCATCGACTAAGCGGGCTTCATACGTCCGCAAATGCACGATGGCGTGTTCATATTCATGGCATACATCCGCCAACAGTTTGCCGATGGAAATCGTGCAGCCAAGCTCCTCGCGAATTTCCCGGACTAAAGCCGCTGCCGGACTCTCCCCTTCTTCCACTTTGCCGCCGGGGAACTCCCAGACGTTCGGCAACGACATATTCGGTGCGCGCAGCGCGCATAAAACGTCCCCCTGCTCGTTGCAGATGGCTGCTCCGACGACAGGAATGACCCGTTTCATTGCTGACCCGCCCTTCTCATCCATATACGCCATTTTAGCAAAAACCGCTTTGTTTTCCAAAACAGTGGAACTCCTTCAAACATGACGAATGCGGCATCGCCTTGCCGCTGGCCAACTTGGCTAAAGAGCTGTACGGGTTTGCCAAACCATACGGTCGGGGGCAAGAAGACGCTTTCCGCTGTTTATCGGCTGTTGTCAAGCCAAAAGGGACAGGCAGGGACGGTGCCGTTCCCTCTTTTTTGAAAGGACGAAACTTTTTGACTGGACGCTCCGTATTCTCAACTGAAATCGATGACAGGGAGGCGAACTCATTGTTCAAAAAACTGTTAAGTTCCATCGGCATCGGATCTGCCACGGTCGACACGAAGCTTGCCAAAGCGCAATACGCTCAAGGGGAAACAGTCGAAGGAGTAGTCGAAATTCGCGGCGGCAGCGTGGAACAGCACATTGATAAAATTGATCTAGCCTTAGTGACGACGTATATTCGCGAAGTCGACGATCACAAATTCGAAGAAAAAGCTGTGCTCGCCCGACACAAGGTGTCTGACTCGGTGACGATCAGGCCGAACGAAACAAAAACGATCCCGTTCCGATTCACCCTGCCCTATGACACACCGGTGACGCTCGGCTCTTCCAAAGTGTGGCTGCAAACCGGCCTGGACATTCAAATGGCGCTTGATCCGCAAGACCGGGACTACCTCACCATCGAACCGCATCCGCTCGTCACAGCGTTTCTTGAAGCCGCCCGTCAACTGGGATTCCGCCTCCACCATGTGCAGTGCGAACAAGCACCGCGCTATTGGCAGCGGCGGCTGCCGTTTGTCCAAGAGTTCGAGTTTCGCCCGGTAAGCGGAGCGTTTCGGGGCCGCCTTGACGAATTGGAAGCCATCTTCTTTGTGTCCGAGCACGGAGTGGAAACCATTTTGGAAATCGACCGCAAAGCGCGCGGATTGGCCGGGTTGCTCGCCGAGGCGCTCGACATCGACGAGACGCTCGTCCGCTTCACCTACGGGCCGAACGATCTCGCCTCGCTGCCGCAATTGCTGGCCAATGCCATTCATCGATATAGCTGAACCGAAAAAGCAAAAGGGGCCATCGGCCTCTTTTGCCCCATAATGAAGCAAATCGACAACTTGCCCCTATGTCCCCTCTATCACTGCTCTATAGACAAAACAGCATGGTTTCTTCCAGCGAAAATGCAAGCAAGCACTTAAATCGTCCATTGATCGTGAACAATCCCAACCAGCCGCCATGTATCGCCATCTTGTTCAAAAACAAGACGCAAACTCTTCCAATCCATTCCATTATATTGCTCGTCAAACCCGGTAAAATGAAACTCCACAAACACTCCATTGGGATATACTTCATGAATGTTTTCCAACGTATTTCCTTTCCCAATCACGATGTTGTTTCCAATCATATGCGGATTGGCAAAATCCACGTCGTGAACTACCCCCACTTAATTTTCTAGCGAAAATTTGAAGTGGAGGCTTCCAAAGAAGTTTGACTGCTTCAAGCAATCCTTATTCTTTGAGGCGTGTCCACTTCGCCGCTAGAGCATAAGACACTCAGGTCTACAGCTTTACTTTTCTTTAAGATGTTTAATGCGCCATTGACATCAGCATTAATTAGTTTGCCAGACTTTGTTCGATACAAGCCGCGCTTAATACGTTTGCCGCTGAACTTATATTCTTTTGGATTGTCGGCATTATATTCAGGAATCTCATCGCCGTCAAAAAAGCTGGCTTGAGACGTATATGATTCTTCCTGTTTAAAGAATTCAATGCCGTAAAATTCACAAAGATATTCTAGTTTTTCTTTTATGTTACCGAGAGGAATATTGACAAAGTTTTGATTTGTCTTTTTTCCTAGATTAATATTGCGTTGCAATGTTTCAGCATAGCCAATGACAAGTTTGCCAATTTGATTTTCAATACAGTAGTTAATGATGTAACGGCAAGTCTTGTTGATATAATCATTCACTTTATTATTGCGATTCATAGCAAGCAAAGCCTGTTTACGAGTGGTGCCTTTGATTTTTTGCTTATCTTTAATGCTTTGAAGTCTGGCATTTTCTTTGTTAAACCATTGATTTATACTTTTTAATCTCCGCCCATCAATGATGAATGATCTGCCGTCTGATGTGACACAAGTGGCAAAATTGTTTAATCCTAAATCAATTGCCAGTGCTTTTTGGTCATTTAATTCTCTTTGATCTTCAGGCATTTCATATTTGTACTGAATCTCAAAGAACCTGGCATGATGCTTAGGAATGATTTCAATCTGCTTAATCTTTTTGTCCAGTAACACAGGCGGAATCGTTATCGTGATAGGCTTGTGAGTCTTTTTAAATAGGCGAGAATACGGTATCGTGAATTTGTTGCCGTCTATACGAATCTGGCCAATGATCAGTGAATGAAAGCCATCTTTTTTAAGATATTTTGGAATACTGATAGCCTTGTAGTCATATTTTCCTTGTTTGGCAAGACTGATCAAACCAAAGAAAGATTTAAAGGCTTCATTGACCTTTTTTAAAATTTGCTGTGCCATGTTGCTGTTTAACAGCTTATAGTTTTCGTTAGTTTTTGCAAGATGATAGTTTTTCTCATAATTAAGAAATTCCTTGTGTTCAAAATAGTATTGTCTGACATTGTACAATCCGACGTTGTACATGTTCTTGGCAATATGGCACAGTTCTCTAAGAGTCAAGTATTCTTCTTTGGTCAAACCATTTAGCTGTTGTTTGATACAAAAATACATTTTTTCACCTCCCATCTAACTATATTACTGCAGATGAGCATTTTTCATTACAGTAATTTCCATGAAATAAGAGACAAACAGGGGACCCCTTAGGCGACATGGAGCTGTTTTTTGATCACATCAATGGGAATATCTTGTTTTGCGGCGTCATAGATGAACTCAACGACGCTGTGTCCTTTCCGAGACCGAAGAAGCTCCAGTCCGGAAGAGAGGTCTTGTTGAGATTCCGCGATGCTGTATACGCAGGCAAATAGCACCACTGCCCAATACCGTTTCACCGCCCGAACGTGACGAACACGGTACCCATCGAGCTTCAGCTGGTCTTTGGCCTGCCGGAAAAAGCATTCGATCGTCCAGCGCTGGGCATAGTAACGCAAGATGTCTTCGTCACTCAGCTCCCGGTCGGTGCTCAAGACGACATGGAGATGATCCGGCGTCATCGGTTCATCCGCCTTCCAAGCCAGCAGCACCACCGCGTCATCAAGACCGTTGAGCGCGCCTTCGTAGCGGTAGACACGATAGCGCTCGCTCCCCACCGTGACGAGGCGGGTGTCGTTTGGCTCGATATAGCGGGCAAACTCCTTCGCTTGAATGGCGATGCCTTTCGGGTAGAGAATCCGGTTCGTCTTGAGCATGGCGATGACATGGAATCCTTGTTTCAGGCAGGCTTCGATGAGCGCTTGGGACGGATACCATGAATCCATGAGCACATACACCGGCTGAGCCCACTTCCCCTTGAGCGAGGAAAGCATCTCGATCGCTAGGTCGATTTTGCTTCTTCCCGCCGCCTTATCATAGAGACGAAACGCGAACGGAAACGCTTGCGTGAAGGTATGCACCATCAGCCAAACAAGCGAATGCCCCCAGACCCATTGATGATCGCTGTGAGAGAAATGCCAGTCACACCCTTGAATGGCGTGCGTTGCCCGTGACGAAGGCTTTGTTTTTTGGCAAATGGTATCATCAATCGAAACAAAAAGGGGTTGATTCTCCTGTTTGGCGATTCGCTTGATGCGATGAAGGATCCATTGCTGGAGTTTGCGAAGCAACGTCTCTTCATCCCAAGGGCTTTTCGTGAAAAAATGGCTGAGCGTGGTTCGATGGTTGGGATGAAAACTCCAGTGATGGACATCGGTCAATGTTCCCGAAAATCCCTTGGTAGTCAAGGCCTCCACAATATGAACGAGATGCTTGATGACCGGTTTCGAGAAATAAAGCGCCAACCCCAACGTCATGAAAAACTTGTGGATTCCTTGATGATGTGCTAATCTATTCATGAGACATGAACCTCCTTGTGGGTAGTTGGTGGCACATCTATTCTAACCAAGGAATCGGGTTCATGTCTCCTTTTTTGTTTAGTTGTCAATTTATGTTAGCAAATTTGCTCATCTACAGTATATTATACTATATTTTACTGAATCTATACTATTTTCAGTAAAATATAGTTAAGGCGATTCATCTCCCACTTACTCCGCTTCGCTTCGTTGAAGTGGGAGTCTTCTCGCCTAATTAAGATAAAAAAACCAACCCAAATACCGACGTCTTTTTCATCGCCTAGTCCCCCCTTTTTTCTTTAAACACCATTTTATACGATATCAATAGCGGAAAACACGTCCCCCTTGCCGACCTTCCATGCCCGAGTTCTGAAACGAAAGCAAGGAGTGCAATACATAACTTCTATATTTTATGTTACCTTCCTTTTTTGCGCACATATTTGATATGGATGACATATTCCTATCGCCGGCGCCGAGAAGAGTGGTGATTGCATCAGTCATACGGCGCCAAAAGGTGTTTTCTCCACTACATCAACCTTAATATTTTTGAAGCTTTCCAAAAACACTGGCGTTAAGAAAGAGCGATGTTCATCGACCTTCTAGAAGGCCGGTGAAAAACAACCGGTTCGCTCCATTTAGGAGAATCCGAAAGACCCACTATAGTTCGACTTTTAGAAAAAGAAAAAGGGAAGTACGTGGACATTTCTCCCGTTTCTTCCCTCTTGGTTTCACCACATGTTTATTCGATTTCCTTTGGTCTATCCATGTTTGCCCTTGTTTGTCAAATAAGATGCCGGGGATGGACTGTTTCGTTTCCCAGTAAAACATCATCCAAAGTCCGACTTGATTTCTCTCGATGAACGGTTATTTTTTAAGTGAACGAGTGTATTTGGTGTTTACAAATTTTTTATAAGCAACGCACAGCACTCCACATGCGCGGTATGCGGGAATAAATCAACCGGCTGGACGATTTTCAATGTATAACCAAATGGAACTAATTCCGTAATATCTGCCGCCAACGTTTCTGGGTTGCACGAGACGTAAACGACCCGCTCCGGCTGCGCCCGGCCGATTTTGCGCATCACCTTCCCGCCCGCACCCGAACGCGGAGGATCCAAAAGCAACAGCTCCGGCCTTCCGAATTGTTCGAGCACCTCATCGATGCCGCGCCGGGCGTCCCGCGCCAAAAAGTACGTGTTGTCGATGCCGTTGTCTTTGGCGTTGCGTTTCGCCGATTCGATTGATGTTTCCACAATTTCAATGCCGGCTAACGCCTTGACCCGCTTGGCGAACGGCAAAGAAAACGTGCCAACCCCGCAAAAGAGATCGATCATTTTTTCGTGCGGCTGCGGATTTCCCATTTCCAACGCCAGCTCGACCAATTTGGCCGCTTGCACCGGGTTCGTTTGGAAAAACGTGTCAAACCACAGACGGTAGCGAAACCCGCATAACTCGTCATAAATGAAATCACGACCGGCCAACACATGGGTTTGTTCTGCCTGAGTGCGGTCAGCCCACGCCCGGTTTTCCAGCCAAAGCAAGCTTTTCACTTCCGGGAGCGCCTTCGTGATCCGCTCCGTCAAATCGGCTGCCGCTTCTTTTAGATCCCCTTCCGGCGCCTCGGTCGCGAAAAGCGCCACCATGACTTCCCCGGTCGCAAACGACTCGCGCACCATGAGATGGCGAAGCAACCCTTCATGCGTATCCTTATGATACCCAGGCAGCCGATGATCGCGCGCCCAACGCGCCACCTCCATGGCAGCTTTGACGATCTTCTCGCCGGCAATGAGGCATGTCTCCAACGAAATGACTTGCCGGAAGTTCCCGTGCTCATGCAGTCCAAGCAACCCTTCCGGAGAAAACGTAAACTCCATTTTATTGCGGTAATGCCACGGATGTTCCATTCCGATCGTCTCGCGGACAACGTTCGGGTCAAATCCGTACTGCTCCAAAAGTGCCTTCACATGCTCCGTTTTATGGCGCAGCTGCCCTTCATAGTGCCAGTGCTGCCAGACACAGCCGCCACAGCGGTCAAAGTGCGGACACGACGGCGCAAGCCGTTCCGGATGCGGCTCGATCACTTCTTCCAACCGCGCCTGAACTCTGCGCCGTTTTGGCTCATCGACAACGACTCGCACCTTCTCACCCGGAAGTGTAGACGGAATGGCCAGTTTGAGCTTCTTTCTCTTTCCGTCCTCTTCATGCCAAACGGCGGCTTGTCCAATTCCTTTTTTATCCAACTGATGAACTTCTGCCACAAACGAATGGTTCGTCACACCGCCCAATGGGTTCCCTCCTTTTCGACATGAATCAGCTTGATTTCATTCTTGAGTGTATTGTACACTTTGTCGCAACGGACTTATGCTTGGCGGAAACATACGTTTTTCATTATAACAAGGAACGCCTTTCATTGAAAACGGCAGAACATCATTCCCGATCGATGGGAGCTGCATTCGTTTTCATTTGCTTTTAACACCAAAAGGTGATATATTTATTTTGAAACCTATTGGTGTTATATTCAATGAACGGAGGAATTCTTGTGGAAACCAAGCAAACATTGCCGGAAATCCGCAAAACGATTGTACTGAACGCGCCCATTGAAAAAGTATGGAAAGCGGTGGCAACATCCGAAGGACTTGCGGCGTGGTGGATGCCGAATACATTTGCGCCGATTTTAGGCCACCAATTTGTTTTGCACGCAGGGCCATTCGGGGATTCCCCCTGCACCGTCACCGAGCTCGATCCACCTCACCGTGTAGGATTTAATTGGGGAAAGGATTGGCATCTTACGTTTGAATTAAAAGCATTGGAAGACGGAAAAACCGCATTCACCCTCATCCATTCCGGATGGGATGCCGACAAAACAACGGAATTTGGCCAACCTCATGCAGCCGTTCGCCAGATTATGGATGGTGGGTGGGAGAACATTGTCAACCAAAAACTCCCTGCATACATCGAGGGATAAACGAACCGCCGCCGCGCCGAAGCACGATGTATTTCACGCCATCGCCGATCCCACCCGCCGCCAGATGTTGCAGCTGCTGGCCGACAACGAGCTGTCGATCGCCGCGATTGCCAAATCGTTTCCGATCAGCCGTACAGCCGTCAACAAGCACCTTCATATCCTAGCGGAAGCAGGTTTAGTGAGCCGTCGAAAAGCCGGGCGCGAAACGAGGTACAGATTCCATCCCGAACCCCTCGCCGAATTGAAAACATGGCTTTCCTTCTTTGAACCGTATTGGGACGAACGGCTCATGGCTCTCAAACAGTGGGTGGAAACAGACGAAAAGCCCTGATGACGACAAAATCGCATCGTATTCGCAGAGGCGCAAAGGCGGTTTCAATGACGACGAACAGCTGCATCTTATAGAGGAAGGAGAACGGGAAGATGGATCCTTTCATCTCTTGCCCGCAGTGCACGAATCCCATTACTGTTAAAGATGTCATGCACTTTTCTTCGCCTTGGACCATGAAATGCCCGTATTGCGATGTGAAGCTGAAAGAAACGAGAATCACGCCGTTTTTGCTGCTGGCCGCAGCCGGCATTGTCCCGTTGTTTCTTTTCCTGACAGTCCAAATCAAGGCGTTTGCAGCAGCTTATTGGCCCGTGGTCGAACACGTGCCAACAATCATCGTGTTTCTCGTCACACTCTATCCCCTTTATTGGATGTATGAGCGGGCAAACGCCACCATTCTGTGCAAAAAGGGACGCTTTCAGGTGAAGAAAAAAGGATGACCTCCGAAAAATGAATTCATAGAAAAAGGTTCTCCAGGGGATCGATGGTGATAGAAAAAGGGTGTCCTAAAAGCAACGGGACACCCTTGACTGCTAGAAGACTGGTGAACAATCGCCTCATCTTCACGGCAAAACGTTTTTTTAGGAAAGCAAAATCAAACGAGGCAAGGCTCCTCCGCTTTAGGAACGATTGATTTCGCGCCGTATGCTCTCAACACCACCAACCTCACCAACGTACGGTGAACCTTAGAAACGGATTGCTGCAGCAAGGCGATCATCATAAAGCTTCCTTTTTCTTTTCTTCGGCTTTCTTATACCCATTTTCCCAGAACGTCGCGTTTTTGATTCCGTATTTTGACGCATTGAACTCTGGATCTTTGCCTTGCTTCAGTTGTTCTTCGTAATCTTTCAGAGCAAGATAAGCCGGTTTAAACAACAATAAAATCGCGATCAAGTTCAGCCAGACCATAATGCCGAGCCCGGTGTCGCCCATGGCCCACGCGGTTGTCGCCGTTTTGACCGTTCCATAGAACGTGGCAGCCAAAAAGATGATTTTTAAAGCCAAAAAGGCAATTCCTCGATGTTTGCCACGCACAAGATAGGCGAGGTTGGTCTCGGCGATATAGTAATAGGCGTACATCGTCGTAAACGCGAAGAAGAAGAGAGCAATCGCGACAAACGCCGAGCCAAATCCCGGAAGCAGCGTGTCAACCGCAGCCTGCGTATAGCCAGCGCCCGGTTCGACTCCCTCGAGATGGACAACGATCGGTTCCCCTGTTTTTTCATTAATGACATTGTATTGATTGGTAAATAAAATCATCAGCGCAGTCGCCGTCACCACTAAAAATACATCCAAATAGATCGAAAACGCCTGCACCAGCCCTTGTTTGGCCGGATGCGACACTTCGGCCGCCGCCGCCGGGTGAGCGCCTGTCCCTTGACCGGCTTCATTGGCATAAAGACCGCGTTTGACGCCCCACATGACGGCTGACCCGATAATGCCTCCAAATACTTGTTCCGCTCCAAACGCACTTTTAAAAATCAAGCCAAAGACCTCAGGAATTTTTTCGAAATTCACCGCAATGATCGCAATAGCGACCAACAAATAGCCAACGGCCATAAACGGAACAACAATTTCGGCCGTCTTCGCGATTCGCTTGACCCCTCCAAAAATCGTAAAGCCAAGAAGCGCAATGACGATTATGCCTGTCACCAGTTTCGGAATGCGAAACGCATTGTGAAAGCCATCGGCAATCGAATTGGCCTGAATTCCCGGCATTAACACCGCCATGGCAAGAAGGATGGCGGCGGCGATGACGACCGCAAACCATTTCCAACCAAGACCTTTTTCAATATAGAAAGCCGGACCGCCTCGGTACTGCCCATCTTGCTCTTCTTTGTAAATTTGCGCCAGCGTGGACTCGACATACGCCGTCGCCGCTCCGATAAACGTAATGACCCACATCCAAAAGACGGCGCCCGGCCCTCCGTAAGCGATCCCCGTCGCTGTCCCGGCGACATTCCCTACCCCAATGCGGCCGGATAACGACATCGTCAACGCTTGGAATGAGGACACCCCCGCATCAGAACCCTTCCCCGTCGTTACAAGCCGCACCATTTCTTTCACATGACGAATCTGCAAAAACCGGGTGCGAATACTAAAATACACTCCACAAAAAACAATAAAAAGAATTAAGAGAGGGCTCCATAATAACTCATTCACCGTCTGGACAAGCTTGTCAATCAAATTCATCCCTCCTCATTGATTCAGTTGCTTTTGTTGTATAACACACGGCTAAGCTATATTATAAATAATCACATATTTCTATTTCAATAATTTTTTATAATAGTTTTTTTCTATATTTTCTGAATCACATTCCCCCTTTCCTATAGAACATCGATGGGTACAATCACAAAGGAATCACCGCGGAAAACAGGAGCAAAACGTTACGGATGCGCCAAGTTTCTTATAAACGGCTGAAATAGAGGAACATGCGCTCGACTCCATCCTTCTAGTTGGCTAAATGAAGGAGAAAAGCAACCAAAACGGCCAAAAACATAAGCGGTTGAATGGGGAGATCAGTGGAAGCAACACAAGGGTATGCTATGGACAGCTGTAGGTGTAACAGTTGTCTCCATTCCTCATAGGTACGATAAAAACATTAGGTGGCAAGCAGATTAAAGTTGGTCTATTGGGGTTTCAATCTCTCATAGGTACGATAAAAACGGGCGGAATTTCTCCAGCTTGGTCCGGTGGCGAAGGTTTCAATCCCTCATAGGTACGATAAAAACATCGGCACACGGCCTTTTGCCGCAATATCAATACCGGTTTCAATCCCTCATAGGTACGATAAAAACTGAGTCGTTTTTGCTGCTCTTGCAATTGACGTATCTTGTTTCAATCCCTCATAGGTACGATAAAAACGCAATCTTCCGTTTCAATGCAGCCACTTCGCGGGCCGAGTTTCAATCCCTCATAGGTACGATAAAAACTTCTCGTATGTATCGACGAATTGGTCATCGTTAAAGACAAGTTTCAATCCCTCATAGGTACGATAAAAACCCTCAAAAAGTGTTGTCATATCAAGCTTTTCCCTTAAACGTCATCCTTAGAATAACACGTTTCGAAGATTCTGTCAATCAAGTTCATCCGTCATGGCTGTAGGGATCAAGCGACCAAAATCAATGTCGTCGACCCCCTAGGGTTTTTGCACGATTGGAGGTCGACGACAAGTGAACGGATCGGCCATTTGCGCTTCGCTTGGAGAAGGGGCTTCAAGCGATTGGGGCGCGTGCGCCATCAGCTCTTTCTGCTTCCCTTTGTTCCGAAGGTATCCATTCTCACCACCACTACCCCAATTCTTTGATGATGGCTAACGGCCTTCCTCGCTCGCCTGCTCAGCGGGCGGTCGGACTGCCCATTTCTTGAGACGGGACACTTCTTTTGGACATGACGTTCAATCAAGATTGGTTCTTTGGCGTTTACATCCGCCATTGCAATTTCGCCACGCACTCCACATGCGCCGTATGGGGAAACATGTCGACCGGCTGGACTTCGATCGTTTCATAGCCGCCGTCCTCTAAGATGCGCAAGTCGCGGGCCAAGGTGGCGGGGTTGCACGAGACGTAGACGACGCGCGGCGGTCTCATGGCGATGATCGTCTCGAGCAGCGCGGCGTCACAGCCTTTGCGCGGTGGGTCGACAACAAGACAGTCAGCCCGGATGCCTTCCTGATACCAACGCGGGATGACGTCTTCGGCGGCGCCGACTTCGAAGGTGACGTTTGTGATGCCGTTCAGCTCGGCGTTGCGCTTGGCGTCTGCGATCGCTTCGGGGACGATTTCGACGCCGTAGACATGCTTCGCTTTTTTGGCTAAAAAGAGCGAGATCGTGCCGATGCCACAGTAGGCGTCCATAACCGTCTCCGCTCCGGTCAGCGCAGCATACTCGAGCGCTTTGTCATACAGCACTTTCGTCTGTTCCGGGTTGACTTGGTAAAACGAGCGGGCGGAGATGGCGAATTGGATGTCACCGATGCGGTCGGTGATGAACTCGCTTCCCCATAACACCCGCGTGTTAGCGCCGAAAATGACGTTCGTCCGCTCGGGGTTGATGTTTTGCACGATCGATTTGACGTTCGGAATGGCGCGGATGATGTCGCGGACGATCTCTTGTTTATGAGGCAAATGGTCGGTGCGGGTGACGAGCACGACCATCACCTCGCCCGTCGCCGCGCCGCAGCGGGCGACAATATGGCGGAGCACGCCGCGGTGGGTGAGTTCATCGTACGGCGGGACGCCGTAGCGCTCAGCGATCCGTTTCACCGCTTGGACGACGACGTCGTTTTTCTCCTGCTGGATGAGACAGGAGTCCATGTCGATGATTTCGTGGCTGCGCTCTTTGTAAAATCCGGCGACCAGCCCCCCTTCGCGCTCGCCGACCGGCACTTGCGCCTTGTTTCGGTAGCGCCATGGGTTCTTCATCCCGATGACGGGATGGACGGTGACATGTTCTAGCTTGCCGATGCGGGCGAGCACTTCTTTCACTTGCTTCTCTTTCGCCTTCAGCTGGCCTTCGTAGCTCAGGTGCTGCAGCTGGCAGCCTCCGCATTGACGATAGACGGGGCACGGGGGCTCGACGCGGTCGGGGCTCGGTTCGTACAGCTCGATGAGACGGCCGTACCCGTATCCTTTTTTCACTTTGATCACCTTCACTTTGGCCCGCTCGCCAGGAAGCGCGTTTTTCACGAACAACGGAAAGCCGTCCACTTTCGCCACGCCGAGCCCGTCATGGGTCAAATCGGTGAATGTGACGTCATAATAGTCGTTTTTGGCGACTGGTGCTTGTTGTTTCGCCATATCGTTCCCCTTTCTGCCGATTCGTGTAAGGTTAGCGTACCCTTGGGGGCGTCATCACATAAGAAAAGAACAGGCTTATGACCCTGTTCTCACTTGTTCCGCCTTGTCTTTCGGCATGATGACTTCCAAATGGTGGTACAAATTGACAAACTCTCCTGGAAGCATGCCGCCGAATTCCCCGTCTAAGTTCAGCTGCATCGGCGACCGCACCTTTACCCGGTTCGCTTTCGTATAAATGATATGCGGGTCGTTGATATGCTCCCCGCGCGCCGCCAGCGTCACAAGACGGACAAATTCGGCCAAATTCGTTTTTTTGACGATGATGAAATCAAAGAGGCCATCATTGAGTGACGAGTCAGGCGCCAGTTTTTCAAAGCCGCCGACTGAGTTCGTGAGCGAAACCAAAAACATCATAATCTCGCCTTCAAACAGTTTGCCGTCGTACTCGATTTGCGCTTCGGTCGCCTTAATGGACGGAAGCATCTCGATCCCTTTTAAGTAATAAGCAAGCTGGCCAAGCATCGTTTTCAGCCTGCTCGGCACTTCGTAGGTGAGCTCCGTCAGACGGCCGCCGCCCGCGATGTTGATGAAATAGCGTGTTTTGTCTTCGTTCGTCACACAGCCGATGTCAATCGGTACGGGCTCGCCCGTGGCGATCACCTCGCAGGCCCCTTCGATCGTGCGCGGCACGCCGATGGCGCGGGCGAAATCGTTCGTCGTCCCTACCGGGATGACTCCCAGTTTGGGCCGGTACGGTTGATTAGCCAGTCCATTGACCACCTCGTTGATCGTTCCGTCACCGCCGGCGGCGATCACGAGGTCAAATTCACGTTCCACCGCTTGTCGAGCGGCTTTTGTCGCATCTCCCGGACCCTCGGTGGCGTGGCACGACGTTTCATAGCCCGCTTTTTCCAACCGAACGAGCACATCGGGCAAATGGCGCTTAAACAGCTCGCGCCCCGATGTCGGATTATAGATCATTCGAGCTCGTTTCATCATCCTCAACCTACTTCCTTTTTTCCATTCCACTCGTTCCCATCATAGCGAAACAATGCTTGATGCGCAACTCCGAAGAATGTCGTGAACGTTTGCCAATAGGCGAAAAAAGAGCCCTTTGTTCGATCAAGGGCGCCTGACACTGTTTATGACTCGCTCGCATTCGCCTGTTCGGAAGCGATTGGCTTAGCCGTGACGGCCGATGCTGCGCCGCTCGTTGTGAGATTTTCAAGCAGCTGCTTGACATCGATGCCGGTCGATGCTTTTAACGTCTCTTGCAGGCTCGCCATTAAGTTCGTCGCGTATCCCGTGACGCGATTGGCGCCGCCGTTTGTTCCCGATCCCGTATCGACGATCGTCAGCTTCTCGATGTTCGCAAGCGGGCTCGCGACTTGTTTCGCGTATTCCGGAAGCATTTTGATGATCATGTCGAGCACGGCCGCCTGGCCATAGCGTTCGAACGCTTCGGCAATCTTTTGTTTCGCTTCCGCTTCGGCGAGACCTTTTAGGCGGATAATTTCCGCTTCCGCCTCCCCTTTCGCTTTCTCGGCCTCGGCTTTCGCCAGCCCGTCGAGACGGATGCGCTCGGCTTCCGCTTTGGCAAGCGTCTCAACGCGGTATTTTTGCGCGTCGGCTTCAGCGATTTGTTTCGCCTTTTCCGCCGCCGCTTTTTGTTCGATCGCGTAGCGTTCGGCGTCGGCTTTTTTCTTCACTTCCGAGTCGTATTGCCGCTCGCGGCGCAAAATTTCTTTTTCTTCGAGCTCAATTTGTTTTTGCCGCTCAATGATTTTAATTTGCATTTGTTGGGCCATCACTTCTTGCTTGGCCTTCGCTTCTTCAAGATGGTACGCCTGGTCGGCGCGCGCTTTGGCGATGTCTTGTTCGCGGCGGAATTCAGCGAGCTTGAGCTGGTTGATTTTTTCCGCTTCGGCGATTTCCGTCAGCCGCTCGAGCTCCGCTTTGCGCGCTTCTTTATCCGCTTCGGCCCGCTTGATGCGCGTCTCTTTCTCCGCTTCGGCCGTCGCAATATCGGCGTCGCGCTTCACTTGGGCGATGCGCGGCTTCCCGAGCGCGTCGAGATAGCCGTTTTTGTCGCGCACGTCTTTGATCGTGAACGAGACGATGACAAGCCCCATTTTCGCGAGATCTTGCGAGGCGACGCGCTGCACTTCTTGCGAGAATTTGTCGCGGTTTTTGTAAATTTCCTCCACCGTCATCGATCCGAGGATCGAGCGGAGATGGCCTTCAAGCACTTCTTTCGCTTCGTTTTCCATGTCTTGGCGCGTTTTACCTAAAAACTGTTCGGCCGCGGTCGCGATTTCGCTGATCGAACTTCCGACTTTGATGATCGCCACTCCGTCCGCCATGACGGGCACACCTTGTTCCGTATACACTTCCGGCGTCTGCACGTCGAGCTTGATCGACAATAAACTGAGCGGCTCGGCCTGCTGGAAAATCGGCACGACAAACGTGCCGCCGCCGCGGACGATTTTAATTTTGTTTCCCGATTCGTCCACGTGGACGTTTTTGCTTCCTAAATAGCTGCCGGTGACAATAAGCGCCTCATCCGGCCCGACCGTGCGGTAGCGGGCGATAAAAATGGCAATGAGTCCGACGAGAAGCAAGACGACAACGCCAATAACAATCAACCATGGCGCAACCATGACAGTTCCCCTTTCTTTGTTTTAGATGGAAAGATGATACGGATCGTGCCTCGCTACCACAGCGACGCCGTTTTCCATTTGCACGATAATGACCTCTTCCCCTGACGGAATGGCCTCATTGTTTGCGCTTTTCGCCGCTTTGGCCACCGCACCGCTTTGACGGGAGATGAGAATTTCGCCAAACCCATCCGGCGGCACGGACACGATCACCTTCGCCAGCGACCCTTCCAACTCGGCATCTGTATACCCAATTGACGCCTCAGCCGACCGAAGCGGCAAAAAAACGAAAAAGTGCAAAAGCAACACCACGACAAGCGCCACGCCGACGCTCAGCCAAACGATCCACCGCGACGCCCAATCCGTATACCATTCCGCCAACAAACCGACCGCGCTCGCGACGATGAAAAACGATAAGACGAGCTGCGGGCTGAACAGCGGATGATCGGCCACATCGAACAGACCGTCAAGCACATCGCTGAAGAAAAAATACAACACCGTCAGCAGCGCACTGACCACCAGCACGATCCCATATATGACCTCAGGCGGATGGCCAAAAATCATTTCCCTCCCTCCTTTCGCCTTTACCTATTGATACGGGCGAGGCAGCGGGTGGTTTCATCATTTTTCCAATGGTATAAAAATTCGACAAATTCTTTCCTATTTCCTTTCTTTGAACAAAAAACTTCTGTGAAAAAGGCTGTGGTCAGGCAGGATTTTGCCTTGCATGGATCGAATAAAACAAATGGGAGTTTAAAAATAAAGTAGGGAGGAAGACCATGTCAGAAACGCGCATTGACCATGATCGCCTGTTTAAAGAGTTGTTAAGCACGTTTTTTGAAGAATTCGTTCTCCTCTTCTTCCCACGCGTATACGAGCATGTTGACTTTAACCATCTTTCCTTTTTATCAGAAGAAGTGTTGACCGATGTTACTGCAGGGGAAAAACATCGAGTCGATCTATTGATCGAGACAAAGCTAAAAGGGGAAGATGGACTGATCATTGTCCACATCGAACACCAAAGCTACATCCAACCCGCTTTTTCAGAGCGAATGTTCATTTATTTCAGCCGTTTATTTCAAAAACACCGCCGCCGTATTCTTCCGATCGCTATCTTCAGCTATGACGCCACCCGTAATGAACCTTCCTCTTTCACTGTGGAGTTTCCGTTTTGGACCGTTCTCGATTTCCGTTTTTTGACCATAGAATTGCGCAAACTCCCGTGGCGCGAGTACATCCGCCATGACAACCCGGTCGCCGCCGCTCTGTTAAGCAAAATGGGGTATAATGAAGATGAGAAGGTGGAAGTGAAAAAGGAATTTTTGCGCATGCTCATCCGCCTCGAGCTCGATGAGGCGAAACAGCGTCTGTTGTTCGGCTTTTTCGAAACATATTTGCGGTTATCGGATGAAGAAGAAATCCGACTGCGAAATGAGGTGAATACAATGGAAGAGAAGGAGGTGACACACAGTTGAAATAAATTTATAAAATTTCGTAAAACTCTATATACAATTTATAAATAGGTGATAATTGTGAAGTATTACAGTATAGGGCAATTTGCCAAACTAATAGGGAAAACAGAGCACACATTAAGAGATTGGGATAAATCTGGTGTATTAAAACCTGCATATGTTGCGCCATCGGGGTTTAGAAGGCTGGTGAAAAACAGCTGTTTCCCCTGCTCAATGGATGAACATATGAAAAAAAGTACTGATGCTACAAAGTTTTTCTATTTGAGAAATGATGCCGGGAAGCCCCATGTTCCCTTAAATCACCGGCCCTTTAGATATTACTCACAAGAACAGCTCAATCATTTTCTTGGTATAAAAAATAGGAAACGCGAGAGAAAAATTGTAGGCTATTGCAGAGTGTCAAGCGGTTCAAATCATCACATTATGTTGTAAATTGCAGGGGAAAAGAGCAAATAAAGCCAAGAAAATGATTCAGGAGTTGGTAAAAGATGATCAAGACTTATAAAGTTATGCTTTTGCCAAACAATAAGCAAAGAACAAAGTTATTTGAGTGTGCAGGCGTATCCCGATGGGCATACAATTGGGCATTGGCTACACAACAAGAAAACTACAAAAATGGCGGAACGTTTTTAAACGATAATGAGTTAAGGAAAATGCTGACACAATTAAAAAAGCAAAAAGAATATGCTTGGCTTAACCATTACTCAAATAATATAACAAAACAAGCAATTAAAGATGCCTGTCAAGCGTACAAAAACTTCTTTGAAGGCAGGACGAAGTTTCCAAAATTTAAGTCAAAAAAGAGAAGCAAACCAAGTTTTTATCAAGATACAGCAAAAATAAAAATCACAAAAACGCATGTAAAATTGGAAAAGCTGACTACTTCGAAGAAAAAGAACAAGCAAAAATTGAATGATGTTAAGTTAGCTGAAAAAGGCAGAATCCCAACAGGGAGTAATATAAAATATCTCAACCCAAGAATCACGTTTGACGGAATAAATTGGTGGCTTACTATTGGAGTTGAAGAAGTTGAAAACAAAAACCAAAATTATACTGACGGCATAGGCATCGATTTAGGGGTGAAAGATTTAGCTGTCGTTAGCAACGGGCAGAAGTTTCGCAATATAAACAAATCAAACAAAGTGAAGAAGTTGGAGAAAAGGCTGAAACGGTTGCAACGTAAACGATCAAGGAAATATGAGAAAAATAAAATAAAAACAGAAGGAGGTGAATTCCGTTACAGAAAAACAAACAATATAAAAAAGTTGGAATTCCTTGTTCGAAAGACCTATCGAAGGCTAAAACACATCAGGCACAATTATATTCATCAAATCACTGCATCTTTGGTGAAAACCAAGCCAGAGTATGTAGTCATGGAGAGCTTAAATACTCATGGAATGCTAAAGAACAGAAAGCTATCGAAAGCCATCCAAGAACAAACATTCCATGAGTTCACGAGACAGATGGAATATAAGTGTGCTTGGAATGGGATCAAGTTGATACTTGCCGATCGATTCTTTCCTTCGTCTAAAACTTGCAGCCATTGTGGGGCTGTAAAAGAGAAACTTTCTTTGTCAGAAAGAACGTTTGTATGTGATGAATGTGGAAATAAAATAGACAGGGATGTGAACGCAAGTATAAACTTAAAAAAATATGGTAAGTCAATAGCCTAGCACGAAAAGCGGTTATTGACATGTACCCATTCGTTAGTGGGGAATTGAAGCCTTCGGAGCACCACATCCAACGAGAGTAGCTTTGGCGAAATCGGGTGCGATGAACAAGGAAAGAAACATAGGTCTTTATAAGATTTTTAACTATCTTATAAAGCCTTATAAGTTTTCTGTAACGGCTGCCAAAGTCATGGAACTCATCGTTTCATACGAGCAGAAAGGCATGGAGAAAGGAATAGAGAAAGGAATAGAGAAAGGCTTGGAGAAAGGAATGGAAAAAGCGAAGCTGGATGTTGCGAAACGAATGTTGGCAAAAGGATATGATGCCGACACGATTCATGAACTGACCGGGCTGCCGCTTGAAAAGATTGAACAATTGAAGAAATAATACGGAGACAAGAGCCTTCCTCCCTGGCATTCCATTCCGGATTGTCGTCCTTCGATCTCTCCAAAACTTTGAGAAATCCCCCAGGGAGAAAGGCCTCTTTATCGCTGTTCCCATCCATTTTGCCTGACAGTCCGATCCTCTGAAAGCCCAATCCGCTCAAGCTCACGCCCCAAGCGTCCCGTAAGCATCAGCCCGTACATGTGAAAATCAGCTCGGAGCGACCAAAGCGGGTGGCCAAAGGTGGCGGGTTTGTTTCCTTCGATAAAAAAGTGGCTGAACCAAGCGAGCGTGTAGACGGCAATCGGCGCGCCAAGCAGCCACCATGCATTCCCCGTTACAGCCGCGATGATGATGAACAAAAAGACAACACTCGTTCCGACAAAATGCCACCACCGCGTCGCTCGTTTGCGGTGCTGGGTCAAATAGAACGGCCAAAATTCTTCATAGTCGCGGAATCTCACTTCCCTCACCCCCTTTCGCTTCCGCCGCTGCAACCCGCCGCTCGCGAATGGGCCGAGCGAGCAGCCCCCGGTCATGTACCAAAACAGCACGAACGACAATCATGTCCACCATTGTCCTTTGACGAGCGACTGTTGCCAATCATCGAACTCATCGATGCCGCCCTTGACGATCGGCGCAGGCGCAGCGGGCGAATAGAAGCGGCGAACCGCTCCGTGAACGGCCGCCACGCCAACAAGGAACGTGACGATGACCAACCTTCACCCTCCATAGCGGCATCTAGTACCATTGCTTATTGAATGTCATCCATGACACAAAATGTCTGCAAGTTGTGTTCTTGTTTTGGCACATTCAGGCGCGACACCGGTTGAGCCGTGCGCAAATGAAAGATTTGCATTTCCCCTGCATGATCCGACTCGCTTCCTGCGGGCGGCTCCAATAGCACATACACATAGTCGCCATGAAATCGGGCTTCCCAGTACGATGCGGGCAGTTCGTGTTTTTCGATCGGCTGGAACTGAGCGTTCAAAGCCATCCATCCCGATTTCTCCCGCTGTACGTAGCTCACCCACAGCGTGTCTCCTTGTACTTGGAGCTGATCGAATCGTGTTTCCTCCTCTCCTGTATCCCAATACGCCACTCGCCATGAACGCAAATCAATGATGGTGAGACGAGGCTTCGTGGCGATGACAAGGTGGTTGCGGAAAGCCGCCATCGATCGGGCGGAAGAAGTGAGCAACGGAATTTCTTTCACGACCTCGCCGCGTTGATCGATCACATACAATACGCCTTGTTCCTTTTCAATCACATCGGCGAACACATAGAAATACGGCGCTACGTGCAAAACTTGAAGAACGTAAGGAGGGAACCGTTTAGAAAATAGCAATTTCCCCTCTTTTCGTACTTCGAGTTTATTCGTTTTTACATCTTGGTTGAGCGAACGAATATCCCACTCTCCCTGCAACGAGGCAAAGGAAAGAGGGCTGGAGAGCGCTTCTTGATCGGTAACAGTCCATTTGCCTGGATTCAGTCGATACACATACCTTCCCGTATAATCGGACCACAACAACAGTTCCTTTGTTGAGGAAACGGGCGAAAGGTGAGAGATTCCAACCGCTTTGAGCGTCACCACTTTGCGCACATGATGTTCGTCCGCCTCCACGATATATGACTCTCGCTCTAACGGATGAGAATACAAAAAGAAAATACGCGCCGACGGATCTTGCGGCAAGCGGGCTTTGGACGGCTCGTACGTCCGCACTGAAGAGACAACGGAATCGTCAATGTTCTGCACCCAATACACGATGACAGGCGCAGCTGCCGCCAGCACCACCCATATCCATCTCTGCCGCTTCCACCAAACTTGTCCTTCCTTTTGACCTCCTATGCGTTGAACAAGCCATGCCCAGTACCATACGATGTAAAGGAACAACGCAAGCGACAGCCACGCCCACCATTGTCCTTCGATAAGGGATTGTTGCCAATACTCGAACGGATCGACACCGACCCTGGCGATCGTGTGAAAATTGTTCAGAAAAAAGAGCGGCACTGCGAGCACCGCAGCGAGCGAATACAAGCGGCGAACCGTCCCTTTCACTAGCATCACCACACCGACGAGCAGCGTTGCGATGCATATGACGTAGTACAACATTGTCATCCATAACGGTGCACTTGGACCCATGTTGCATCCCCTTCCAGTCATGATAGTTGGAATATTCGATGAGATGGAGACGGTTTCCTTCTTTATGGAAAGATTCCCCCCCAGTTGAAAGAATACGCATCCGCCACCAAAAACGGTGTCTGTCTATTCTCGGGTCAAAAGGTTCCTCCTAGGATCCCGGTGATTTACTTAGAATCCTCTATTTTCATTAATCAGGAAAATTTAGTAAAACATGCTTTTGCTTCTCGTCCAGCTTCGTCGATGTTCCAAGTATGCTCATTTTTCACTGGCCTTCTAGGAGACCGGTGATTAAATCGTGCATACCGCTTCCCGGCATCGTTTCTCAAATAGAAAAACCTTGCAACACTGCGCACATTCACTCATCGATCAAGGGAAACCGCTGTTTTTCAACAGCCTTTTAGCTATATGAAGAAAATAGATGACCCGCGTTGGTTGCTAATCATCGGGAAAGTGGTTTCACGCGCCAGCCTTTCGCCTGTCGATATTTTATGTGAATGAAAACCGCCTCTTTCCCACTGATCCGATGGAAAAGAGGCGGTTTCTTCTTACGACTGGCTGTTTTCTCTCGCCTTGAGCGTGACAGATACGGTTGTCTCAAACCCATCACGATAAATTGTCAGTTTGATGCGATCGCCGACCGCTGTTTTCGTGTACAAATATTTGCGCAAGGCGCTGACGCTGTCGATTTTCTGGCCGTTGATCGCCGTGATGACGTCTTTCGATTTCAAGCCCGCGTCGGCCGCCGGCGAGAACGGTTCAACCGAGGTGATGGCCGCACCATATGTTACGTTGGACGGCAATTTCAGCTCATCGGCGCGCACATCATCGGACAAATCCGCGACATCGACGAGCTGGACGCCAAGATACGGGCGTTTGACTTTCCCGTCTTTCATCAGCTGTTCGACGATCGGCTTGACGTTTTCGCTCGGGATGGCAAAGCCGAGCCCTTCGACGCCTGTTTCGGCGATTTTCATGCTGTTGATGCCGATGACTTGCCCCGCGCTGTTAATGAGCGCGCCGCCGCTGTTGCCCGGGTTGATCGCCGCATCCGTCTGGATGACGTCAATCTCCCAGTCGCCCGCTGAAGTGGACACCGGCATCGTCCGTTTGCCGCTGACGATTCCTTCCGTCACCGTCCGCGACAAGTCAAGACCAAGCGGGTTGCCGATGGCCGCGACCGGCTCACCGATTTGCACGTTCGCCGAGTCGCCGAAGCTCGCCACTTTCGTTACGCCATCAGCTGGAATTTTCAAGACGGCGAGGTCCGTCAGCGCATCAGCGCCGACGATGTCCGCTTTCACTTTTTTGCCGTTCGCGAGCGCCACCTCGACTTTATTCGCTCCTTCGATGACATGGTTGTTCGTCACAATGTACGCCGTATTGCCCTCTTTTTTGAAAATCACGCCTGAGCCTGTCCCAGCTTCGGTATCTTGCGCTTGATCGGAGAAAAAGTCGACTTGCTTCTGGATGTTGACGACGCCGACGACGGCATCGGCGACTTTGTTGATGGCGGCGATCATGTTCGTTTTCGTATTCGCCGTCGGCTGCAGCGGCAAGGCGTCGCTTTTTTGCTCAGTCGTTTGCGCCGCTTGAGTGGGGGCGGCGCCTTCTTGATTCAACCATTTCGGTGCCACATACCATGTCGCTGCGCTGCCGATCACCGCCCCAGCGACAGAAGCAGCAAGCCACGATACGAAGCGGCCGCGCCGTTTCGGCTGCGGAGTAGGGGTTGGTTCAAATGGCATCATGTCCATCGGTCATCTCCTCCTTTATCATGAATGGTCATCCATAACCAAACATTGGACAACTTCGAGCGAATGCCGCCAAAGCATCGGAAAGGAGGATGAAACACAACGATGTCGCCTACATCCATCGGTCGTACACAAAGATCAGATGACATGTTCCGGTCATTGGCTGCTTTCTCCCTACCATAGTTGAACGGCATGTCTCGTTCCTTCTTTCCAAAGGGGCATCCCACGATGTTCCGATTAGATTGTCTCCGGCGCAACAGTCGTCCGCTTTTGTTTCCGCTTGCGTCCCGCGGCGAGCGTGCGAATTGACAAGCAAATGCCCGTCGCCGTTAAGACGATCATCGCCACCGCGGCGAGATCAACCGCCCAACGAATGTCGAGCGAGCCAATGCGCCCTTCATGCAGCTGGCGGATGAACGTTCCAAGCGACGTTCCTCTTTCTTCAGCGCGCGGAACGATCGGGGCAGTGGACGAGCCTGCGCCAGACGCTTGTTCCACTCCGAACGCGCCGCCTGCTTGCATGGCACGATGCATTTCGCCGCGTTCGGCCTGGCCGATGAGCCACGGCTCGGATAGAAACAGGCCTGTCACAGCTTCAACGAGCAAAAAGACGGAACTGATCAATCCAATCCAAAGATGCAAATTTCTCATTTTCCTCATCGTCATGCTCCTCCTTTTCCTCTTCGCCCATCATCATACCCAAGCAAAGTGAAAAAACGGTGAAAAATCCTCGTCGGATCGGCTTTCCTTTGCCTTTTCAATTTTCACCTTTTTTTCACGTAGATTTGCTATGATAAAAGCAAGGATGGAAAACAGGAGGAACGTCCATGAAAGTGTTGCTGGCGGAAGACGATCTCCATTTAGGGGAACTGATCGTTCATTTGTTGAAGAAAAAAGGCATTGACCATATCGATTGGGTGCAGGAAGGGGAAGACGCGTACGACTACGCGATGGCGGAATTTTACGATGTCGTCGTGCTCGATTGGATGCTGCCGAACGGCGATGGGGTGGAGATTTGCCGCCGCTTGCGGCAAAACGGCTACACAGGCGCCATTTTGATGTTGACCGCGAAAGACGCGGTGCAAGACCGCGTCACCGGGCTTGAATCCGGAGCGGATGACTATTTGGTCAAGCCGTTTGAAATCGATGAGCTTGTCGCTCGCTTAAAAGCGCTCGCCCGGCGCACGTTCGTCCCGCTCCAAGAGGAAACCGTGACGTTTCACGGCTTCACATTGAACCGGACAAGCCATACGCTGCATCGCGGTGACGAGGAAATTTTCCTCACCCCGCGCGAGTTTCAGCTCCTTGATCTTCTCGTCCAAAATCAAGGCCACGTCGTACCGCGCGAGACGATATTGGACCGCGTCTGGGGCTGGGACGCCGACGTCTCAATGAAAACGATCGACGCGACGATCAAATTGCTCCGTAAAAAATTGAAGGACGACGTCATCCAAACGGTGCGCGGGGTGGGATATAAAATTGATCAAACAATGGAATGAATGGCGCAACTGGCTGCGCCGTTTAGGAAGCGCGGACTTGTTCCGCCGCACCCATTGGCGGCTGACGGCGCTTTACAGCGGCATCTTTACTTTATTTCTCGCTTTGTTTATCGTCATCGCCGCCGCTTTGTTTTATTGGATCACGACATCCGATCAAGAGCGGCGCATCGTTCGCCTCGCTGAACAAGAGGCCAACACGATGGAACAGTTTTTGTTAAAGCAAAGCGATTTTGACTTGTTCGATGACGAAAGTCTCGTATTGCTCAGCGAAGACCAACTCTTTTTTTACGTAATCGCTCCTAATGGCGATCTGCTTGCCGGGGATGAAGTCCACCCGCGCCTGCGCCCGTACTTTTTGCACGCCTTGTCTCGTCTAAATATGAACGCACGTGCTCCAGTCTATTTGACCGTATCATTACCCGAGCATATGCCGGGCCTGGCCCGCGACGCCGCCCGTGACTGGCGGGTGCTCGCCGCCGCCCGTCCGCTCGTCATTCATGGCAATGTCGTCGGCATCTTGTATATCGGGATGGATGTGACCTCGTTTTTCGGGGTGTTCCATTGGCTGCTTATTGTGCTGATCGGTCTTGCCGTTCTCTTTCTCGCCGTCGGCGTGGCGCTCAGTTACTTCATGTCGAAGCGGGCGCTCGTGCCGATTGAAGAAGCGTACGAGCGGCAGCGCCAGTTTGTCGCCGACGCCTCCCATGAATTGCGCACACCGCTGAGCGTCGTCTTTTCATCTGTTGAGGCGCTCACAATGGAAGAAGACGTGATGAAAAACGAGTTTGCCCGCCGTCTGCTTGACCGCCTTCGCGAGGAGTTGAAGCGGATCACAAAGCTGATGAACGATCTCTTGACGCTCGCCCGCGCCGATGCGAGACACGCCGCGTTGGAACTGGCGAAACAGACGTTTGACTTTCGCCCGCACGCCGAGCGCACGTTTCAGCTCGTGGCGGAACTGGCGGCGAAAAAACAGCTCACGATGCACTTTCACGCTCCGGAACAAGCGGTCGTGACGGCCGACCCGGATAAACTGACGCAGCTGCTGTACATTTTGCTTGATAACGCGATCAAATACACCCCAGAAGGCGGAGAAGTGACATTGTCGATCCGCACCGAGCCGAAGCAGTTCATCCTTTCCGTCAAAGACACCGGCATCGGCATCCCACCGGAAGACATCGGCCGCATTTTCGACCGCTTTTACCGCGTCGACAAAGCGCGCTCGCGCCAACAAGGCGGTCACGGCCTAGGGCTATCGATCGCCAAATGGATCGTTGATGCCCATGGCGGCACGATCCATGTCCACAGCCAGCTCGGGCAAGGGACGGAGTTTATCGTACGTCTGCCTGCCTGAGCACATCTTCGAAAAGGGCGCCTCCGCAAAACAACGAGGCGCCCTTTTGACCGTTGTCTAGAAGGCTGGGGAAAAACGGCTGATTCTCTTAATCAATGGGAGAATGAGCGAAAAGCAGAACCGATGCAACAAGGGTTTTTCTAATTGAGAAATAACATTGTAAAGCCGTATCCACGACTAAATCACCATCCTCCTAGGCGCTTTTCCTGCGTTTATCCCCTCCATCTCTTGTGCTTCGCCTGCGGGCAACCGGCTTTTCTCTTTTTTGAAATCTGTGTCCTCTTTTCACCTTATTTTCTCTTTCCCTCGCTACAATGCAAACTGTAGGCCGGTCCACCATCAAAAAAGGAGGTGAGAAGATTGAAGAAAACTCGAGCAGTCGTTTGGCTCGCGCTTGTGGCGCTCGTTGGGGTCAGCTTGCTTCATGGGCTCACGCCGCATGAAGCGATGGCGCACGGACGCCCCGGGGTTCCGTTTGACGGCGTGCATGGCGGCGTTTGGCACCACCGTCAGGCATTCGGCATGGGGCCGCGCGCAGGCTGGATGCTTCCGCGCTTGTTCCTGTGGATCATCCCCTTGCTGCTTATCGGCGTTGGCGCCGTATGGCTCGCAGTGAAGCGGTCAAAGCGCTGGATCGGTTGGGCGCTCGTCACCTTAGGGATCGCCGCCTTGTTGCCGAAATGGGTGCTGATTGCACTGGCACTCGTGGCCGTCTACACGTTCGGACGACGTCAAGGACGAAAACCAGCAGCTGCTGAAGCATGGTCTCCAGCACCGCCGTCCGTTTCTGTCGATTGGCTGGACCAATGGGAAAAAACGATACAAAAGGAGGCGCTGACGAATGGGCATTTTTCGTCGGATCAAGACGATCGTTCTCGCTGAAGTGAATGAACAAATCGATCAATGGGAAGACCCGATCGCCATGACAAAACAATATTTGCGTGAACTCGAGCAGCAGCTCGAACGAGGGCGCCAAGCGCTCGCCCAGCAATGGGTCGCTGAGCGGCGCTATGAGACACTGATCGCCCAAGCGGAAGCGACGGTGGAAAAGCGGAACCGCCAAGCGAAACTGGCGCTCGAACGCAACGAAGAAGCGGTCGCCAAGTTGGCGCTGCGCGACAAGCTGCTGCACGAGAAAAAGCGGGAAGCCTATAAGCAACAATACAACGCGATCAAAGCGAAAACCGCTGAGGTGGCCCGCCGTCTTCAGGAGCTGCGCGAACGATATGACGAGCTCGCCGCCAAGCAGCTTGAGCTCACCGCTCGCGTCAACGCCGCCCAGGCGCTCAAGCAAATCGACACGGCGCTCGCTTCGTTTTCCGCTGATGAAGCGCTGCGCGGCTTCGCCCGCATGGAAGAGCGCGTCATCGCCTTAGAAGCCGAAGCGGCCGCCGCCCGTTTCGGAGCGAACGTTGCGTTGTCCCCTGTGCCGTTTGAGGAAGAAGTGGAACGTGAGCTGGCAAAATGGAAAGAAGCCCAAGCGACGAACGCGTAATCCCCCTCCCCCCTTTGACATAGATGACCCCCTTGCCCGCTCGGCAAGGGGGATTGATTTGTTTGATCCCCTGTCACGCGTAAGCAAAATCATTCCCTCTTCTTTTCCATTGTGCTAAAATCATTAGAGAAACGAAATAATCCAGGAGATGACCCCGCATGGACTGGAAGCGAAGCGTCCGCATTTTATGGCTGTGCAATTTTATGGTGTCGGCCGGAATGACGATGGTCATTCCCTTTTTGTCGCTTTTCTTATGGCAAATGGGTGTCACTGAGCATCATGCCTTAAGCATGTGGACCGGGCTTGTCTTTTCCGCCACCTTCTTATCGGCAGCCATCATGGCGCCGATCTGGGGAATGTTTGCGGATCGATATGGTCAACGCGCCAATTTGATTCGCGCCGGAATCGGCATGGGTTTGATCACCGCCTGCATGGCGTTGGCCACTTCGCCCACGGCGCTGCTTGTGCTTCGGTTTCTTGTCGGCTTTTTCTCCGGCTTCATCACCGTCTCGTTTTCCTATTTGGCCCGCGTCGTTCCGAAAGACCATAGCGGTGAGGCGCTCGGAACGCTGCAAACCGGCAGCATCGCCGGAAACATTATCGGGCCGCTCATCGGCGGCGCTTTGTCCGACTTGTTCGGCTTCCGCCCGGTGTTTTTAGTGACCGGGCTTTGCATTTTGCTTACCCTCTTGCCCGTCATCTTTTGGCTCGAAAAAGACCCAGTCGTGCCACAGACGAAAGAAAACAAGGCGAGCTTCAAAGACGTGTTCGAACACCGGCCGCTCATCATCTTGTTTGTCGCTACGTTTCTCGTGCAAATCGCCGTTCTCGGCGTCAACTCGATGATGACGATTTTTGTCCAATCGTTGGTCGGCCACACTAGCAATCTCGCCTTTTTATCCGGCCTAGCCTCATCGATCACCGGCATCGCCACGATCATCGGCGCGCCGTATTTAGGGAAGCTCGGCGACCGGATCGGGCAAGAGAAAACATTGCCGATTTTGCTTGTTCTCTCCGGCTTGTTCGCCTTGCCGCAAGTCTGGACAGACCACATTTACGCCTTGTACGTATGGCGCTTCTTACAAGGGCTGGTCGTCGGCGGCGTATGGCCTGCCCTTCAGGCGCTCATCAACGCGCAAAGCCCGCGCCGCATTCAAGGGCGGGTGTTCGGCGTCACCGCCAGCAGCCGCTTCCTCGGCAACTTGACCGGCCCGACGGCCGCGGGCGCCATCGCCGGCCTGTTTTCCATCGCTTCGATTTTCGCCTTGTCCGGTCTCTTGTTGATCGCCACCGGCGCCTTGGTCGGCTATGCCCACCGCCCTGCAACCAACACATGGCGTGAAGGGATGAAAGAAAAACTCGCCGCGTGGACGCATCGCCTTCATAGTCGGCACTAAGCGACTTGGCGGCATCCAACTGAGATGGGCGCCTCGCTCGGCGGGAGCGCTATATTGACACGAGGCGCTCTGGCGGCATTGAACATGAAAGAAGGTATCCGCAAAAAGTGGGACACCTTCCCTTCATCACCTGTCATCGTTTCATCCAACGGTTACCCTTCTATTCCCCCGCCCATTTCATCCGCTGAAGCAGCGAATACGGAATCGCCTCTCCAACGCGCCCGTTCCGCCCAGTCGTCGTTTCCGCCATCGTCAATGAGTTCCAAATCGCTTCCTCTGTCGCCTCAACAGCCGCTTGAAACAGCTCGTTCATGAGCGGCGCATCATCGCGGACAAGCGGCGGCAGCGCCTGATGCCCGGAATCGGCAACATGCGGAATCGTGTATGCCGTGGAAAAGGCAATGACGATATCGCCGCTGCCGTGATGAACATGACTCCCCGTCCGCGCCAGCCCCACCGCCGCCCGCTTCGCCAACCGCTTCAATTGCCGCGCATCAAGCGGCGCATTGGTCGCCACGATCATCATAATCGACCCAGGCGGCACGTCCCGCTCATCAAACGACGGCGGCACATACGGCACAAACCGCAGCTCTTCGCGCCGCCCAAAATTGCTCACGACAAGCGTCCCGACCGTATACATCCCGCCCGCGATCCGCGATGAACTGCCGACTCCTCCTTTCCAACCGAAGCACATCATGCCCGTCCCCGCGCCAACCGCTCCTTCTTCCATATCCACCCGCGCTTCGGCAATCGCCTGTTTCGCATGCGCCTTCGTCACCGCCAGCGCCCGCGCCGCGTTCAAATAGCTGTCATTGCACTCCCCGACCACGATGTTGACAGACCCGGCCGTGTCGCCAATCTCCGGCGTCATCTCCATCATATACTCAAGCGTCCCTTGCCAGACAGCGCCGACACTGAACGTACTCGTCAGCATAATCGGCGACTCGATCGTCCCCAGCTCCTCGACTTGCATGAGCCCCACCGTTTTCCCGAACCCGTTCAGGACAAAGCACGCCGCCGGCACCTTCTCTAAAAACCAATTCCCCCCATGCGGCAGCACCGCCGTCACCCCAGTGCGGACCACCGTCCGTTCATCCCGCTCTTCACGAATCGTCACATGCCCGACCCGAACGCCGGACACATCCGTAATTTGATTCCGCTTCCCTGTCGGAAGCGTGCCGATCGAAAACCCGAGATTGCGAAGTTTTTGGCGCATCGATGGGAAGCCTCCTGTCATAAATCCATTCCTCTTTCCATCATAACTTAAAGAAAGCATGAAAGTATAGAAAATATAGAAAAATAACGGTTCATCACCACAACGTGTACTTGACAAGTGAGACTTCTTTTCGTGTCACCATGTATAAAAATCGTTGATTTACTGTTTTTTCTTTCCAGAAGGAAGTATGGCATGTTTTGAAACAGTCAAGTACAACTTTTGGTGAAGAGCCAAAGTAACTTTCATTTTCCAAATATGTTCATTATTATAGTAATAGGATCATACCACAGCAATGATCTCAGGGTTACTATGATAAGGGCTTTCTGCTTGGGCAGAATGACCCGCGGCGTTGGGGATCGCCTATCGCCCTCTTTTGGCGGGCATTCCCCACTCTTAGGCGAACGAAGACCTTAGCGGAAAACGCTAAGGTCTTTTTTACTACATTATTCCGTTATGGGAGGGGATCGAAGTAAGATACAAAATCGGCCTTGATATCGGTATTACATCTGTCGGCTGGGCAGTCATTAATCTGGATCTTCCTCGTATCGAAGATTTGGGCGTCCGCATCTTTGACAGAGCAGAAAAAAATCGCGACTCACTGGTGCGATTTTCACCGAACAAAAAAGGCGGTGGATGACCGCCTTCTTCTTTTCCTCTTACTCATTCAACAGGAAACACTAGGGTGAGATCGATCACCCTTTTCCTCTTACTCGCTCAGCAAATTTCGAACCTCTTCTTCAGAAAGATCCACCAACCGGGCTATCTCGGCGGCCGTCATCCCTTTTTGCGCCATCGTCTGAATAAGCCGCTTCATTCCCTGTTTCATGCCTTGTTCCATTCCTTGCTTCATCCCTTGCTCAAGGCCGCGTTTTACCCCTTCTTCCAACCCTTCTCTCTTCCCTTTTTGCTCGTAGGAGATGATCAGCTCCAGCACTTTCTCTCGTTCTTTCGTTTCCATCGCCTTCACCTCGCTTTGCAGCTGTTGTTCCTCTTCCTCCGTCAACTTCACGTACGTCTCAAAAAACCCAAGCAGCAGCCGCTGCCTCGCCTCATCGAGCTCCAACCGCACCAACATGCGCAAAAACTCTTTTTTCAGCTCCACCTTCTCTCTTTCAGTATACCCCTTTTGACTGAGCAACGCAGCTGCAACCGGGTTGTCGTGCCGGATGTACTCCCGCCACTGCTTCTTCCGCAGCGCCACCGGAAAAAAGCGAAACTGCAGCACTTCGCCAAACGGAAATTCCATCGAAAACACAGACGGTTCCTCGCGGAGGGAATCATAGTGGAAGACGGCGATCGGAACGATGCGGGTCCGGTAGGTTTCATACAAGCGGCTGAAATAGAGGAACATGCGCTCGGCAAACGACGGCTGGACATACCCTTGCGTTTCCACGTGCACGATGATCAGCCCGTCTTCGCCTTTCAACTTCGTCTCGACCAGCAAATCAACGCGGTACTTTTCGCCGGCCGTCACATCGGTAAACAGCTCTTCGGATAAAAAGGACAGATGGTGGAAATCGATATGCTCGTGCATGTCGGGGAAAAAGAGGAGCAGAAACTCTTCGAAAAACGTGCGGATCAGCTCTTTGAACAGCCGATCATGGTCAATCGCCATTCAATCACCTCACCTTGACGGTCTCTCTTTTTCTATTCGCCGTCCTCAAGGCGGCATCCTGCTCACAGTGAGAAATTCGTCATAGGTACGATAAAAACCGAATACCCCGATTTGAAACGAAAAATTTTCCGCAAAAGTTTCAATCCCTCATAGGTACGATAAAAACTTTTTTTCCGTCTGTCAAATATTGAAGCAATTCATCGTTTCAATCCCTCATAGGTACGATAAAAACCATGAAACACATTGATGTATTCTTGATTACAAAATATGGGTTTCAATCCCTCATAGGTACGATAAAAACCCCAAAAAGCGCTGTTATATCAAACTTTTTCATCCTAGGTTACCTTCAGAATAACACGGTCAAAAAATTCTGTCAATCATACTCACCCGTGATAGCTGTAGAAGCCAAGTGACAAAAACCAATGTCGTCGACCCCCTGGGGTTTTTGCACGATTGGAGGTCGACGACAAATGAAGACTGCTTCCTGGCGTTTGACTTGCCTTGTTTGCCGATTGCTGTTTGCCTAAGCGAGGACAAACGCTCGTCATGCGGTGAATAAGACCCGGGCGCCGCCTGCTCATCCATCGCGGGCAAGACGAATACAAACATTGGAATGCCAACACTTGCATGAACGGGGGCGAGTGCTAACTTTTTATGTCTCGAAGCAGTCGGCCGATGATCGCCTCTTGGTATCCCGCTTTTTCCGTTTTCGCCATCGCTTCTTTCACTGACTGCAGCGGCGCTGACGCTACGGAGGCGAGTTTGGCGAGCCGCTCGGGAGGCAAGTGAACCGATGGGTTGGCGGCGAAGTAGTCATCGACGCTGTAGCGCCATGGAACAGCCGCTGAGCCGTATCGCTCGAGAAAACGGTCGGCCATTTTCAAACCTTCCGGGTCAAAGTCGCCGGAGTAATGCAGCTTGGCGCCTGAAGCCGCGAGCAAATCAAGGAGTCGCATCGTCGCTAAATTCATTTGCCCGTTCGTGCAGACAAGCGGGGCGCGAGTGTCAAGCAAGGTCGAGAAAACGCCCGCGTTTTCGACGACGTATACGATGCCGCCGTTGGCTGGATAGGCGCGAATGAGCGACAACACGTCCCTTAGCGGTGCATTCAATGCGCTGTTGGCTTCGACGGCAGCGGTGAAGACCGGGTGAGGGCCTTTCTTCGTTTCGGCCAACAAGTTTGCGCAGGTGGCAAAGTTCAAAATATCCTCGCGGAGCAGGCCGACGGACTGCAGCAATTCATTGATGCTCTCTACAGAGGTCACATCCCACTCGCCTGGCACGGTCGCTTGCAAGGCCGACAGCAACACCTTGCCGGGGAGCGTTGACAGGTCAAAAGCGTGTGGATCACCGGCGATGTGCTGGGCAAACAATGGAAGCCGCTCATACGAGCCGAGCGGCAAGCGGTGAAGGGCGGCGCCGACAAGACGGATCGCCGCCGCCAACTCTTCGCGGTTTGCCTCATACGCTGCTTGGATGAACCGTTGGCCACAAATGCCTTCAAGCCAAGGGTGCTCGTGGGCGAGGTGGCCGAAAAACTGCTCCCGCTCCTTTTCGGCCGCCTGGCGCTGTTCTTTTTTCGGCACGAGCGGCTCACCAAAATAGCGCTCGAGCAGCTCGATGAGGCCAACGCCGGCAAACCGTGTTCGTGCGAGTTGCTGTTCAAAGGCGGGCAGGGAAACGCGGGAAACGTCTCGGCCGAAAAAGGCGGCGATGGCTTCGCGCTCGTTCTCGCTGAACGATGCCAAGGAGACAACGCCGCCAATACGGCCGAGCGACTCGTATTTCCGCTTCATCTCGACAAACAAGCGGCGAAAGCCCGGCTCGGAACGGAAAAAGGCGGCGGCCTCTTCGGCCCGGTTCATGTCTCGATCAACTCCCATTCTTCCTCATTCGCTACTAACTGTTTGATGCGCCCGTTCCAATAATACTGGATGACGGTGACAAACGGCGCATTGCGCGGACGGACGAGCTCGCAAATCGACAGGGCCGGCACGGTGTCGTAATCACCCCAAAGCGCCTGCGAGTTCATGATGTAGTTAAAGCCGAGCTGTTCAACAAGGCCGAACATCATGCGGATGTTGTTTTCATCGACGCCGGCGAACGCTTCATCAAGCGAGATGATGTACGGCGCATCATCGCCTGCTTCTTGATAGCGTGAATACGCCGCTGCAAACAGCGGAATGTACATCGCCAACGCTTTTTCCCCGCCGCTGAACCGATAAAAGCGCTGGTTTGTCAGTTCGCGCTTCGGTTCGTGTTCTTTTTCATAGTAGAGGGTAAACGAAAACCATTTCCGATAGTCGAGCACTTCTTTTATAATTTGATGAAGCGTGTTGCCTTGGCCGCGTTCCTCAAGCAGTTCGCGGGCGCGGGCGATTTTCGAGCGGAAATGGTTCGTCACCCGCTGCAAATCTTCCTCCTTGAGCAGCCGTGAATCCATCCGCAGCAACCCCACCAGCTCTTTCGTGTCGAGCTCGTCCTCCGTCTCCGCCGTTTTCGGCTTCCATTGAATGGATAGAGCGAGACTCGAGGACGTATCGATTTCGCTCATCCGCTTGTTCATGTCGTTCACCCATCGCTCCGCGCGTTGGATGCGGCTGCGCAAAATGCGGCCGACCGACTTTAAAATGACTTCTTCGTACAGTTCCCGGTCTTGTTCTTTCATATACTCGTGCTGCAACGCGATTTCCCGCTCGACTTCCGCCAAGACGACAGACGGCGTGGCACGCTGCCCTTTGTAGTCAAGGAAAATGACGTTTCGCTCTTGTTTTTCCCTCCAATCAGCTGCTTTCATCGCCATTTCGTCATCCGGCGCCGCGATGCTCCATTCTTTCTCCTCGAACGGCAGCGATTCGAACGTCGCCCGGTATTCGGTCAAATTGGATGACTCTTGGAAAAAGATTGTGTTCAGCCGAGCCAGCAGCGAAGAGCGGCTGTCTTTCAACGTTCCCCCATACCGCTGTTTCGCTTCGCTCGCCTGCTCGCGAAGCGGGCGTGAACGGTCCAGCTCCACCAACTTGAGCGCCGCTTCACGGGCAAAGGCCTGCTCCCATGCGGCGGCCAGCTCGCGAGCGAACGTTGCCCGTTTCTCTCCTTGTTCCCGTTCTTCGGCGAGACGGGCGAGGCGCTGTTCGGTCCGCGCCCGCTCGTTGACTAGACGCGGAACTGCCTCGCGCAGAGTGCTGAGCCGCTCCCGCACGCGGGCGATTTCCGCGCGAATGTCATCCGCCCCCATTTGTTGGAGCGTTCGTTCGATCTCGTCCATGCGGAGCGCCAGACGTTCGTCTTCATCGAGCAGGCGGTTCCGCTCCCCTTTGGCCTCATCGATGTCGTCGCGAAGCTCCTGCAGCTGCTCACGCTGCTGGGTGATCATCGCCGCGACATAGAGCGCTTCCCGAACATGCACTTCCAGTTCATGCAAAAAGCGGAGATACGATTTCATCGCTAATCGGGCTCGTTCGCATCCTTCCACGGAAAACGCCACGTCAAGCCCTGCCGATTGCTCGCGCAACGTTTGCTTGAGGTGCTGCCACTCGCGAGCGAGTCGGGATACCTTTTCTTGTTGCCGCTGCCAGTCGCGCTCTTTGCTTTCCGCGCGGCGGCGCGCTTCCTCCCGTTCCTCAAACGCCGCGCGCACATCGCGGTCGGATGGAAACGCGGCAAACCACTCCGCCAATGCGGATATATGAGCTTCCACCGCTTTGTGTTCCGCCTGCAGGCGGTCAAGCGCTTGCCGCAAGGAAGCGATCTCTTCTTCCAATGAAGCGATCTTCTCCATCCGCCACCGCCGCCTTGCCGTGCGGCCGATGAACATGGCGCGCTCGCGGGCGGGCGCATGACCGCGCACGAGACCAAGCGCATAGCGTCCAGCTTCATTAAGCGTCATGCCACCGTCTTGCGCCTCATCGGCAATGACGATGCTGCGAAGCACGGCATCAATCCGCTCCGCAGCGACAGGGACACCTGCATCTGGCTGGAGATAATCGGCCAACGTATGAGCCATATGCACCGGGTTCGGGACGAGCACCCGGTCATACGTCACCGCCATATCGCGGTCAATGATCAGCGCATCGAGCAGTCCGGCATGGGCGAGCGCCGATTCGATCCGTTCACGGACGGACTCCGGCACATGGTCGAAAAATTCGACTGCCGCATACAGCGGAACGGAAACAACTCCTTGCCGCTCCAATTCTGTGCGCATGGCGTCCGTCTGTGGATCGCGTTCCGGTTCTGGGTCTTGTTCCGTCTGCCAATGGCGAAGCTCCTGCTCGCGCTCGGCGAGCTGGTCGCCAAGCAAGCGCATTTCGTGTTCAAGCCGCCATTTTTCATCGTTTTTCTTCCCGACGGCATCGTAATACGCCGCCGTGAACGGCTGTTTAAGGTCATCGATGGAATATTGATCATACAAGCCGTCCGTCTGTCGCAAAAACGTCTGAATGCGCGCTTCGTCCATCGTGACGCCGCCGCGCTCCAACCAAACGAGCACCGCTTGTTCCCACCGTTCTTTTTCTTGGTCAAGCAGCTCGTCCCATTTGCGGTATTGATGCCGCCATTCGTCAACTTCCCGCTGCAGTTCGCCCGCTTCTTTGCTTGCTTCTTCATAGCGCGCTTGCAGTCCTTCATGACGGCGCCAAAGGTCGGCGAGCGCTTCCAGCCGTTCCGCATGGCGGTCCGCTTCCTGCTTCCAAACCGTAAACGGAAACTCGCGCTGTTGACGATGATGACGGAGAAAATCGTCTTCATTCACTTTATGGCCGGCAAACGCCCCTTCGTCCGCGTCGGCGCGCAACTGCGCCAACGTCTCTTCCACCTTCCGTTCCAGCTCATCGAGGCGCGCTTCCGCCTCATCAATTTGATGGCGGCGCTGCCGTTCAAGCCGCTCCTTCTCTTCGATCACCCGCTCTTGTCGCTCCCGCCGCCTCGCTAGGTCGCGCTGCTGTTCCTTTAACTTTTCGTACGTTTCGGCTTGTTGAAAGACTTCATGGCCCGCAAGCTCCACTTCCCGTGCACGCAACACGTCTTCTTCCCGGCTGAGGCGGGTGATCTCCTCATCCAGCTCATTGAGTCGCTGCCGCGCTTTGTTCTCCTCTTCTGACCTTGTTCGCTGCTCAGCGGCGAGCTGTTCGGCTCGTTGGACCGCTTTCTCGTATTCCACGGCTTTTTCGGCAATCATATATTCATTGTAATGACGGTAGTGGTCGCAAAGCCGCTTGAGCGCCCGCGCATCGCGCTCGAGCTGCTCCAGCTGCTGCTTTGCTTGGTCCATATTTTCAATCGTCTCGGACAAATGGCGCAATTCCTCATCGGTTAACGGCGGCAATGCGCTTTCCAAAATTTCGTAAATCACCGTCGGCTTGAAATCTTTCGATAACTTCGGGCTCCGCAATTGAATCAACAGCTCGATCAACTCTTGAAACGCCTCGAGCGATTCGAAGCGGAACACATGCTTATTGACCAGCTCCATATATTCTTTTTGCGTCTCGACCACCGTTCCCCCAGCGCCGAGCGCATCGGCGAGCTCGCGCTTTGTCAAAGGAATTTTCTCGCCTGTTTTTTCTTTTTTGTACAAGTAAACATCATGGCCGATGCGGCGGTTGTCCAAAATGACAAAGCCCCAAAAGTCAAGATTTTTTTGCCGTTTCGCTCGCAAACCGATGCCGGTCGTAAGATATTGATCGGTTTCGGTCCGCTTATATTCGAGAAACAAATAACCGGTCCGCTCATCGCGGTTGACGACATCTTTTTCCCCGAGCAAGTAATCTTCCATTCGCCGCGCCCGCGAACCGAACGGATCGAGCCGGTCGGGCGTCTTTTTCCCGTCAAGCAGCACCGGGATCAAGCTTTGCATCGTCACCGATTTGCCCGCTCCATTGCTTCCGCGCAAAAACAACTTTCCGTCGGCAAAATGAAAATATTGTTCATCATAATACCAGAAATTGATCAATCCCGCGCGATGCAACATCCATCGATCCGCCATCATAGTTCCCTCTCTTTCGCTTGAAAATCGTCCGGGTATCGCCCACACAGCCGCCCAAGGAGCGGGTAGAGGACGACCATGCCCGTCTCGGGATCCGTGTCTGCCATTCGCCATGCTTTCAACTCCGCCAACACCTCGCGAGCTAACTCCGCAAGCGATGCTTCGCGATGCGTCTTCCCCCATCCAGCTCCGTAACGACGCTTCGTATCGGCGAGCCATTCAGAAAACTGCGCCGGCGTCAGCCAAAGGCGCCCGTACTCGTCCGGCGGAAAGGATGCCAACCGCTCGCGGACAACGGCAGCAAAATGTAAGGATGATGTCAGACGTTCCTTTTAGATCAGGAAAGAGCGTATACGGCGCCTGCCGTTCCGGAATCGTCAACATGGCGACGTTTTTGTACAGCTCATAACGAAACGGCGTATGGGACTCAATATCCTCACGCAGCCGATGCCGGAAGTTGCGCAAGTAATAAAAATCTTGCTCGTCGCCTTCTGTTCGGTGCACAGCCGGTGATAAAAACAGCTTCCGGTACAGACGATGGCGCCGGTAATCTTGCGGCGCTGCTTTCCATTCTTCCGCCAACAGTTCGTCAATCGACGTATATTGCAGCAAGTCTTTCGGATACGTGCGCATAAAATAGCGCGCCAACACCGGCACTTCATAAAGCGCTTCTTCGTCCGCATGTTGCGCGAACGCTTCAATCTCTCCATCCATCCGACGGATCAGCCCGATTTGTTCCGCTGCTTTCAGCACGCGAATGAGCGCGCGCCGATGCGAATAGTTCGTCCAATCGACCGGCACATCGCCCGGATACATGGAGCGGATTTCCTCGCATACATCGGAAAGCAAAAATTTTTCTTCAACCGCCTTGCTTTCAACATACGCCATCAAGCAGCAAAACAGCGCGTAATCGAGCGGCTCTTGAAACGACGGAATCCCCATCCACGGCTCCGGCTCAGCCGGAATTTTTTCGAGCTTCGCGAAATGCCGGTGCACGATCAATCGGTAGCCAAACTTCTCCTCGACGTATCTTTTGAGCACGTGTTCGCGTTCGCGGACAAGCTGATACCGTTCCGGGTCGGCGTCGCGGACGATCCAAAATTGTTCAAACAGCGCCGCCAAGGCTTCTTTTGCTTTGTCATCAAACGACGCCTCCATCTTCGCTCCCTCCTTTCGCCATCACTTCGATTTCGTAGTTGGGCATCACAAGCGTTCCGTCTTCAGCATGAAGGCAAATCGTGTCGTCCCGACGAACAATGCGGATGTCCCAGCCGTTCTCTGTTTTCACAGTTGGCTGTTCTTTCCCCATGGCTTTGGCGATCCAGGCGAGCAATGTCTTCCGTACGTACGGGGTCACTTCGCCGAGTTCGGCCAGCACAATTTTTCCGTCTTTCACCAGCTGTTTCAGTTCGGCTTCCTCGCGTGCTTTCTCCTCCAAATAGCGGCGGCGCGCTTCTTCTTTTTCCCGTTTTTTCTCCTCGATCGCCTGCGGTTTCTTCTTTTCTCCATAATGGCGCACGCGCGGCTTCGTCACCCATTCCATCGGCGCCTCTTCCCAAACATCGCGATACATATCATCTGTCGCCTCATTGTCTGCGATCAGATGTTTCGTATGGAAGCAGCCGAACACGACCGCTGACAAACAGTGCGCCTCTTCGATCGAAGACAGTTGCGAAAACCAGCGTGCCAAGTGCAAATAATCGCCTTTGCGGCTGCGAAAGTGGTGATGCCGCTCACCAAGCCGCTGCACGATGCGCGTCAAGCGACGAATCGCTTCATTCGTCTGATGCTGCAAAAACGCCAGCTCGCTTTCGTGGCCGTCCCGACCTAAAAACCATTCGCGCAAACTGCGCCACGTCTCGCGCTTTTCTTCGATGCATTCGGCGCGCGACGGGGCGCTCTCGGCAAAGCGTGGAATCGACCGCTCATAATCGACTACGTGCTCAATGAACCGGTCCACCCCTTCGTCTGGAAGGTCTTCCAACAGCCTCTCAATTTGCATCGACGTCTTCTGTAAGGCGACGATAAAATCACGCAAATAAGCGGTAAATTGTTCCTTGTAAACGAGAAACGATTCCGCCGTCATCCGTTCTTCCAAATTTTCGCTATGCAAATAGGCGATATAATCAGCCGAATGGTGAATGATTTTTTTGAAATAATCAAACGTCTCCTCCCACACTTGGTGTATTTCGTCCGGTTTTTCTTGGAAATTAGCAGATATGATCGTTTCCATGCGAGAAAGGGAGGCGTACAGACGGTCAAACCGTGTTTTCTCGAGCGAACCGCCAAACGAGTCGCCCAACTGTTCGAGCGTGCGAATCATTCGCTCTATTTCCACTGTGTACGGGCTGCATTGATAACGAAACCGCTTTTTCTTAAATTCCTCGATCGTCCGTACATGGGAAGTCTCTTGGCGGGCGATCAAATTGTTCCATTTGACAAGCTGATCGAGGTCTTGCTGCAAATCATCCTCAGTATAATCGGCAAATTCGGCATGCTGTTTCAAAAACGCATACACTTCTTCAGGGAACAAATATTGCCGCATCCGTTCGTGCTGAATGTAGAAATACCGCAAAATCGCGCGGTAACGGTGCGCATTTTCCGCCGACAAATACTTTGTTTCGACAATCGGCTTCAACCAAGAAGCATCCATCCTCGTCCACCTTTTCCTCTCTTTTTCCTAATTATTATTGTAACGATTGCATTCTTCCTTTGGCTAGTGAAAGCTATTTTTCCGAATTTTTCTCGCCATCCATGCCCCTTTTTTGTAAAATAGAGACGAAAAGGAGGTGAATCGACATGGAAGCGCTATTGCGGGAAATTTTGCACGAGGTGAAAGCAACGCGCGCGGCAGTCGAGTCGCTCGAACGGCGAGTCGGCGCTTTAGAGGGACAAGTCGCTCAGCTCAATGAACGAACAAGCGCGCTCGAGACACAAGTCGCTCAGTTGAATGAACGAACGAACGCTCTTGAGCAGCAATTCGCCCAGTTGAATGAACGGACGAGCGCTCTTGAACAGCAATTCGCCCAATTGAATGAGCGGACGAGCGCTCTTGAGCAGCAATTCGCCCAATTGAATGAGCGGACGACCACGCTGGAACAGCGCATCGATTTGCTTTACGAACGCACGACGGAAACGAAGGCGATTGCCGAAGCGCTTCGCCATGGGCAGGAAGTGCTGACCGCGAAATATGAGGCGATGGCTAACGACCTCCACCAAATGAAAGGCGACCTCACCCACGTCACATCGATCCTCGAAGACAAGGTGTTGCCGGCTCTCGCCGAACATGAAGCGGGACTGCATGTCCTCAACGCCCGCGTCTTCAAAACCGAAAGCATTCTTCACCGCCTCGTTCATGCGTAAGATGATTCCTCAACAGATCATGAACCCACTCGTTTCGATGGATCCGGCTGCTTACCGCAGCTGGTTTTTTATTCCATTTGACTCGAACATCTCGAATTCGGAGGATTCGGGAGGATTGGGGCGCATTCCCGAGCATTTGTAAGCATCGCGGCGGAGAGAACGGTTCTCAAGGTGAGAAGCAGCCAAACGCGGATAGATCGGCTGATACCAAATTTGCCAATCGGACCCAATTTGCGTTACCCTATTTTTGTGACGTTTTCCCTCCGTGTCGTTTTGTTGCTTTTTCCCCTTACGTTAGAAGGCTGGTGATGCAAAGGGAGAACTGCTGTCCAACATTTTTCCAAATAAGGAAAACCTTTCTAAACCATCATCCGGGTGTTTAACAGGTCGGATGGATCTTTTTACCGGCATTTTCGGACCCAAAAAAGGAGGAATCGTTTTGCGTAAATGGTTCATGTCATTGCTTGCTGTCGGGCTTGTGTTCGGACTGGCCGCCTGCAGCGGGAAACGTGATGCGAAAGGGCACATTGTGATTAGCGGAAAGAAATTTACCGAGCAGGTGATTTTGACGCACTTATTGGCTGAGTATGTGAAGGCCAACACCGATTTGGACGTGGAAGTGAAGGACAGTCTAGGCGGCGCCTTTATGCTCCAGCAAGCCATTGAAAATGGAGACGTCGACATGTACGTCGAGTACACGGGAACAGGGTATTTGAACATTTTAAAACAGCCGTACGATCCCGCAAAAACGCCCGAACAAATCTATAATGAAACGAAGAAGTTATATAAGGAAAAGTACAACATCGCTTGGCTCAAACCACTCGGATTTAACAATACGTACGCATTGGCGATGCGGAGAGACCTTGCCGAAAAGCTCGGGGTCAAAACGTACTCCGATTTAGCGAACCACTCGTCTTCCCTCACCTTTGGGTCAGACGCCGAGTTTTTTGAGCGAAGCGACGGCTATGACGGGCTTGTCGATACGTACGGATTCCAATTCAAAAAAACGGTCAACATCGATCCGGACTTGCAATACGAAGCGGCGAAAAACGGAGAGATTGACGTCATCACAGCCTACACGACGGATGCCCGCATCAAAAAATACGACCTCGTCGTGCTCAAGGATGACCAACATTACTTCCCGCCATACCACGCCGTGCCGATCATCCGCCAAGACGTGTTGGACGCCAACCCAGGACTCGAGGAAGCGTTGAACAAACTGGCCAACATTGTAACGGACGAAAAAATGATGGAACTGAACGGCGAAGTGAATTTGGAAGGAAAACGGCCGCGCGAAGTGGCGATAGACTTTTTGAAATCGGAAGGACTGATCGACTAGAAAGTGAGGAATGTGGATGATTCGATTTGAAAACGTCACAAAACAGTATGAGGATGGATTTGTCGCCTTAAAAAATATCAATCTTGAAATCCGCAAAGGCGAGCTTGTCGCCCTCATCGGACCGAGCGGCTGCGGAAAAACGACGACGATGCGAATGATCAACCGGTTGATCGAGCCGACGTCGGGAACCGTGTATATCGATGGGCAAGACATTTCTACGCTTGACCCGGTCGAACTGCGCCGCAACATCGGCTACGTCATCCAGCAAATCGGGCTGTTTCCACATATGACGATCGCGGAAAACATCGCGCTCGTGCCGAAGCTGAAAAAATGGGAAAAAAGCGCCTATGAAAAGCGGGTCGATGAGTTGCTTGACCTCGTCGGCTTGGATCCAGCGACGTTCAAGCACCGCTACCCGTCAGAGCTCAGCGGCGGCCAACAGCAGCGCGTCGGCGTCGTCCGCGCGTTGGCCGCGGAACCGAATATTATTTTGATGGATGAGCCGTTCAGCGCCCTCGACCCGATCAGCCGCGAACAGCTGCAAGATGACATCGTCCGCTTGCAAGAAGAAATTCGCAAAACGATCGTCTTTGTCACCCACGATATGGACGAGGCGATTAAAATCGCTGATCGCATTGCGCTGATGAAAGACGGGGAAGTCGTCCAGTTTGCGACGCCGGACCAAATGCTTCGGCGGCCGGCGAACTCCTTCGTCCGCGAGTTTATTGGTGAAGACCGTCTGCTGACCCGCCAGACGGCCGTGCCGACAGCGGAAGATTTAATGTCCGACGCCGTCGCCACGATCGCACCGCGGCGCGGCTTGGCCGAAGCGTTCCGGCTGATGAAGGCGCGAAAAGTCGACAGTTTGGTCGTCGTCGATAAAAAGCAATCGTTTCTTGGCATCGTGACGCTCAAACAAATCGAGCAACGATACAATGAGGAACATTTGCTTGTCGCCGACATCGCCGATTACGATGTGACGACATTACAGAAAGAAGCGGATGTGACAGACGTCGCCGCCTTGTTCCAAGACCCGGATGTACGCATCATTCCGGTGCTCGATGGCGATCGCCTTGTCGGCGGCATTACGCGCTCCAGCATGATGCGCGCGCTCGCTGAGTGGACGTTCCAGCAGCACGCATAAAGACATCAACCATGGGCAGAGGGGGAGGTTTCCAGTTCCCCCACAGGCCCAGTGATTTACGGGAGCATGCCGCTTCACAATATCATTTCTCAAATAAAAAACCTTGTAGCATCGGTTCTACTTTTCACATGTTCACTCATCAACCAGGGGAACCAGCTGTTTTTCACCAACCTTCTAGTCTTGTGGACGGATGGAAGACGGCCGCACATCAAAAGCGAATCTGGCGTGATTGGCTCGATAGCCGCTCGCCCAAAAACAGGCGATGGGAAACACTTCTCCCGTTGGCAGCTGACCGGCGTGGCCGCAACTTCCCCTTCAGAATACGACGGGGAAACAATCCTCCATTGGCGGCTGAATTCCGCCGATGACAAGGAGGCGGTTGGCCCACCGCCTCTTTTTCACCAAAGAGGGAAGAGCATGATAGCAGCGGCTCATCCGTCACCGTTTTTTCAACAAGGAAGACGACGATGCGCGTCCACTGCTTTTTCACCAAGGAGGGATACAATGGAATTATTGCAAACGTTTATTGAGCGACGAGAAGAGATTTGGATCGCTTTTCAAGAGCACGTGCTGTTATCCGCGATTGCCATGGGCATTGCCATCGCGGTGGCCGTGCCGCTCGGCGTCGTGTTGACGCGATATCGCAAACTCGCCGAGCCGATCATCGGCATCGCCGCCATCATCCAAACGATTCCGAGCTTGGCGCTGCTTGGGTTTATGCTGCCGATTTTCGGCATCGGCAAACTGCCGGCGATCATCGCCTTGACGCTTTATGCCTTGCTTCCGATTTTGCGCAACACGTACACCGGCATTCTTGGCGTCGACCCGGCGCTCGTTGATGCCGGACGAGGGATGGGGATGACATCGCGGCAAATTTTATGGATGGTCGAGCTTCCCCTCTCGCTTCCCGTCATTATGGCCGGCGTGCGCACCGCGACGGTGCTGACGATCGGCGTCGCCGCCTTGGCGACGTTTATCGGCGCCGGGGGGCTTGGCGACTTGATCGACCGCGGCCTGCGCATCGCCGACAAAAACTTGATTTTCGCCGGCGCCATCCCAGCCGCCATTTTGGCGATTGCCTTCGACTGGCTGCTGCGAAAAATAGAAAAGAAAGTGACACCCAAAGGGCTGTGATCAGCCCTTTGGCTTCTTTCCTCTCTCGGTCGTCTCAGAAACGTCAAAAAAGTAAGCCAGGGAAACAGATTTGAAAAATAAAATCCCATCGTATTGCTGCGCAGGTATTCAAGGACAAATTCATTTTGCCACACACGTCCAATGGTCCCCGCCATAAAACGTTTAGAATCAAGTTGATCAGAGACAGATCATCGCCGATCATACATGGGCTCATTCGCTTTCAAATCGATAAAGAAAGTGATCATTGACACCCCCCAAACAACGTGATGACTGCATGTATGCCCTCAACGGTTCGGTGACGAGCGGTGTGATCGAGAAATCAAGTTTTTCATGCGCCCCCATAATTGGTACAGACCAAACGCGATAACCGCTCCACTCATGTTCAAAATGATATCATCAACATCAAAGCTTCGTTCGCTAGGGTATTCAGCAAATTTTCCATCCATCAACGCTGTCAAAAATTGAACGGATTCAATGCCGCTCGAAACGAGCAGGGCAAGGAGAAGAAACGGTTTGATACGTGCAAACCGTGATGGTTTTTCGAATCATTTACTGCTTCAGCTCCTTTATTCTTTGCTTGCATTCCAGTTCTTGGAATGCACCTCCAAATGACCTTTGCCACTCGGGCGAGTTGAACACTACGGCTCAAACTCATCCGTTTCCTTCATCTAACGCCATTTAGCACATAGTCGTCTTCCTGCATAATATCCCATTGCTCCCATATAAATGGGGACTACAAAGACAAAGGATGGATAAAAAGGAAGCGACGTAATCGTTGCAATCCCTAAAACAACCGTCCAATCCCATTTAAATCCCCCCTTTTTCATCAACAAAAGAAACTGAAGCGAAAAATCTCATCCGTCTAAATCGTCATGCCCAGCAGGGCGGTGATTTAAGGGGAAATGGTGCTTCCAACAGCGTGTCTCCAGTTGAAACATCTTGCGACACCATAACTTGCCCCCCGGATTCTCGCAAATGGTGCAAACCGATCGTCGGTGATGTTGCCCGTTTTCCATTGGTTTCCTTAGGAACAGAATCACCGGGGTGTGTACCGGTTATGCGAAGGTGAATCGTTTCATGAGCATGTATACAGGCAATACAGCCATCATGTTCGTCTATAAAAGTCAATCAAGTACAGCTCTTGGTGATGAACCTTGATAATGATGAAGCTCCAAATATTGTTTGATTGTACAGCAAATGTCTTCCTCATCGTCGATAACTAAAATTTTCTTTTTGTTCATCTTTTGCTCCCCCATATTCGCGAATTTCGACATGACACCCATGACGGTCATTCTGACGCAATATGGGTCATACCGGTAATCATCCCTTCATTCATTGCATACACTTCGTGGCATAATGACTGGATGTCCACCTTGTTGTGAGACGTCAACAAAATGGTGCAGCCTCTTTTGTTTTCTTCCCGAATCATTTGGTACACTTGATCCACTGATTTTTCATCCAAAGCATTCATCGGTTCGTCGAGCAACATCAACTGCGGCTTCTCCATGATGCACTGTGCGATAGCCAGTCTTTGTCTCATTCCAAGAGAGTAGGCTTTCACCGGCCTTTTATCATGCGGATCCAACCCTACCCGCTCCATTGCCTCTTTTACCTCGCGCTCGCCGATTTTGTTTTGAATCATGGCTAAAAAATGCAAATTATCGAATCCTGAGTATTGTTCAAGGAAACCTGGTTTTTCCAATAAAACAGAAATATCGCTCGGAAAGGATACATCTTGGTGCAACGTCTGGCCAAATACCGCCACCGTGCCGGTGGACGGCTTCACCAATCCACTGATGACTCGGAATAACATCGTTTTCCCTGATCCGTTCGGCCCGACGAATCCATAAATCTTTCCTTTTTCCAATTCCAAGTTGATATGGCGCAACACTTCTCTTCCTTTTATCGTTTTGGAAACATTGGACAAGACGATCGCCTTCATATCGAACCCCTCCTAGATATAATCCGCGTTCTTCACTCTTTTGACCGTCCAATACCCGAACAGACCAATCAACAAGAGCTCCACAAACAGAGCCAACCACACGATAAGGCCGCCCCGCAAGTGATCGGCCATGCTGTAGTATAAGGGAACGAAAGCCATTGGCTGCTTCACGCCTATAAAAAACAAAGCGAGAATGACGGCATTGGCCAAATGATTCGTCGCGTGCACCTTCAAACACATCCACACGCTGGCATGCCAATACAAATTCACAGCGATGCAAATGAACATGACCACTAACGAACGGTCAAACGAAACCACCATACGCGACACAAAGAGACCGAAAACGCTAGCGATCAAAAACGCCGCCAATACATACACCAATGTAAACGGAACACCTGCCAGCAGCCTAGCCATCGTGTACGACGTCGTATCCCTTAACAAAATGAACAGTGTATGTTCAAAATATTTATCACGTTTTTTCCAAACGATTTGGAGCAACACCACATAGCCGAAACAAAACATCAGCCAATACATCCAATTTGAGATCGTCACCGCTCCGAATAAGCGGACGAACAACTCCGATAGGTGTTGGGAAGAAAACGCCTCTGACCTGATGGACATCATGGTGCCCAACAGTGGGAACAAAAGGCAGGTAATCATAATTTTTTTGAACTCCATTTTGATGAGAGTAAACTCCAAATCCATTCGTTTCATAAAAGATCATCCTGAACATAGTAGTTTTTGTTGTTTGACGAAAACCGAATCATATGGATCAACAGCAACATCATCAAAACGAAAACTAGGATTGTCCAAACGGGAGACACTCTCTCACTGATGTAAAATACGTATGGTATCATCTTGAAGGTGAACATATCCAATATGGCCAGTGTGATAACCGTTACGACGCTGAAAAAACGGTTCACCCAAAAATCGGTTAGCATCACAAACATCAACCCGAATATCGCTGTGAGCAAAAAATACGTAATAAGAAAATAAAGGAACGAGCTTTTGTCCCCACGATATGGCACGTATAAAAAAGCCGCATGGACGTTCTTTATGTTGGGATATATGATATATTTCACCAACGTTGTACATAATCCGCCTACTGCGACAACCCAAAGAGACATACAGACAGCTAAGGCGAGGACGAGTAGCGCTTTATGCATCCCAATCTGTCCCCGGGTGCGGTATCTTCTTAGGATCATCCACGTATTGGTTCGCAACATTGAACCTAAAAGAAATAAAAAAGCAGGCAGATGGAAAAATTCATACCGATAGAGCAAGATAAACTCTTTTAGACTATGCCATTTGCCAATCGTGATTGATCCCCATGGCAGGACGGCTGCAAACATCAACAAGGCAATGACGCCTAGAACGGTCTTGATGACGGTTCGATGCAACGTTACATCTTGCCAAATGAAAAAAAAGCTCTGTTTACAGAACATCTTCACTTTTCTTCACTCCATACGAAAATACCCCTACCGCGATCAACAATTGGAGGACAAACACGATGGCCATTTTCCAATAGGACAATCCTTCTACTGGTTGTGAAGGAAGTAAGAAATTAAACGGATCCCAAGCAAGTTGGCCGATGATGGTCAGCACCGCCCAACAAAGCATATAAATGATTTGTGGCATCAACGTAATCAAATACCGATTTTTCAACAACAAGGAACATCCTAAACCAAGGCAGACGTAACCGCTGGCAAATAGCCCCCCGATTACATAATAAACGAGTGTATACCAATAAGGGGAGATCTCCAGCAAAGATGAAAAAAGCGTTTTCTTTTCTCCCTCAAATGAGTTGTCCGGCAGCGGCAGCGTCCCAGCGATCAATTGCCGATATGCCTGGGAAAAGCTCGAATAATCCCAATGATTCGTCAACAGATTCACCAGCACAACTCCCAGCACAAGAGGAAGGAGGAACAAGAAAAAAGCGCTGATATAGGTAAACATAAACTTCCTTCGGTAATAAGCTCCTCTTCCCATCCGTGTCAATTGATAATGAACATTTCCGCTCTTTCGTTCACGATCAATCGAATCCACCAATGGGATCGACAACAATAGGGGGAAAAGGAAGTAATATAGAGATGAGAGTACGTTAAAGTGGAAGCCTCCTAGACCAACCCATTCAAGGTGAGGCGATGCCAAGGCGAAAACATTTGGATTGTCGTGGTAAATTCGTTCAAGCAACTGCACATTTTCACGATAATCTTTCACTCCCAACACAACGGCGCCGATGACAAGCAGCAGCAGGCAGGCTACGCTGATGTAAAGATTTCTATTTTTTAGCAGTTTCCGCAACTCGATATACATTCTCTCCTCTCCCCCATCAATAAACCGTTTTCTTATCTACGCTCTAGACGAACGGTAATTCAAGAGGGAATACCGCTTTCATCATTATTTCTCAAATAGAAAAACCTTCAACATCGCATCCATTCACTGATCAACGAAAAATAGCCGTTTTTCACTAATCTTCTCTTCTATGAGCGAGCCATCTGTGAAAAAACTTGTTTCTTGAAAAACAGTATAAAACCTAATTCTAAGTCTTTTCTAATGCCGCTGGAGACACGTTAGCTTGCGCAAGCATCCGAACCTCCTTTCTTTCCGGCTCTTTGGTCAGACCATGGTCTATGTCAGCGGAATGCGCCACAGCTAACTTAACTGTATTATAACATATAATACAAAAAACAAGTAGTGAGAGAAAAAAATAAAAAATTCGGCTGGCCTCAATTTCGGACCAGCCTTTAAATGCTTGCCTACTATTCGTTATCTCGCAGCCACCCCCTGACTCTGGCGAATGGCTTGACGCAAGTCGTCCAAAATGTCGTCGATCGCTTCGGTGCCGACGGACAGGCGGACAAGGCCCGGGGTGACGCCGGCGGACAGCTGTTCGTCCGGGCTCAGCTGCTCGTGCGTCGTGCTGGCCGGGTGGATGATGAGCGATTTCGAATCGCCGATGTTGGCCAAGTGCGAGAACAGCTTGACCGAGTCGATCAATGTTTTCCCGGCTTCGACGCCGCCTTTGATTTCAAATGTGACGATCGCTCCTTGCCCGTTTGGCAAATACTTTTTCGCCAGCTCATGCGACGGATGGCTTGGAAGCCCTGGATAGCTGACCGATTCGACAGCCTCTTCCGCTTCCAAAAACTTCGCAACGGCGAGGGCGTTTTCGCTATGGCGCTGCATCCGCAAGTGAAGCGTCTCCAACCCTTGCAACAGCAAAAACGCATTAAACGGCGACAGCGCCGCCCCTAAGTCGCGCAACAGCTGGATGCGCGCTTTCGTGATGTACGCTGCTTCGCCGACGGCATCGACATACACCAGCCCGTGGTAGCTTGGGTCAGGTTCGGTGAACTCTGGAAACTTGCCGCTTCCTTTCCAGTCAAACTTGCCGCTGTCCACAATCACGCCGCCGATCGAATTGCCGTGGCCGCCGATAAACTTCGTCGCTGAATGGACGACGATATCAGCGCCGAATTCAATCGGCCGCAGCAAGTACGGGCTGGCGACCGTGTTGTCGACAATGAGCGGAATGGCGTGGCGATGGGCGATGTCGGCGACCGCTTCGATGTCGAGCACATCGTTTTTCGGGTTGCCGATCGTTTCGGCAAACACTGCTTTCGTTTTGTCAGTAATGGCTTTTTCGAAGTTTTCCGGATCGGACGGATCGACAAACTTCACCGTAATGCCAAACTTGCGCAGCGTATGGGCGAACAAGTTGTACGTGCCGCCGTAAATGGACGAAGACGACACGATTTCATCGCCCGCTGAGGCGATGTTGATGATCGAATAAAACACCGCCGCCTGCCCCGATGAGAGCGCGAGCGCCCCGACGCCGCCTTCTAGCGCTGCGATCCGCTTTTCCAGCACATCGTTCGTCGGGTTCATAATGCGCGTATAAATAAACCCTTCCTCTTTCAGCCCAAACAAGTTGGCCGCGTGCTCACTGTCGCGGAAGACATACGAACTCGTCTGGTAAATCGGCACGGCCCGCGCGCCCGTTTCCCCATCCGGTTTTTGCCCGGCGTGGATGGCGAGCGTCTCCGGGCGGAATGTGCGTTCATTGCTCATCGTTTTCCTCCCCCTCGGTTTGGTTTCTTCCTCTCCCGCTCCTCTTGGTGTTGATATCCAACTAATTCAGTTGGTTTTATATAAAAATCTACCATTCCCATCGGGGGATGTCAATCGTGTTTTTTTAAAAGTCTAAAAAATCAATGAACGAAACAAGCCTGCGAATCGCAGGCTTGTCCGATGAGTTACCTCTTGTTGATTTCCTCGATGAGCAGCTTGTTGACAAGCGGCGGGTTGGCTTGTCCTTTCGTTGCTTTCATCACTTGGCCGACGAGGAAGCCAAGCGCGCGGTCTTTGCCGTTTTTGAAGTCTTCCACCGATTGCGGGTTGGCGTCGAGCACTTCGAGTACGATTTTGCGCAGCGCTCCTTCGTCGGAAATTTGCACGAGCCCTTTCTCTTTGACGATTTTCTCTGGGTCGCCGCCGTGTTCGACGAGCTCTTTGAACACTTTTTTGGCGATTTTCGACGAAATCGTGCCGTTTTGGATCAGCTTGATCATTCCAGCCAAGCTTTCCGGCGTCAAGGCGATGTCATGGAGCTCTTTTTGCTCGGCGTTTAAGTAACCGGATACTTCGACCATGAGCCAGTTGGACGCCAGTTTCGGGTCGGCGCCGTTGGCGACCGTCGCTTCAAAGAAGTCGGCCATTTCTTTCGTCAAGGTGAGCACTTTGGCGTCGTATTCCGGCAAGCCCCATTCTTCGACATACCGCTTTCGGCGGGCATCCGGGAGCTCCGGAATCGAGGCGCGGACGCGTTCTTTCCATTCGTCGTCAATATAGAGCATGACCAAGTCCGGCTCTGGGAAGTAGCGGTAGTCTTCCGATCCTTCTTTGACGCGCATGAGCACGGTTGTTTTCGTCGCTTCGTCAAACCGCCGCGTTTCTTGGCGGATGACGCCGCCGGAGAGCAAAATTTTCTCCTGCCGTTTCGCCTCGTACTCGAGCCCCATGCGGACGAAGTTGAACGAGTTTAAGTTTTTCAATTCGGTTTTCGTGCCGAATTGGTCCGACCCGATCGGGCGGAGCGAGATGTTCGCATCGCAGCGGAGCGACCCTTCTTCCATTTTGCAGTCGGAGACGCCGGTGTATTGGATGATCGCCTTTAATTTTTCCAAATACGCATACGCTTCTTCCGGCGAGCGGATGTCCGGCTCCGAGACGATCTCAATGAGCGGCGTCCCTTGGCGGTTAAAGTCGACAAGCGAGTAGCCGTCGCCCGTGTGCGTCAATTTGCCGGCGTCTTCTTCAAGGTGAATGCGGGTGATGCCGATTTTTTTCTTTTTCCCGTTCACTTCGATTTCAATCCAGCCGTTTTTGCCGAGCGGCTGGTCGTATTGCGAAATTTGGTACGCTTTCGGGTTGTCCGGATAAAAGTAGTTTTTGCGGTCAAATTTCGTCTCAGTCGCGATTTCGCAGTTGAGCGCCATCGCCGCCTTCATCGCAAATTCGACCGCTTGCCGGTTCAAAACCGGCAGCACGCCCGGATACCCTAAGTCGATGACGTTCGTTTGCGTATTCGGGGGCGCCCCGAAGGCGTTCGGGCTGCTGGAGAAAATTTTCGATTTCGTTTTCAGCTCGACGTGGACCTCAAGTCCGATCACCGTTTCAAAATTCATCGTCGATCCCCCCTTACAACACCGGTTTTTGCTTATGGTAGTCGGTCGCTTGTTCAAAGGCGTGAGCGACGCGATAGACCGTGCTTTCATCAAAGTGCTTGCCGATGATTTGCAAGCCGACTGGCAATCCGTCGACAAAGCCGCACGGCACGGAAATCGCCGGCACGCCGGCAAGGTTGACCGGAATTGTCAAAATATCGTTCATATACATGGTCAGCGGATCGCTCGTTTTCTCGCCGATTTTAAACGCCGGCGTCGGCGTGGTCGGACCGATGATGACGTCGTATTGCTCAAAAACGTTTTCGAAGTCGCGCTTGATCAACGTCCGCACTTTTTGCGCTTTTTTGTAATACGCATCGTAATAACCTGAGCTTAAGGCAAACGTCCCGAGCATGATGCGGCGCTTGACCTCGTTGCCGAACCCTTCGCTCCGCGTCAATTTGTACATATCGATCAAGTTTTTCGCGTTGTCGGTCCGATATCCGTAGCGAACGCCATCAAAACGGGCAAGGTTGGCCGATGCTTCCGACGAAGCAAGCAAATAGTACGTCGCCAAGGCGTATTTTGAATGCGGCAGCGACACTTCTTCCCATGTCGCTCCGAGCTTCTCGAGCACGTTGAGCGCGGCAAGCACCGACTGGCGCACGCCTTCGTCGACGCCTTCGCCCAAATATTCTTTCGGCACAGCGATTTTCAAGCCTTTGATATCGCCCGTCAACGCTTCGACATAGTTGGGCACGGGGATGTTCGCTGACGTCGAATCCATCGGGTCAACGCCAGAAATCACTTGCAGCAAGTAGGCGTTATCTTCCACCGTGCGCGTAATCGGGCCGATTTGGTCGAGCGATGACGCGAACGCGACGAGCCCGAAACGCGACACGCGGCCGTACGTCGGCTTCAATCCGACAACCCCGCAAAACGCCGCGGGCTGGCGGATCGAACCGCCCGTATCCGAGCCGAGCGCAAACGGCACTTCGCCTGCCGCCACCGCCGCCGCCGAACCGCCGCTGGAACCGCCCGGCACGCGCTCTAAATCCCACGGGTTGCGCGTCAGCTGAAAGCCGGAGTTTTCCGTTGACGAGCCCATGGCGAACTCGTCCATGTTCAGCTTCCCGATCGTAATCGCACCGGCGGCGTTCAACCGCTCCATGACGGTCGCATCGTAAATCGGGTCAAAGTTGTATAAAATTTTGCTGGCGCATGTCGTGCGCAACCCTTTGGTGACAATGTTGTCTTTAATGCCGATCGGCAAGCCGAACAGCGGGTGGGTCTCCTCGCCTTTCGCCAACTTGTCATCAAGCTCTTTCGCTTTCGCCCGCGCTTGCTCTTCGTTCAGCGTTAAAAACGCCTGCACTTTCTCTTCCACTTCGCCGATGCGGCGATACGATTCCTCCACTAAGTCGGAAACCGATACTTCTTTTTTCTGCAGCAGCGTATGTAATTCCGACACCGTATGGTCAAAGAGCGACATAAATCCCCCTCCTTACTCTAAAATAGCGGGCACGCGGAACTGGCCGTCTTGCTGGTCCGGCGCGTTTTTCAACACTTCCTCGCGCGGCAGCCCCGGTTCTGGAATGTCCTCGCGCATCACGTTTCGCATATCAAGCACGTGCGAAGTCGGCGGCACGTTTTCGGTATCCAATTCATTCAACTGCTCGGCAAACGTAATGATCGCGTCGAGCTGTTTCGTAAACATCTCCGCCTCTTCTTCGGTAATCGCCAACCGCGCCAAGTCGGCGACATGCTTCACTTGTTCGAGCGAAATTCGCGACATCGTGTTCACCTCCGACATGGTCGACCTTTCACAATACTATGATGATACCAAAATAAAAGGAAATAAAGCAACATTCCGGCTAACATTTCCTTTGTTGTCCATTGACGAATTCGAACATATGTACTATAATGGCCATAACGTATGAAAAAAGGGGGGATGATGACGATGAGTGAAGCGCTGCTCGCTCAAGTGCTCGACCGCTTGAACGCGATGGATGGCACACTCCGACTGCTTGTTGAAGGGCAAGAGCGGCTCGAGCGTGAACAAATCGCCATTCGTCAGGAACAAGAAGAAATTCGAAAAGAACAGCAAGAAATCCGAAAAGAACAACAAGAAATCCGAAAAGAGCAGCAGGAAATCCGTCTGGAACAGCAGCGTCTGCGCCAAGAACAAGATTCGCTTCGCGCCGGGCAAAAGGAATTAAACGGCATCGTGGCCGCTCTTCTCCACCGCCAAGACGAAACACACGCCAAACTAGAAGCTCTCGCCGCCGATGTTCGCCATCTTCACCAAGAATTTGCCTCATTGAAACAAACGGTGGACCGCCTCGAACAGAAAATGGATTCCCGCTATGAGCAATTGACTGCCCAAATCGAAGACATCAAGCTGGACTTGAATTTTATCGCCCACCGCACCGTCGATAACGAACGCATCATCTACAAGCTTAAAGAAATGCTGTTCCGCTCATCTATTCCCAATACAGAAGGAGTTCGCCGCCATGAACATCGCGTTTGACCATCTCGTCCACCTCACCGAGCGCCCGGAACAGGCGAAAGGCTCGTTTGAACAGTTAGGGTTTACGGCCATCCACGGCGGCCGCCATGAGGCATGGGGAACGTATAACGCGTTATGCTATTTCGCGCCGCTAAGCTACATCGAATGGATCGGCATCGCCGATGAGCAGACAGCGAACACCTGCCAAAATCCGCTTATTGCCCAACTTGTCGCTGACCGTCAAGAGGGGAATGGCTTCTCCCAGTTTGCCTTTCGAACGAACGATATCCAACAGCTGGCTGCACAGCTCAAAAACAAGGGATTCACTCCGATCGGCCCGCTCCCTGGCAGCCGCCAGCGCGATGACGGCAAGCGGCTGACATGGTCGCTGCTGTTTATCAACGACGATACAGACGGCGCGTTCCGCTACCCGTTTTTCATCCAGTGGGACGAGCGCGATGACGTGCGGATGAACGAGCTGGCGCCGCTCATGCGCCATGCAAATGGGGCGCCGTCGTTGTCGTCCGTCAGCGTTTATGTGCGTAGCCTCGACCGCGCCGTCAACAGCTACCGTCGGCTGTTTGATTTGCCGGCAGCGAATGTGGGGCGCGATGAGGCGGGGACCTATGCCGAACTCACGGTTGGCGGCGTCAGCCTCCGCTTTTACCAAGCGGATGAACCCTCGTCGACAAGGCCGTTTGCCTGCCGCATCGTCGGCAGCAAGCTGCAGCGCCGCCTTCAGTTAGCCGGAGGGACGTATATCTTTTCCGAATTGTGACCGCTCTCCCCCACATATCCTCCTTTGCCGCTGAATAGGATGGAATAACCGCAGCTCCACCCGGGGAGCTACCCCATGGCAAAGGAGGATGGACACGTGGCGCATCCGTATGTTTCTCCGAGGCTGCCGATGGAGACGATGATCTCGATCATTCGACACGGATTAAAGAAACCATCCGCTCCGAAAAAGATCGTCATTATCGGCGCCGGCATGGCCGGGCTTGTCGCGGCGTCATTGCTGAAGCAAGCCGGCCATCGCATCACGATTCTTGAAGCATCCGAGCGGGTCGGCGGCCGAATCTACACGCTCCGCTCCGACTTCCGCGACGACCAGTATCTCGAGGCGGGCGCGATGCGCATCCCGCACACCCATCAATTGACATTGGAATATATCAAAAAATTCAACTTGCCGCTCCACCCGTTTATCAACAGCACTCCGCGCGACATTTTATATTTTCGCGGCGTCAAAGCGCGCCTGAGCGAATACGAGCGGCATCCCGACCTCTTCGGCTTTCCCGTCGCCCCCCACGAACGGGGCAAAACCGCTTCCGAACTGTTGCAAATGGCCATTCGTCCGGTCATTCAATTCATTGAACAAAACCCAGAACAACATTGGCCGATTGTCATCGAACGGCTCGACCGCTACTCGCTGGACGCCTATTTGCGCTACAACCCATTCGGCCTACCGTTGTCCGTGGGAGCCATCGATATGATCAAAGCCGTTCTTTCATTAGAAGGATTCCCCGAACTTTCGTTTCTTGAGATGTTGCGTGAACTCATGGTGCTGTTTACGCCGAATATTCGCTTTTATGAAATCGCCGGAGGCAACGATCGGCTTCCCAAAGCTTTTTTGCCGCAACTGAAGGACGAGATTCTCTTTAGTCATAAAGTGCAAAAAATAATCCAGCACGAAAACAGCGTCACCGTCCATGCGACCCATACAAAAATTCTTCAGCCGCTTCAAATCACCGCCGATCGGGTGATCGTCACCATCCCGTTTTCCATTTTGCAGTTTGTCGACATCGAACCGCGCCATTCGTTTTCCGAAAACAAATGGAAGGCCATTCGTGAACTTCATTATGCCGGTTCAACGAAAACTGGCATCCAGTTTAAAACACGGTTTTGGGAAAAAGAAGGGATGTTCGGAGGAAAAACCGTGTCGGATCTGCCGATTCGATACACCCAATATCCAAGCCAAGGCATCGGCACGGCAGGACCTGGCGTCGTATTGGCCAGCTATACGTGGGAAGACGACACGATCCCGTGGGACAGCTTAAGCGATGAAGAGCGGCTTGAATATACGTTAAAAAACTTAGCCGTCATCCATGGCGAACAGGTGTACCGTGAATTTGAAACCGGAACAAGCCATAGTTGGGTGCGCTATCCGTACTCGGGCGGCGCCTTCACGATGATGAAGCCGAACCAAGTGACGGAGCTGTCGCCGTACATCGCTCTCCCCGAAGGAAGGGTCCATTTTGCCGGCGAACATGCGTCCACCCACCACGGATGGATTCAGGGAGCGATTGAATCCGGCATCTGCGCCGCGTATGAAGTGAACAACTCGCCAGCTTAGCAGCATCTCTACCGGCGGAGCGGTCAACCGCTCCTTCATGTTCCAGAACAGTGATGATGGCGGAACGTCTTCATCCGCTCATACAGCGTCGAAACATCCTCAGCGCTGACAATCAGATCGAGATCTTCCGGCGCGGCAAATCCGTTTTCGACCGTATGCCGAAGCAAGTCAAGGAGCGGGTCGAAAAACCCGTCCACATTGAGCAGGCCGATCGGCTTTTGATGGAGGCCGACGCGCGACCACGAGAGCACTTCAAACAGCTCTTCGTATGTTCCATAGCCCCCTGGCATGGCGATAAACCCGTCGGCCGCCTCGTACATTTTCGCCTTGCGGGTGTGCATCGTATCAACGACCAACAGTTCGCTCAACCGGTTATGCGCCACTTCCCGGTCTTTCAAAAATTGCGGAATGATCCCGACCACGCGCCCTTGATGGCGCAGCGCCGCCTCAGCAACCTCTCCCATCAAGCCCCGCATCCCGCCGCCGTAAATGATTGTCATGCCGCTTTGGGCTAAAAACGTTCCGAGCTCTTGGGCCGCTTCCTTATATTTCATGCTTCGTCCATAACTTGATCCGCAAAACACACAAATGGCTTTCATGATCGTGACACACCTTTACTCGCATCTAAGTCTTCATTATTTTACCAGTCTGTCTCCCATTCGGCAAATCACGCCGACAGGCTGCCAGCGATTCCGTTTTCACCAGCCTTTTCGAACCGCAACATCGCAAAAAACACATCCCCTCTGGCTCGGCCAGAGAGGATGCGGCACGTTGTGTTGTCATTGATAAATATGCACAAACGGCTCGTCTGCTTTCGCCTGGCGCACGATGAGGCTTTCCGGCTGGCCGGCGGAGGCGATGTAGACGTTGACCGTGATGTAGTCCGGAAATTTTTCCATCACAAGACCGGTCACGTATTGTGTAAAGCCGATCACTTCCGCTTTGCCGTAAAACGGCATCGTAATGTTAATCGTTAACTTCTGAAGTTGGTCGTTGACGTACAATCCTTTGCCGACGACACCCGTGTAGTTGGGGAAGAAATCTTCCACATCGGATTTAAAATTGTTGAATTTCAGCCAGTCGTCGCGATGATTTTCTTCCGCCTCATCGGATGGGAATAAATAATATTCCTCGTTCACCGTCTCCCAATCATTGATCGTGCTGTCCCCTCCATCGATATGGGCGACGGCGAAAAAGTGGCCTGGAACGACAGATGAGCGGGGCGCTTGTTTGTACAGGGCGATCATGATGGGCACGTTGCCGAGCCCTTTCATGCTCCGCAGCCGCTTCAGCACCTCGGCGGCGATCCGCTTTCCTTCCCGTTCGATGACATCGTCTTTGATTTTGACCTCGCGCGGATAGCCTTGCTCGGTCGAGTAATAGTGGAAGGAGTTTAATGCCAAACCGATGGCGACGCCGCCGAGCTTCACTTTGTCGTTGTCGACTTTGACCAAATAATCATGTTCCAAAATGCTCGCCAAATAAATCGGGCTTTGTTTGTTTTTTTGCTCATTCGTTCCCTTGTCGCCAATCGGCGGGTTTAAGCCGAGGTTGTCTTCCGGCTTCATTTTCTCCGCTTTCAGCTGGCTGGCCGTCCGCTTGCGGGCAAGCCATTTTTTGACCGTTTCGCTGTCCAAATATTGCCCCTCTTGAAACAAGTACTCATCCGTCGGAAACTGCTCGGTGGCAAGGCGCATAAGCCCCGTCTCAAACTCGTCGACATCAAGGCGCGTGTTTAAATCATTGACGACCTCGCCGCGCGCACCGGACGGTTTGAACGGCAAGATGACGCGATAATACGAGTCGGAAATGTTGTATTTCGGGATGACGGCTTCTTGCTGTTTGTTGCCTTTGTCTTGCACGACTTCCTCGCCTTCATTAAACTTCGGCGCACACGCGGACAGCAAACAAACAGAGGCGATCCCGATGACGACCAGTGGCTTTCGGATTCGGTTTGTCCAACGATAGGCAACTGTGGTGCGAAGTCGTAACGTCTGTTTCATCGTTTCCCCCTGTTGATCTCTTGCAAAAATCGCGTTTCGTCCCAAATGTCAATGCCAAGCTGTTGGGCTTTCTCCAACTTCGACCCAGCATCTTCGCCGGCGATGACGATGTCGGTGCTGCGGCTGACGCTGCCAGTAACGCGTCCGCCCAGCCGCTCGATTTGTTCTTTCGCCTCATTGCGCGACATAGACATAAGCTTTCCGGTCAAAACGACCGTTTTGCCGGCGAAGGGGGAGTCAGCAGGCGCCTCAGCCGCCCGCTTCGACCCTTTGTATGCCATGTTGACGCCGTAAAGCCGCAACTCATTCAACAGTTCGGCCGCTTCTGGCTGGGAAAAGAAGGCGATGATCGAGTCCGCCATTTTCTCGCCGATTTCCGGCACGGCCATCAATTCCTCTTTCGTCGCTCTCTCCAGCCGTTCCATCGTTTCAAAATGCTCGGCCAAAAGTTGAGCAGCTTTCGCTCCGACGTAGCGGATGCCAAGGCCGAACAGCAGCCGCTCGAGCGAGTTTTGCTTTGACGCTTCAATTGCCGCGAGCAGGTTGGCTGCCGACTTTTCGCCCATCCGTTCCAAACCGATGAGCTGTTCTTTCGTCAGCCGATACAAATCGGCGACGTCGTGGACGAGACCAGCGTTAAACAGTTGGGTGACGACTTTTTCGCCCAACCCTTCAATGTTCATGGCTGCCCTTGAGGCAAAATGGATGAGCCGTTCGCGCAGCTGGGCCGGACATTTCGGGTTTAAGCAACGGAGCGCCACTTCCCCCTCTAGGCGGACGAGCTCACTTTGACATTCCGGACAATGCGTCGGCATGACAAACGGCGTTTCGTCCCCGTCGCGCCGGTCGACGACGACGCCGACCACTTCCGGAATGATGTCGCCTGCTTTTTTGATAATGACCGCATCGCCGATGCGGATGTCTTTTTCGCGGATAAAATCTTCATTATGAAGAGTGGCGCGCTGCACGGTCGTTCCGGCGACGCGCACTGGTTCGAGGATCGCCGTCGGAGTGACAACGCCGGTGCGGCCGACGTTCACTTCAATGCCGATCAGCGTCGTCACCACTTCCTCAGCTGGAAATTTGTAAGCGATGGCCCAGCGCGGGCTTTTGGCCGTTGCACCAAGCTCCCGCTGTTGGGCGAACGAGTCGACTTTAATGACGATGCCGTCGATCTCGTACGGCAGCTGCGGCCGTTTTTCGTGCCAATCGTTAATAAAAGCGAGCACCTCATCGATGTTGGCGCAGCGCCGCCGCTCGGGATTCACTTTAAACCCAAGCACCTGCAAATAGTCGAGCGCCTCACTGTGCGACTCAATGCCAAGCTCTTCGGCATTAGCCAATCCGTAAACGAACAAATCGAGCTGGCGCGACGCCGCCACTTTCGGGTCGAGCTGGCGAAGCGAGCCGGCCGCAGCGTTGCGCGGGTTGGCAAACAGCTCCTCGCCTCGGGCTTTCCGCTCCTCATTCAAGCGCAGGAACGACGCTTTCGGCATGAACGCCTCGCCGCGCGCCTCAAGCGACACCGGCTCCCTCAGCCGAAGCGGCAGCGAGCGGATCGTTTTCAAATTTTCCGTAATGTCCTCGCCGGTCGTTCCGTCGCCGCGCGTCGCTCCTTGAACGAAATAGCCGTCTTCATAGCGGACGGAAACGGCGAGGCCGTCGATTTTCAATTCGCACACGTACGCAGCTTCGCCGACTTCTTGGCGGACGCGGCGGTCGAAATCGCGCAAATCCCCTTCGTCAAACGCGTTTGCCAGACTCATCATGGGAACAATGTGCGTCACTTTGCGAAACGCCTCAAGCGGCGGGCCGCCGATGCGCTGGGTCGGCGAGTCGCTCGTTTTCAATTCCGGATACTGTTCCTCGATGGCCATCAACTCTTGCATGAGCCGGTCATACTCGGCGTCCGGGACGGACGGCCGGTCGAGCACATAATATTCATAGCCATAGCGGTTGAGCAGTTCGCGCAGCTCGGCCGCGCGCCGTTCGGCTTGTTGGCGGTCCATACGTTCACCCGTTCTCCTTTCTTACACTTTCTCAATCGGCGCAAATTTAGCGAGCAGCCGTTTAATGCCGATCGGGCTCGGGAAAGCGATATCGAGTTCTTGTTCGTCGCCTTCGCCGCGGACGCTGACAACCGTACCGATCCCCCATTTTCGGTGGTTGGCCCTGTCGCCGACTTTCCACACTCCGATGGCGCCGCCTGCCTGCAAGCGAGCGGGCGCTGAACGGGAAACGGACGGTTTTCCGCGCGAGACCGTCTCCAGCAAATGCGCTGGAATCTCATCTAAAAAGCGCGAGGGCCGGTTCATTTGGATGTTGCCAAACAGCGTCCGCATTTGTGCATTCGTCAATACGAGCTCTTCCTGGGCGCGGGTAATACCGACATACGCCAGCCGCCGCTCTTCTTCCATTTCATCCTCATTCTCCAATGAACGAAGATGCGGGAAAATCCCTTCCTCCATGCCAATCAAAAACACGACCGGAAACTCAAGCCCTTTGGCGGCGTGCAGCGTCATGAAGACAACGGCATCGCCCTCGGTTGCCTGATCCGCCCCATTCAGCTCGTCCAAGTCGGAAATGAGCGCCAAGTCAGTTAAAAAGGCGATGAGCGATTTATCATCGCTGACATTTTCGAAATGCTTTGTCACCGACAAAAATTCGTCCAAGTTCTCAAGCCGGCTTTGCGCTTCAATTGTCCGTTCCGACTTGAGCATCTCGCGGTAGCCCGATTGGTCGAGCACTTCTTCGACGAGTTCAGTGACGGAAACGTATTCTTGCAGTTGCGCCCATTGTTCAAGCTGTCCACGAAACGCCGCAAGCGCCCCTGCTGTTTTCGCGCTGAAACCAATCATCTCCAGCTCGCCGAGCGCTTCAAACAAGGACAGCTCATGCTCGGCCGCATAGCGGACAAGTTTGTCGATCGTAGAGGCGCCGATGCCGCGCTTTGGCACGTTGATGATGCGCAGCAAGCTCAAATCGTCATCAGGATTGGCGATGACGCGCAAGTAAGCGAGAATGTCTTTGATTTCTTTCCGGTCATAGAACTTTAAGCCGCCGACGATTTGGTACGGAATGTTCGCTTTTAAAAACATTTCCTCGACGATCCGCGACTGGGCATTCGTTCGATAAAGCACGGCAAAATCGCGGTAGCGGCGCTCCCCGCGTTCCACCGCCTCTTGAATGCGGCGGGCAACAAATTGCGCTTCATCCGCCTCATTCATCGCTTCATAATAGATGATCGGCTTCCCTTCCGGATTTTCCGTCCACAACCGCTTGGGCTTTCGGTTGACGTTATGCGCAATGACTTCATTTGCCGCCTGCAAAATACGTTTCGTCGAACGGTAGTTTTGCTCAAGCAGAATCACTTTCGCGTTCGGGTAGTCGCGCTCAAACGACAAAATGTTGCGGATGTCGGCCCCGCGCCACCGGTAAATTGACTGGTCGGCATCGCCGACGGCGCAAATATTTTGGAATCGCTCCGCGAGCTTTTTCACCAGCGTATATTGAGCGCGGTTCGTATCCTGGTATTCATCGATATGGATGTACTGAAACTTATACTGGTAATATTGAAGCACATCCGGCACGCGGTCAAACAAGTGGATCGTCGTCATGATTAAATCATCGAAATCGAGCGAATGATTGCGGAGAAGGCGCTGTTGATACTCTTGATACACGTCGCTGACGACCGTTTCATAATACGTCGACGCCCGCTTCGCGAATTGCTCCGGCGTGAGCAAATCGTTTTTCGCCCCGCTGATCGTCGCTAAAATCGTCCGCGGCTCAAATTTTTTCGGATCGATATTTTTGTCTTTCAAAATCGCTTTAATGACCGAAAGCTGATCCGTCGGGTCGAGGATGGAAAAATTGCGGTTGATGCCGATGCGGTCAATGTCGCGGCGCAACACGCGGACGCACATCGAGTGAAACGTCGAAATCCATACGTCTTCCGCCGCCCCGCCTAAAAGCGCCTGCACCCGCTCCTTCATTTCCCGCGCCGCTTTGTTCGTAAACGTAATGGCTAAAATATTCCACGGCGCCACCTGTTTTTCCGCCATCAAATAGGCGATCCGGTGCGTCAGCACGCGCGTTTTTCCGCTGCCCGCCCCCGCCATGATGAGCAACGGGCCTTCTGTCGTTTTAACGGCTTCTTGCTGCTCTTTGTTTAAATGGGCAAGCAGCTTTTCCGATAAAAAATTCATCATGTCCACCACCAATAAACGTATGTTCTATTTTCCATCATCGCCGGTGCGTTGGCCAGCCACCTGCTTCACCGCCGCCACCGTCGCCAACGCCTGTTCGAACGCGTCGTAAATCGCATTGCCGATAACGACCGTATCGGCATAGCGCGCCATATGCACCGCCTGCTCAGGCGTTGTGATGCCGCCGCCGTAAAACAGCTGCGTCCGATCAAGCGCTTGTTTCACTTTTTCCACGACAGACGGATCACCATAAGCGCCGCTATACTCAAGGTAAAAAATCGGCAGCTTGTACAAATGCTCAGCCAAACGGGCATAGGCCACAATATCGTCGACGTCAAGCTGCGTATCGGCTCTCGTCAGCTTGGCGGCCTTGCATTCCGGATTTAAAATGCAATAGCCCTCCGCGGCAATCTCATCCCAGTTCATCATATCGCCGTATTGTTTCACCGCCTCGTGATGGCGGCCGATGATCCATTCCGGCTGCCGGCTGTTTAAGGCGATCGGGATCAAATATACGTCAAACCCCGGCGTCAACACTTCGACATCCGTGACTTCGAGCGCGCATGGCACCGAAAAACGGCGAATGCGGGCCAATAAATCAAGCACGTTGTCGATCGTCACCCCATCGGTTCCCCCAACGATGACGGCATCCGTTCCCGACTCGCAAAGGCGCTCAAGGCGCTCGTCATCAATCGGTTTATTCGGGTCGAGTTTAAACACATGGCGCCAAGCGCGAATCTCTTCCATAGCCGTAAACCTCCACTCATTCTCCATTGTTCCATTATAACAAATCCGCAAAAAGAAAAGGAGTTCCTTTACAAATGGAAGGAATCTCCTAGCTGCATCAGTCTGTGACCGCTTCGTTTGCCTCTTTCCCCTCGTGCTCTTCTTGCTGCTCCTCTTTGATCCGGTCAAGGGCCATGGCGTAAGCGTCATTGCCGTAGTTGAGGCAGCGCTTGACGCGCGAAATCGTCGCCGTGCTCGCTCCGGTTTCCGTTTCGATTTTATGGTACGTATACCCTTCGCGCAACATGCGGGCGACCTCGAGCCGCTGGGCGAGCGCTTGGATTTCATTCACCGTGCATAAATCATCGAAAAAACGGTAACACTCTTCTAAATCGCGCAGCGATAAAATCGCCTTAAACAATTGATCCAACTCTCTGCCGCGCAGTTTGTCAATTTGCATAGTTGTTCCCTCCTTGCTTTTGGCGCGAAAATGTGATAATCGGCAGCCGTCTTCCAGCTACCGACCGATGTATCCATCCACAGCTCCTCCTGCCTTGCAGCGGACAAAAGGCGGTTTCACTATTTCCATTGAACGATTGCCAGTTCCGGCACGATATGGATCCACGTTTTTCCCGGCACGAATCCGATCGGAGCCCCGTTATGGTACGGCAGCAGCCGGCCGTCGACGTTTTTCCATTCGATCGGCTGCATGACACCATCCTGAAACAAGTACCCCTTGCCGCCGGAGGTGAGATCGATGTCGCGCCGTCCGTGGCTGTCGATGACTTGATGCCGAGCAGCGATAATCATGACGTTTTGCACGACAACCGGCTTATGCGTATCATAATCAATCGTTTGCTCGCCGCCGCTGTACCGGTAATACCCTTTTTGTTCAGGGACATATTTGTATTCAACTTGAGCGTAGGCGCGGTGCGAATAGGCGATGTGAACCGTCTCGACCTTTTGGCCGCTCGGCTCATCGGTGCGAAACGATAGCGGGGCTACGTGGTCCGTCCAAGCGTAGCCGTTTTGTTTCGCTCCTTTTTCGATGTTGGCAAACGTAATGTAGGAGTTGTGCGGCGCCTTGCGGAACGAGACGCGCTGAAACAGCGTGCCGTCGTAAAACAATCCGTTCAAATAGTCGATGCCGCCTCCTTCAAGACGTGCTTTCGCTTCTGGGCTCCAGCCGTGGCATACATACAGTGCATGGTAGCCTTCGCTCAAGTCAATATAGTAATCACGTGCGCTTCGCACTGGTCCGACCCGCTTGGGCCATTCGCTTTGGTATAATGCCAAAAAACGAGTAATATCGCCCTCGGCGAGCACCTCATACACGATGTCTGCCGCGTAAAGCCCCGACTGCGGCCGCGCTTTCGGATGGTTGTTGATCATGACCCCGACAACCCGTCGGTCGATCGTTCCTTCCGCCGGCAGCCCCGTCAGCGGAAACGTTTGTTTTTCCTCAGCCGGAGGCTCGGACGGCTGCTCCTGCCGGGGAGCTGGTTTGGCCGGCTCGGCCTGCTTCGGCTCGCTTTTGGTCGTGCAGCCACCTAACAACAATGCCGTGCAACTGATGGTGAACAGCCAACGTTTCAATGGACACACAACCTTTTCTTTTTTATTTTACCGCATTATCGAAGGAAAGAGTACCGTTTTGTGCATCACATCATAAATCCCTCGTTGCGTGACGCGCACATATGGCAGATGGGTTGACTGCAAAAAAAGCAACGAATACACCGGATCTTCGAAGGAATATCCACGCTCGCGCAACAAGCGGACAAACGTTTTTTCCTCTTGGATCAGTTCGTCCATTTCCATAGGAGACATCATGCCGCCCAATGGAAGCGGAAGCTCAAACAAAATGTCCCCCTCTTCAGCAAGAACAATGCCGCCGCCGATTTCCTTCATCCGTCGGAAGGCAAGCATCATATCGTCCTTGCGCTTGCCAATCAAAATCAAATCCCCCGTGTTGGAGTAGGAGCTCGCCAACCCGCCAAGCGCCGATGCAAAGCCTTTCAACATGGTATTGACGCGCCAGCGGCCATTTCGGTCAAACAAGGCGAGAAAACATTCATCATGGTCATATCCTAAACGGTCGCGCGACGTATCGATCGACACGGAATACGGCTTTAAAATGACGGCGTTTTCCATACGCAACCCCATCGGCATCGAAAATTGCAAATCATCCCAGTCAATCTCCCATGGCAACGACAGCGGCCGAATGCCAAACCGCCCCCATTCCAGCTCCGGCCAGAGAGGCGGCGCTTCTCCATCGCGCTTCACCCATTCGCCTTTGGCGAGCACTTGCGCCGGCGTCGGATCATGAGCCGAACGCAAAAAATTGATATGGGCGATTCTTCCTGTGGCGATGCTGCCGTGAAGATGCTCAATGCCGTAGTGACGGGCGGCGTTGATCGTCGCCATGGCGTAGGCGTCGATCACCGGTACATCGTGCTCCATTGCTAGGCGGATGAGCCGGTCAATCACCCCGTCTTCGTAAAAAGAGGGCGGCGAACCGTCTGTCGTCAACAAGCATTTATCATAATGCCGGATGCCAAGCGCTTTCATTTCTTCGAGCAGCACCGGCAAATCCGGGCGAATTGAGGAGTGCCGGAGCGCGACGGTATAGCCGTGCCAAAGGCGCATATGCACCTCTTTTCCCGTCATTGCCTCATGGTCGCCATCCGCGCCAAAGAGCGCCATTTTGACAAGCGTCCTTTCCGACGCCCCAGGAAAATGCCCTTCAATTTTGCGGCGCCGCCGATGCGCTTCTTGCATCCAATACAAGATGATGTCATCGCCGCTCACCACTTTCGGCCATGAGGTCAGTTCGCCCCCTTGAAGCACCGCCTCTTGATCCAGCCATCGCTTGATTCGCGCATTGGACACTTGCTCCTCTTCGCGTTCAAGCTCCGTCTGTCCATCAAATCGACACCACCAATACATTGATGTTGGAAGCGCATTCACAGCTTGCAAAAAGAAAAACGCCTCTTCATCATTCAGCTGCAAAAGCAAAAACAAGTTGTCGTTGAGGAGCGTTGTTGTTCCGTGCGCCGCTGCATAACGGGCAAACGAATGGGGATTATATAATTGAAACGGATGCACATGCGGCTCAATGTAGCCGGGAACGAGCACATACCCACGGCAATCGACGATCTCGCATGCGTCGTCGACACGATCGGGGAACCGCTCGCCGGCATACACGATGCGGTCGCCATGTATCCATATATTTCCCTTTACCCATTCACGAAAATACGAATGCAAATATGTCGCGTTCACCAATACTTTCGTCGGTGATTGTTTGCCATCCATGATCGCTGCCTGTTCGCGCAGCTCGCTGCCTTTCCATCGGTAACGTTGTTCGCCCATTGCCACCCCGTCCCTTGTTTCCTAATCGTTCCATGTAACCATTTTAACGTACAAAAGCGACTTTCACAATAAAAAATATTGAAAGAAAGAGGGGACAACGAATGGCGAACATTGGCATTGTAAACGCCCTCATTCGCATTACGTTCGGACTAACCGTCATCGCCTGGGCCACCGCCCGCCTCGCCCGGCGGCCATGGTGTACATCGTATTTATGGGCTGCTTTGCTTGGGGCGATGAAAGTTGGGGAAGGAATCACCCGTTTTTGTCCGATGACCGCCTTGTTTGACAATATGCAGCGCCGGCAGCTGCTTGAAGAGGAAAAGGAAGCGGTCGTCAATCCGACATGAGGAAAGACATCCACTCGGCGTTGCTCACCACTTTTGCCGATGTCTTCCGTCCCACTGTTATTAGGTAAAATTTTCCTCATCTTGAACGATACGTGCTGCTATGGATCGAAAGAGCCCCGTTCGCAACGGCTAGTGAAAAACGCCAACTGTCAACGAAAGAAAAAAGCAAAATGACCGGCAGCCGGCACTGCGGACTGGCCAAATACCATCAAAAAAGGTGTCCCGTCGTTGGGACACCTTCGACTGCAAAGGAGTGAACCATCATGTTGCTCGAGTATATGACCGATATGTCGTTTGTTTTGGCCGCGTTAATCGGCGGCATTATCGCCCTTTTATACGTGTATATGCGACGGAGGCGCGTTCGATAGCGCGCCGGCCGATGTCGCGCCGGTAAAATAAGCCGTCGCATTCGATCGCCGCCAATTGCTCGTACGCTCTTTCCTTCGCTTCGGCAAGCGTTCCCCCTTTGGCGGCCAACAGGAGAACGCGTCCGCCATTCGTATACCATGAGCCGCCTTCCTGTTTCGTGCCGGCGTGGAACACCAACGCATCAGAAGAGATCTCGTCCAACCCCCGGATTTCAGCCCCGCGCTCGTACGCGCCGGGATAGCCTTTCGCTGCCAGCACGACGCCAAGCACTGCCTCATCCGTCCATTCAAGCTCCAGCTGTCTTCCTTCCATGACCGCCAAAATCGCTTCCACGAGATCGGTTTTGAGGCGCGGCAGCACCACTTGCGCCTCTGGGTCGCCGAAGCGGGCGTTGAACTCGATGACTTTCGGCCCGTCGGCCGTCGCCATCAATCCGGCGTAAAGAACACCTGTAAACGGACGCCCTTCAGCCACTAACGCGTTCGCCATTGGACACAAAATTGTTTCGAATGCGATGGCGACGGTCTCCGCTGGAATTTGCGGAACCGGTGAGTAGGCCCCCATGCCGCCGGTGTTTGGCCCTGTGTCACCGTCATAGGCCCGTTTATGGTCTTGGGCGATGGCGAGCGGATACACCTTCTCGCCGTTCACGAACGCCATAAACGAAAATTCTTCCCCTTCTAAATACTCCTCAATGACGACTTGACTGCCGGCTGTGCCGAATTGTCTGTCGACAAGCGCTGCCTTCGCCGCGGCAAGCGCTTCTTCCACCGTTTGGGCGACGGTGACGCCTTTTCCGGCGGCCAGCCCGTCCGCTTTAATGACGATCGGCGCACCTTTTTGTTCAATGTAAGCTTTCGCCTCTTCGTACGACGTAAAGGCCGCATGGTCCGCCGTTGGAATGCCGTATTTTTTCATCAGTTCTTTGGCGAACGCCTTGCTTCCCTCGATGAGCGCCGCCGCTTGGCTTGGGCCGAAAATGCGAAGCCCCTCGGCCATAAAACGGTCAACAATGCCGGAAGCAAGCGGCGCTTCCGGCCCGACAATCGTCAAATCGATCGCCCGTTCTTTTGCAAATTGCACTAGCGCCTCTATGTTGAGTTCATCGATGCCGACCAACTCCGCTACATCCCTCATTCCCGGGTTGCCCGGCGCCGCATACAGCTTACCGACAAGCGGGCTTTGCGCCGCTTTCCAAGCGATGGCGTGCTCACGTCCGCCGCGTCCGATCACGAGTACATTCATCGTCTCCCTCTCCTTTGCCCCGCCTAATGTTTAAAGTGGCGCACGCCGGTGAAGACCATGGCGATGCCATATTCATCGGCCTTGCGGATCGAATCCGCATCGCGGATCGAGCCGCCCGGCTGGATGATCGCCGTAATGCCGGCTTTCGCCGCCGCTTCAACAGTATCGTCCATCGGGAAGAACGCATCGGAAGCCAACACAGCACCAGCCGCCTGTTCTCCCGCTTGTTCGATCGCAATCTTGGCTGCGCCCACCCGGTTCATTTGCCCGGCGCCGACGCCAACGGTCATGCCGTTTTTCGCCAGAACGATGGCGTTGGATTTGACGTGTTTCACCACTTTCCAGGCGAAGCGGAGCTGCTCGCGCTCAGCCTCGGTCGGCCCGCGCTTCGTAACGACATGCCATTCAGCGTCTTCGAGCGTGAACGTATCGGCCTCTTGTACGAGCAAACCGCCATTGACGGAAACGAGCATGTTTTCCTTGACGTCCGGCGCAGTAAAATCAAGCGTCAATAGACGGATGTTTTTCTTTTTCGTCAAAATGGCAAGCGCCTCGTCGCTGAATGACGGAGCGATGACGATTTCCAAAAAGATGTCATGCATCCGTTCGGCTGTTTCTTTGTCCACTTCACGGTTGACCGCAATAATCCCGCCGAAAATCGACACCGGGTCCGCCTCGTACGCCTTCGTAAACGCCTCAAGAAGCGTCGCGCCGACGCCGACGCCGCACGGATTCATATGTTTGATGGCTGCCACAGCCGGCTCTTGAAATTCACGAATGAGGTTGATCGCCGCATTGGCGTCGTTAATGTTGTTGTACGACAACTCTTTGCCGTGCAGCTGTACTGCGTTGGCAATCGAAAACGCCGCGCCAAGTGGTTTGGCGTAAAACGCCGCCGATTGATGCGGATTCTCGCCATAGCGCAATGATTGTTTTTTCGTGTACGTGATAGTGAGCGTTTCCGGGTAGTCCTCTCCAGCGAGGTTTGTTAAATACTCGGCAATCATCGCGTCATATGCCGCCGTATGGCGGAACGCTTTCGCCGCCAGCTGTTGCCGCGTTTTTGCTTGGATCGAACCGGTTGTTTTCAGTTCCTCGATCACCATCGGATAGTCGGCTGGATCGACGACAATGGCGACATCCGCGTAGTTTTTCGCCGCCGCGCGCACCATCGTCGGGCCGCCGATATCGATGTTTTCAATCGCCTCAGCCAGCGTCACGTCCGGTTTGGCGATCGTTTGTTGGAACGGATACAGGTTGACGACGACCAAATCGATCGGGCGAATGCCATGCTCTGCGAGCGCCGCTTGGTGGCGCTCATCGCTGCGCACCGCCAAAATGCCGCCGTGAATGGCCGGATGCAGCGTTTTGACACGCCCGTCCAAAATTTCCGGAAAACCGGTGACATCGGAAATCGAAATGACGGGAACGCCTGCTTCCTCAAGCGCTCGTTTCGTCCCACCGGTCGAAATGATGTCAATGCCAAGTTCGGCCAGCTGCTTCGCAAACGGAATGATGCCTTCCTTATTGGACACGCTGATCAATGCTCGTTTCACTGCCATCGTTTTCGATCCTTTCTTCTTGTTGTTCCTTTTCCCCTAGCAGCATGCGCAACACCGCCGGATATAGCTCATGTTCGACTTGATGAATGCGCGCTTCAAGCGATTCCATCGGCTCTCCCGGCACGATAGGAACAGCACGCTGGGCGATGACCGGTCCGGTGTCCATCCCCTCATCAACGTAATGAACGGTGACGCCTGTTTCCGATACGCCGGCCCGGTACGCTTGACCGATCGCATCTTTGCCCGGAAACGCGGGCAACAGCGACGGATGAATGTTGACAATCTTCCCTTCATAAGCGGAAAGCAAGGTCGGCCCGATCAAGCGCATGTAGCCGGCCAACGCAATCCAGTCGATTTGACGCCCCTTTAGTTCAAGCAAAATCTCGCTCTCAAACGCGGCTTTGGACGGGTAGTCTTTTGGGGAAAACACGAATGCCGGCACGTTTTCGCGCACCGCCCGCTCGATCACTTTCGCCCCCGGCCGGTCGCAAACAAGGAGAGCAATCTCCGCCGGCAAATCGCCGCGTTTGGCCGCATCCACGATCGCTTGAAAGTTCGTGCCGCTTCCCGAAGCGAACACCGCCAGCCGCTTCATCCCCGGCTCCCTCCAGCAAACGACACGCCCGCGCCTTCGACCACGTTGCCGATGATGTACGCCGGTTCGCCTTGTTCCGAAAGCCACTCAACAAGCGGCGAAGCCGTTTCCGGACTGACGGCGAGCACAAGGCCGATGCCCATATTAAAGACGGAAAACATCTCTTGCTCTTCAAGACGGCCCATTTTACGCAGAAGCTCAAAAATCGGCAGCACCGGCCATGAACCGAGCTGAATGCGCGCGCCAAGCCCCGAAGGCAGCATGCGGGGAATGTTTTCGATAAACCCGCCGCCGGTAATATGCGCCATCCCTTTGATCGTAAACCGCTCGCGCACAGAGCGCAACCGTTTCGCGTAAATGCGCGTCGGCTTCAACAACTCCTCGCCGAGCGGAACATCAAGCGGCTCGTAAATGCGGTCAAGCTCCAACTTCGCCTGCTCGAACACGATGCGGCGCACAAGCGAATAGCCGTTGCTGTGCAGGCCGCTCGATGGCAATCCGACGAGCGCATCGCCCGCTTGAATCGCCTCTCCGGTCACAAGCTGATCTTTTTCCGCAATGCCGACGGCAAATCCGGCCAAATCGTACTCGTCTTCCGCGTACATTCCCGGCATTTCCGCCGTTTCCCCGCCGATCAAGGCGCAGCCGGCTTCGACGCAGCCGTCAGCCACCCCTTTGACGATGGCGGCGATTTTCTCCGGCACCGCCTTGCCGCAAGCAATATAATCAAGAAAAAAGAGCGGATCCGCCCCTTGCACCGCGATGTCGTTGACACACATCGCCACACAATCGATGCCGATCGTATCGTGCCGGTCAAGCAAAAACGCGAGCTTCAGTTTCGTTCCGACGCCATCTGTGCCGGACACAAGCACCGGATGGCGGTAGTTGAGCGCCGAAAGATCAAATAAGCCGCCAAACCCGCCGATCCCCCCTATCACTTCCGGACGCATCGTTTTTTGCACGTGCTCTTTCATCAGGGCGACGGACCGATAACCGGCCTCAATGTCGACCCCTGCTTGTTTGTATGCCTTTGCCACGTTCCTTTCCTCCTTTTCGTCTCCCATCGCTCCACGAGAAGGTTGGCGATGAAAGGAGACCATGACACCATAACGAAACCATCCTTTGAAGCGGCGCTTCCGCTCGGTGGCGCTTCTTTCCGAGAAAACGCGCTCACCTGTGCGACAGCCGCCGTTGTTCAGCGCGTCGTTTATTTCACCGTCAAGCAAGGACGGACCGCTTGGCCGAGGCGGGTTGGATATTGGCCAGTGAAACACGCCAAACATTGCCCGCGCTGCGGCGAAACGTCCGGACGCCCGATGGCCTCAAGCATCCCTTCCTGGCTGATAAAGGCGAGGGAGTCAGCGCCAATCAAGCGCCGAATCTCTTCAATCGTACGATTCGCCGCGATCAATTCTTCCTTTGACGACGTATCAATGCCGTAAAAGCAAGGATGGGTGATCGGCGGCGCGCTGATGCGCACGTGCACTTCGACTGCTCCCGCTTCGCGGAGCATCGAGACGATGCGCCGGCTCGTCGTTCCGCGCACGATCGAATCATCCACCATCACGACCCGCTTGCCGGCCACAACCCCGCGCACCGGCGACAGCTTCATTTTCACTCCTTGCTCGCGCAACGCCTGCGACGGCTGGATAAACGTCCGCCCGACATATCGGTTTTTAATCAAGCCCAATTCGTATGGAATGCCGCTCGCCTCAGCGTAACCGATGGCGACCGAAATGCTTGAGTCCGGCACGCCGGTGACGATGTCGGCCTCTGCCGGCGCTTCCAAGGCGAGCCGCTTTCCTAAGTTTTTTCGGGCCGTGTGGACATTGATGCCGTCGACATGGCTGTCCGGACGAGCGAAATAAATGTATTCCATGCTGCAAATCGACCGCGGCTGCTCCGGAGCAAACCGTTCCGAACGCACCCCTTCATGGCTGATGATGAGCAATTCCCCTGGCGACACTTCTCGCTCATATGTGGCGCCGATGACATCAAACGCGCACGTTTCCGACGCCACGACATACGCTGAACCGAGCCTGCCGATCGAAAGCGGCCGAAACCCGTGCGGATCCAGCGCCGCATACAGCGCCGTTTCCGTCAGCAACAAAAACGCAAACGCCCCTTCGATCTGGCTGAGCGCCTCTTTCATTTGCCCGACAAACGTTGTTGCTTGGCTGCGGCGAATGAGATGGGCGAACACTTCCGTATCCGATGTCGTCTGAAAAATGCTTCCTTGCGCTTCAAGCGCAAGCTTCAGCTCGATGGCGTTTGTCAAGTTGCCGTTATGGGCGAGCGCCATCGCGCCGGTTTGCGAGCGGAATAAGAGCGGCTGAACGTTTTCATAGCCGCCCCCACCCGCCGTCGAATAGCGGACATGACCGATGGCCGCGGCCCCTTTGAGCGCATCGAACGTTTCGCTTTGAAACACATCGGTCACGAGTCCCAGCCCTTTATGGCCGGATAAGCTCCCGTTATGCGCGACAACGATGCCAGCCCCTTCCTGCCCACGGTGCTGCAAGCTGTGAAGGCCGTAGTATGTGAGCCGGGCGGCGTCTTCATGCCCCCAAATGCCGAAAATGCCGCACTCCTCGTTTAATCCTTTGATTTCAGCAAGCATGGAATGGCCCCTTTCCAGACGTTTCGCATGTCGTCGACCGAAAGGCGGATGATCGTTTCCCCCTGCTCCCCGTTCACGGTGAATGTGCCGTCATCCGTCACTTCCCCGATCCGTTTCGCTTCTACAAGCTGCTCAAATGCTTCTTGATGTTCCTTTTTCACCGAAACCACAAAACGAGACTGCGTTTCGCTGAACAGTTCACTGATGAGATCACCGCGGATCGTCACCTTCGCGCCAAGCCCTGAAGCCCCCATGACACACTCGGCAAGCGCAACGGCTAAGCCCCCTTCAGCCACATCATGCGCGGACGCCACCACCCCCGCGCGGATCGCCGCAAGCAGCTGGCGCTGGCGGCTTGCTTCCACTTTCAAATCAATTTCCGGCGCTTTTCCGAAAATGCGGCCTTCTAGAAACTTTTGCAGCTCGCTGCCGCCAAACTCCGGCTTCGCCTCGCCGATCACGTAAATCAAGTCACCTGCTTGCTTAAACGATTGCGTCGTGATATGGGAAAGGTCTTCAATCAGGCCGACCATGCCGACAACCGGCGTCGGGTACACCGCCTCGCCGTTCGTTTCATTGTAAAGCGAGACGTTGCCGCTCACGACCGGCGTCTCAAGCGCCCGGCACGCTTCGCTCATCCCGTCGACCGCTTTTTCCAGCTGCCAGAAAATGTCCGGCTTTTCCGGGCTGCCGAAGTTGAGGCAGTCGGTAATGGCGAGCGGCTTCGCTCCGGAACAGACGACATTGCGCGCCGCCTCGGCGACCGCGATTTTCCCGCCCATCTCTGGATCCAAATACAAGTAGCGCGAGTTGCAATCCGTCGTCAACGCAAGCGCCTTGTTTGTACCGCGGATGCGCACGACGGCCGCGTCTGATCCTGGAGCGACAACCGTATTCGTCCGTACCATATAGTCGTACTGATCGTACACCCATTCTTTGCTGGCAATCGTCGGCTGGGCGAGCAGCGCGAGCAATGTTTGACTGTAATCTTCAATGTGCGGAATATACGGCGGCATCGCTTGAAACTCACGGTAATAAGCCGGCTCCGCAGACGGTTTATGATACACCGGTGCGTCTTTCGCCAAGGCATCGACCGGAATCTCGGCCGCCACCTCGCCGCGGAAAAACAGACGAAGCATTTTATCATCGGTTACTTTGCCGATCGCTTTCGCCTCGAGGCCATATTTCGCAAAAATCGCAGCGATTTCGTCTTCACGGCCTTGCTTGACGACAAGCAGCATCCGCTCCTGCGATTCGGACAACATCATTTCATACGGCGTCATGCCCGCCTCGCGCTGGGGAACAAGATCCAAATTCATTTCAATGCCGAAGCCGCCTTTGCTCGCCATCTCGGCCGACGAGCTCGTCAGTCCGGCGGCGCCCATATCTTGAATGCCGACTAACGCATCGGACTTGACTGCTTCAAGACACGCCTCAAGCAGCAGTTTTTCCATAAACGGGTCGCCGACTTGCACGGCCGGACGCTTCGCTTCCGACTGTTCGCTCAACTCTTCCGAAGCAAACGTCGCCCCGTGGATGCCGTCGCGGCCCGTTTTCGCCCCGACGTACATGACCGTGTTGCCGACCCCGGTCGCGATGCCGCGCTGAATGTCCTCATGGCGGATGATCCCAACGCACATGGCGTTGACCAATGGATTGCCTTCATACGCCGGATCGAACTGCACCTCGCCGCCGACGGTCGGGATGCCGACGCAGTTGCCATACCCTGCAATACCGGCGACAACCTGTTCGAACAAATAGTTGACGCGCGGCGATGTCAATTCGCCAAATCGGAGCGAGTTAAGCAACGCAATCGGCCGCGCTCCCATCGAAAAGACGTCGCGGATGATGCCGCCGACCCCCGTCGCTGCTCCTTGGTACGGCTCGATCGCCGACGGGTGATTATGGCTTTCGATTTTAAACGCTACCGCCAGCCCGTCGCCGATATCGACAATGCCGGCACCCTCGCCTGGCCCCTGCAATACGTGCGGACCATCGGTCGGGAATTTTTTCAGCACCGGCTTCGAGTTTTTGTAGCTGCAATGCTCCGACCACATGACGGCAAAAATGCCGGTTTCCGTATAGTTCGGCAGCCTCCCCAAAATCGCTTCAATGCGGGCAAACTCTTCATCGGTCAGCCCCATCTCGCGATACAGCTTTTGTTCTTTGATCACCGCCGCGCTCGGCTCAAGCAGTAACGACATGAGTCTCCCTCCAATAATTGACGATCGATCGGAATAGTTTCAATCCGTCCGCGCTGCCGAGCAAAGCGTCGACCGCCCGCTCCGGATGCGGCATCATGCCGAGCACGTTGCCGCGCTCGTTGACAATGCCGGCGATATCCGCCAAGCTGCCGTTCGGGTTTTCCCCATGGTAGCGGAAGACGATTTGCCGGTTTTCGACAAGGCGCTGGAGCGTTTGTTCGTCGCAATAATAATTCCCTTCACCATGGGCGATCGGAATGGTAATCACTTCGCCCTTGTCATAGGCAGAGGTAAACATCGTTTCATTGTTTTCCACGACAAGCTGCACCGGCCGGCAGATGAATTTCAATCCTTGATTGCGGCGCATCGCCCCAGGAAGCAAGCCGGCTTCAAGCAAAATTTGAAACCCGTTGCACACCCCAAGCACCGGTTTCCCGGCTTCCGCGGCTTGCTTCACGGCGGCCATCACTTTGGAAAAGCGGGCGATCGCCCCTGAGCGCAAGTAATCGCCGTACGAAAAGCCGCCCGGAAGCAAAATGGCGTCGAACCGATCGAGATTCTCTTCATCATGCCAAACGTATTCCACTTCTTCGCCGAGTTCATCGGCGACCGCATGGTACATATCGACATCGCAATTCGATCCCGGAAAGACAATGACGGCAAACTTCATCGGGCGACGGCCTCCTCGATTTCATAGCGGTAATCTTCGATGACCGGGTTGGACAACAATTTCTCGCACATTTCACGGACCATCTCATCAAGGTCGCGATCGCTTTTTTCGATCACCAGCTCCATAAACTTGCCGATTCGGACGTCTTTCACTTCCGTATACGATAAGCTGTGCAGCGCCCCCTTCACCGCTGTCCCTTGCGGATCCAACACACTTTCGCGCAACGTGACATACACTTTTACTTTATACATGCCGATTCTCCCCCTAACCGTTGGAAAATAACCTCGTACGCCTCGGTTAAACTGCCAAGATCACGGCGAAATACGTCCTTATCCAATTTCTCATTCGTCTCGGCGTCCCAAAGCCGGCACGTATCCGGCGACACCTCATCCGCTAAAAGGATCGCGCCGTCCGCCGTGCGGCCAAACTCAAGCTTAAAATCAATTAATCTCACTTTTCGCTCGGCAAAATGGGCGCGCAACACGTCGTTCACTTTCAGCGCTTCCCGTTTCAGCCAGACGATCTCCTCGCGGCTCGCGAGCTTCAAAATCGCAATGTGGTCTTCGACGAGCAGCGGGTCGCCAAGGTCATCGTTTTTGTAGTAAAACTCGACAAGCGGCGCCTCAAGCGGCGTTCCTTCCGCCAAGCCGAGACGTTTCGCCAAACTTCCGGCCACGACGTTGCGGACGACGACTTCCAGCGGGATGATCGTCACGCGTCGGACCAATTGTTCCGTTGGCGACAGCTTTTCAATAAAATGATTGGCAACGCCTGCTTCTTGCAATTTCGCAAACAGTAAACTGGAAATCTCGTTATTGAGCCGCCCTTTGCCGGCGATCGTCGCCTTTTTCTCGCCGTTAAACGCCGTGGCGCTGTCTTTGTACTCCACCCAAAGGACATCCGGTTCATCCGTCGCGTAAATTTTTTTCGCTTTCCCTTCATACAACAGCTGTTGTTTTGCCGGCATCATGCAAGCCTCCGTTATCCAGAAGATTGAAAATTTTTCGTGTAACCGGCCAGCATGAGGCCAGCCGGCTTCCACTTACTCTAATCCTAAGCGGGCAAAAATTGTATCGACGTGTTTCAAATGGTGGCGGTAATCAAAGCAATCATCGAGCTCTTCTTTCGTCAACCGGCTCGTAATCCGCTCATCCGCCTCGAGAAGCGAGCGGAACGGAACTTGTCTCTCCCACGCTTCCATCGCTTTCGGTTGCACTAAATCGTACGCCTCCTCGCGCGTCATCCCTTTGTCAATCAAAGCGAGCAAGACGCGCTGCGAGTAAATGAGCCCGAATGTGCGCTCCATATTTTTCTTCATATTTTCCGGATACACCAACAAGTTTTTCACAATGTTAGCAAACCGGTTCAACATATAGTTCAACGCGATCGTCGCATCCGGCAAAATGATGCGCTCCGCTGACGAATGGGAAATGTCGCGCTCATGCCAAAGCGGCACATTTTCATACGCCGTCACCATATATCCGCGAATGACGCGCGCCATGCCGGTCATGTTTTCCGAACCGATCGGATTGCGCTTATGAGGCATCGCTGACGAACCTTTCTGCCCTTTGGCAAAAAACTCCTCGACTTCACGCACTTCGCTTTTTTGCAAGCCGCGAATTTCCACAGCAAATTTTTCAATCGATGTCGCAATGAGCGCGAGCGTCGCCATGTAGTAAGCGTGGCGGTCGCGCTGCAACGTTTGCGTCGAAATCGGCGCCGGCGTCAAGCCAAGTTTTTCACAAACATACTGTTCCACAAACGGATCCACATTGGCGTATGTGCCGACCGCTCCAGAAATTTTTCCCACTTCCACCATCTTTGCTGCTTGTTCAAACCGTTCCAAATTCCGCACCATCTCCGCATACCAAAGCGCCAGCTTCAGCCCGAACGTCGTCGGTTCGGCATGAACGCCGTGCGTACGTCCCATCATGACCGTGTATTTATGTTCGCGTGCTTTCTCTTTCAGCACTTGAATGAAGTTTTCCAAATCGCGCCGCAAAATGGCGTTCGCCTGTTTCAGCAAGTAACCTAACGCCGTATCGACGACATCGGTCGAGGTGAGGCCATAATGCACCCATTTTCGCTCTTCCCCAAGCGTCTCAGAAACAGCGCGGGTGAAGGCGACGACATCATGGCGCGTTTCTTCTTCGATTTCTTTAATGCGGTTGACGTCAAACGACGCGTTTTCACGCAGACGGCGGACATCTTCTTTTGGAATGACGCCAAGCTCGGCCCACGCCTCGCACGCGAGCAATTCCACTTCAAGCCATGCCTGAAAGCGATTTTCCTCGGTCCAAATCGCTCCCATTTCCGGTCTTGTGTAACGTTCAATCATCCTCGTTCCAGCCTCCGATCATGCCAAATTTGCCACGACTCGATTCGCGCCAGCGCTTCCTCAACATCATCCGCCAGTACAGTCACATGGCCCATTTTCCGCTTCGGCTTCGCTTCATGCTTGCCGTACAGATGGACGTAAACCGCACCGGCAAACGCATCAATTTGCCGAACGATCGGCTCGACATGTTCGCCGAAAATATTGACCATCACGGCCGGCTTTACCAATTCCGTCGACCCGAGCGGCCAGTTGCAGACGGCGCGGATGTGCTGGGCGAATTGGGACGTGGCACATGCATTGATTGTATAATGACCCGAGTTGTGCGGTCTAGGGGCCAATTCATTAATATAAATATCCCCGTCTCCTGTCAAAAACATTTCCACCGCCAACGTCCCGACGAGCGAAAATGATGCTGCCAACGTCTTGGCGTAAAGGACCGCCCGCTGCTCGATGTGTTGTGGAATCCGTGCTGGAACGATCGTTTGATGCAAAATGTTCTCGACATGAATGTTTTCCGCCACCGGAAAAACAGCCGTCTCCCCGTCGCCGTTGCGGGCGACAATGACCGACATTTCTTTCACAAACGGTACCCAACCTTCCAAAATGCATGGGCCAAGCCGAAGCAAATCAACCGCGTTGGCTACATCGCCTTCGCCGCGCAGCACATATTGCCCTTTGCCGTCGTAGCCGCCACGCCGCGTTTTCAAAACACACGGGAATCCGATCGCCTGGACGGCCTGTTCGAGCTCCTCCGCCCCATTCACTTCGACATAGGGCGCCACCGGCAAACCGGCAGCGACGATCGCCGCTTTCTCCAACGCCCGATCTTGCGTCACCGCAAGCAACCGGCTTCCTTGTGGGACATAGGCGTTTTCCACAAGCCACTCAAGCGCCCGCGCATCGATGTTTTCAAACTCGTACGTGATCACATCACTGATGAGCGCCAGTTCAGCTATCGCATCCAGATCGTGGTACGGCGCAGTGATTTCCACATCAGCCACTTGCCCGCACGGGGAATCAGGCGTTGGATCGAGAACGGCAATGCGAAAGCCCATCTCGCGCGCCGCCAAAGCCATCATCCGCCCGAGCTGGCCCCCGCCGATGATGCCGATCATCTGTCCCGGAACAATCCGCCGCTTAGCCAAGCTGATCACTGCTTTCCACAATTTGTTTTCGAATGGCTTCCCGTCGCGCTTTGAGCGCCTCCATATAGTGTGGCTCAAGAAGCCCAAGAATGGACGCAGCGAGCAATCCGGCATTGGTCGCCCCCGCCTTGCCGATCGCCACCGTCGCCACCGGCACCCCGCCTGGCATTTGCACAATCGACAATAACGAATCCAATCCGTTCAGCGCCTTGGATTGCACCGGCACTCCAATCACGGGCAGCGTCGTTTTCGCCGCGATCATTCCCGGCAAATGAGCTGCCCCGCCAGCTCCAGCAATGATCACACGGATGCCGCGCTCCTCGGCTGTCTCCGCATACTGAAACATCTCGTCCGGCGTCCGATGTGCCGATACGACTTTTTTCTCAAACGGAACACCCAATTCCTCTAAAATGGCACAAGCGTGCTTCATCGTTTCCCAATCCGAGTGACTTCCCATTACCACTCCGACGAGCGGGTTCATATCGTTTCACTCCTTTTGCTAGCACAACAAAACCCAGAATATGCGTTCCCATCCATAAACGAGGGAAAGCATCGTTCTGGGCTTTGACAGTTGCTGATCGAAAAAAAGCCAAAACCGATCCTTTCCCTCATAGTCCAATAATTTACGGTTATTGGGTAGAAACTTTTGGGCCATATTCCCAAAATTATATGAGGGATCTTCTCATATACGTATGAAGTTACTTTTATAGTAACAGGTGTTTTTGAGAGGTGTCAAGGAAAAAATCGAACATTCGACATATTAACAAAGCGAATGTTCGTGTTTTTGCAATCACCAAATGAAGATAACGGCATATGATGAAGGAGCGGAGGAGGGAGACGTTATGGCCAACGAAAACCCATTTATGCCGTTTGCCGATTGGACAAAACATTGGCAACAATTTTTCCAAAATGATTTTTGGGGAAACATCCAGCCGTTGTTGCCGTCATCAAACAAACCGTCATCCGGCATGAACATCTACAAAAAAGACAACGAGCTGCTCGTTGTCATCAGCCTCCCAGGGCTCGAAAAAATCGAAGATGCAGAAGTGTATGTATCATATAAAACGTTGGAAGTGAAGGCAGCCATTAATCTCAACTTTAAAGGGTTTGAGCTGGTGGAAGAAGGCATTTTCCAAGGCCAATTTCAAAAAACAATCCCACTGCCGTTCGCCGTCAAAGAGGACCGCATCGAAGCAACATACCATAACGGCCTGTTGTTCATCCACCTGCATCGACTCATCCCTGACGAGCCGAAAAAGAAAATTGTCATCAAAAAAAGCGAATAATCTCCCCCACGAGTCCACAAAAGGAGATACCTGCCTTTCCGAAAAAAAATAAAAAAAGAGGGTGTCCCAAGCCGTACAGGACACCCTTACACGAGTTTCCGTTTCCTATCGCTTTTATGAAAAAAGGGGGTCTAGGAAACGATGATCACGCTTTAATTTTGGGGGAGAGGATTGAAAATGGCGTCATTAAAAATGACTTAATGACAATAGGCAAAAAAATGAGAGAACCGTATAGCTCCCTCATTTTTGCCTGCCTAGCAGCGACCTACTCTTGCAGGGGCGCTGGCCCCAACTACCATCGGCGCTGGAGGGCTTAACTTCCGTGTTCGGGATGGGAACGGGTGTTTCCCCTCCGCCATAGCCACTAGGCAAGCATTTGGATTATGACATCATTTATTATACTCGAAAAATAAACAATGTCAAGAAGGAAGTTCATTCCTTCAAAACTAGATAACCGTCGGAAGAAGCCGCGCTTCGTACTGTCTAGCTCCGGCCGCCATCGGCTCGCGACGCTTCGGTCCTGCTGTGGCGGCGACACATTGCATACGCTCCTGTGGCACCACCCACGCAGAACCAAGCTTTGCTTGGTTCGAGCCTCCTCGCAGGCCCTCCAGCGCGTTTCGCCGATAAGCGGGCGGCCTCCGCTTTTCGCACTGTCTAGCTCCGGCTCGCCGCCGCTCGGGGTCAAATAACCTTCTCCCTCGGGGTGCAAGCACCCCTGCGGGCGAAGAACATTTGCCCGTCGCGGCGAACCGCTCGCCTGCGCTTTTCTATTGTCCAGTTCCAGCGCCTAGCTCTCTTCTGCCAAATAACCTTCCCCCTCGGGGCGCGAGCGCCCCTGCGGGTGAAGAACATTTGGCTTCGAGAGCGAAACGCGGCGCTTCCACTTTTCTAGGTTAAGCCCTCGATCGATTAGTATCCGTCAGCTCCACGTGTCGCCACGCTTCCACCTCGGACCTATCGACCTCGTCATCTTCGAGGGATCTTACCCGCTTTTGGCGGTGGGAAATCTCATCTTGAGGGGGGCTTCACGCTTAGATGCTTTCAGCGCTTATCCCGTC